>PBMI01000037.1 GCA_002722545.1 Opitutia bacterium | reverse complement strand
CTGGGAGCCCTGACCGGGAAATAAAAATGCTAAACTCATAAATGCTAAATATACTTAAAAATTGCGGTTGAAGGAGAATGATGGATAGTGAGTTGAAATTCCTTTAAAGAATCAACGGAAAATGCAAGAACATCTGATAGTGGACGGGAACAATGCGATGCACGCAATTCCCACTTTAGCCAGAGAACTGGAAATGGACCGTAACCTAGCCCGGGACAGCCTGTTGCGTTTGCTCGAACCTCTCGCCACAGGAGACCATTGTGTTCTTACCTTAGTCTTTGATGGTAGAGGAAGCCGCTCAAGCCTTTCCAAGCATGCGAACATGAAAAACTATACCGTGATCCATTCCTCTTCCTCCCAAGGAGCCGACGGGGTCATAGAAAGGATGCTATTGGCATCCAAATCTCCCGAGCGGATCGTGGTCGCGACCAATGACGGACTCATACGTAACTGCGCCTACGAATGCGGTGCTTCCGCAATGCGAATCGAAGACTTGGTCAGTCAGCTGGACCAAACGATCGAAAGGAACGCAAACAAGGTCCGGAATCGGAGTTCGGGAAATAAAAAACAACCTCCTTCCTTCGAGAACAAAATCCCATTCCCCAAAAACAAGCAGGGGCAATAAAAGCCGCAACCGCAGGCTAAGGGCTTCGATAGAGCCATTTTTGTTGAGAAAAACATTACCCTTGCCTTGCATTGCAGTTCGATTAGGGCTTGAGAAAATCGCAATTACTTTAGCTAACTTGAATCCCACATGATTTATTGCCTGAATACCAGCACCATTAAACCACAAGCCCTCATGGACAAAATCCGTTTGGTGGGAGAAGCCGGGTACGATGGCATTGAACTTTGGCTCAACGACGTCTGGGAATTCGTGGCTCGGGGGGGCGAAGTCTCGGATGTTGAAAAAGCAATCGCAGACCAGGGTATGATCGTTCCTTCGGTTATCGCAATGCGCCAATGGGGGGATTTCGATGGATGGGAGCATCAACTCGTTTTGGACGAAGCCCGCAGAAGGTTTGCCTTGGGGGCCCGTTTGGGAGCTCCCTTCATTGTTGCCACGCCTCCGCTTGAAATGGAAGAGACCGGTCATTTGCCCGAAAGGTATTGCGAATTGCTGAAGATCGGCCGCGAAGAGGGCATCCGTCCGACTTTCGAGTACATAAGTTTCTTCAGATCCGTACACACCCTCAAACAAGCATGGGAAATCGTGCAAAGGTCAGGGGAAGACGATGCCACCCTCATTCTCGATGCCTTTCACAATTGGAACAGTGAGTCTACCTTGGAAGACTTGCGGGAAATCCCCCTCGACAAAATCAGTCATTACCATATCGACGATGCGACTCAGGGAAAAGGCCCCGGCTCCCAGACCGACCCCGATCGCGTGATGATTGGAGACGGACAAATCGATTTGGCTGCCGAGATCGAGGTCCTCCGGGAAATCGGATATGATGGCACGGTAAGCCTGGAACTTTTCAACGCGGAGTGGTGGGCAAAGGATCCGGCGGAAACTCTTAAGATTGGGCTCGAGAGGATGAAGGAATTGTTCGGGGAATGATGATTTTGGAAAATTTGAAAATAATTTCTAATTTTTTTCACGGTTTTGCGTCTTTATTGTTCGGATGCATAACCCTCAAAATAGTCTAGAATGCCCGAACAGCAGGATTCTCCCAATTTACCGGATCAACCGATTGGCTCCGAAAGCCAGTTGGGCGAATGGTTTGAAAAACTTGAAAAACCTCTCATGATCTATGCTTATCAAACCTTGAACGACCGAGATGAAGCAATGGATATGGTGCAAGAGGCTTTCGTTCGCTTTTTCAAAGAGGAGGAAAAAGTTCGCGAACCAAAGGCTTGGCTTTATCGAACGACGAGAAATTTATGCATCAGTCACTTGCGAAAGCACGGAAGGGTTCAAACAATTGGAGAGGAAGAACAAATGGATTTCTTGGATAGCTCTGAACGAGATGAAAAAAGCCCAGCCGCTCAATTAGAGAGCAAAGAAGCCAAAGGGCGGGTCAGGCACGCTCTGTCAATACTTCCCGATGACTTGCGCGAATTGCTCCACTTGAAGTTCGAAAAAAAGCTCAGCTATAAGGAAATCTCGGTAAAAAGTGGTTTGAGCGTCAGTAATGTAGGCTTTAAACTACACAATGTGATAAAGGATCTGACCATTGACATGAAAACGGAGGGCTTAACTTGATGAGCGAGAAAGAATTGAGAAAGCCAGACGATGGAAGGTTAATTGATTACCTTCTCAACGAGTCCAGCCCCGAGGAGAGCTTGGAAATCGAACGACTTTGTGCAGAGCATTCCGAGTGGAATGATGCCAAAGAGAATCTCGGTCGTACCCTCGGTTTACTGGAAGATGCGTGCAAACAACCGTTTGAAAAAATAGAAAAAGACATGTCTTTGGATACTGACCGCATCAAAAATTTAAAGTCCATTGTTGAGGAAAATGGGGAGGGTGAAAAGAAAAGTGAAAACTACTCCCTGGAAGCCGAGCCGATTCAAAGGAAATTACTTTCCAGCCCAATCTTTTGGGGTCCTCTCGCTGCCGCTGCCTGCGCTGCCTTTTTGGCGGGATATCCAAGTCTTTTCGATGAACCCGAATCAGAGGAGGTTTCTCTCACCTACGAGGGGGATAAGGATTTTGATTCTATTACGAAAGCTAACCTCCAGGCAGCTGACCTTGCGCAAGAAAGTAGTGAATCAAAAAAGAGCGCTGATTCCGTTGGCATTAGTCAAAATTCTCCTGTCTTGAAAAAAGTCGAAGTTGATAAAATCATGACGGATGTGGACGAACAATTGATCGCTCTATCGAGTTTGGAGGCAGAATCGATATTGTCCGATCGAACCCGGAAGGAAGTCGTGGCACTCAATGACTTAATCGAGGCCGATGCTCGAGAAATCAAGTTAGCTGACGCCTTTTCCACACCAGTGCCACCAGCCCCTCTCACCTCTTCCAAAGAAAAGAATCCAGCCTCCGACTCTTTTTTAGCCGCCGTTCCGCCTGCTCCCATGAAGAACGAGCAACTTTTGCTACCTTCTCCTAAACCTGAGGGACAAGCGAAAAGCCAGATTGCTTATCAAAGTGCCACCCCTCCAGCGATCTTAGGCAAAGAGGCTGAGCTTGGTCCTATCCGCGAAGAAGAATCCGTTGAAGAAATTTTGCGGTCAAAACCCAAAGGTTTCGAGCCCGAGATTGAATCCCTAACGGCTCCCGAGCAGAAGGATTTAGGATTGATGAGCAGATCGCGGAAATCGGCAGTTGCAGAAAAAGTTCCTGAGAGTGCCCTTAATTTTTCATCAGAGATATTGGCCAATAGACGGGCAAGGCCCTCCTCTTGGACCGCCTATTTTAGGCAGCCCGGACCCTGTTTGCTTTTCACTGAGGACGGAGAAGCGTTGGGCCTTGTCGAATCCTCTCAGGCGGTAGGAAACAAATGCAACCTTCGCAGGGTTCGAGACATAAGGCAGGGAAAAAGATTTACCCTTTCTCCCGGTGCATTCCAGCTGCGCTATACCAGCCCCCGGGGTTCAGTGGTAATACTTTCTGGGGCACTCGACAAAAAGACTTCCAAAAGGGGCTTTGAGGGCACCTACGAATTCACTGCCGAAAAGGCATGGTGGCTTGACCAAAATGAAGTCCGACAAGCACTGCCCATCGAGGAACTCTCACGTTAAGGTCTAAAGGCTATGCAGCCCGATACCGTCGGTACTCAAAGCAGCTTCCTTGAGGGATTCAGCCAGGGTGGGATGAGCGTGAATGGTGCGGGCCAAATCCTCGGCCGAGCCACCGTATTCCATGTGAGCAACCGCGGAAGCGATCAACTCAGAAGCACCTTTGGCAACGATTTGAACCCCTAGCAAACGGTCGGTCTCAGAATGAGCCACCACCTTGACGATTCCATCGGTTGCTCCCGTCGCAAGGGCTCGACCATTAGCGGCCATGGGAAAAGATCCGCATCGGGTAGGGATCTGTCTTTCCTTGGCCTGTGCTTCGCTCAAGCCAACGTTGGCGATCTCCGGATCGACGTAAACGACTCCCGGGACCATGTCGTAATTGACGTGCCCCGCCTGGCCCGCGAGGATTTCAGCGCAAGCGACTCCATCCTCTTCGGCTTTGTGGGCAAGCATGGGTCCGGGAATCAAGTCCCCGATCGCCCGGATACCAGAAACGTTGGTGGAAAAATTCGAATCGACGAGAACCCGTCCCTTTTCATCCTGCTCGACCCCGACCTCGGATAAGCCAAGTCCATCCGAACAAGGAGCACGGCCTACGGCAACCAATACGCGCTCGGCCTCAATCTCCGAGCTCCCTTTTTCGTTCTCTACGGTCAAAGTGGTCTTTGTTTTGGTGGAGCGGGCGGACGCTACCTTGGTCGAAAGCATGAATTCAAGCCCTTGCTTGGAAAGGATCCGACGAGCGGCTTTCGCTACATCCGAATCCAATTGCGGACAAATCTCGGGCAGAAATTCGACGACCGTCACCTTCGTTCCCAAACGCGACCACACGCAACCGAGTTCAAGCCCAATTGCACCTCCCCCTACAACGATCATTTTCTTGGGGGTTTTGTCAAAGGCGATCGCATGATCGCTGTGAACGACCTGTTTTCCATCGAAAGGCAGAAAGGGTAACTCCACGGGCTTTGAGCCTGTTGCAAGTATGATATCCCTGGCCTTGACCACTTCTTTCGCTTGGTCGGAAGAGACTTCGACTTGGCCCTCGCCGAGAAGGCGGGCGGAACCGGTAAGGACGGTCACGCCTTTTTTCGAAACCAACCCCTTCACGCCCTTGCCAAGCTGGTCGACCACCGAGTCCTTCCTTTTCATCAAGGCGGGCAGGTCGTGACTAATCCCCTTGGCCATGATGCCGTGGGCGGACGCTCCATGCATGAGTTCGTGGTAAATTTCGGTGGAGTGCAAAAGAGCCTTGCTCGGGATACAGCCGACGTTCAGACAGGTCCCCCCCAAACGCGGATTCTTCTCCACCAAGGCAGTCTTCATTCCCAGTTGGGAGCATCGGATGGCGCAGACGTAACCACCCGGCCCAGCTCCTATTACGACGACGTCGAACTCTTGCAATTTACTCATGATTAGATTCCCAAGGCCAGACGGGCCGGTTCCTCGATTGCTTCTTTGATCTTGATCAAGAAAGTCACCGCTTCTTTGCCGTCGACGACTCGGTGGTCGTAAGACAAGGCGAGATACATCATCGGACGAATGACGATCTCACCGTTGCTCACAACGGCCCGTTCCTGAATGGCGTGCATTCCAAGAATTCCGCTTTGGGGTGGGTTGATGATAGGGGTCGAAAGCATGGATCCGTAAATCCCTCCATTCGTTATGGTGAAGCATCCGCCTTGCATGTCCTCCAGGGTAATGCCACCGGATCTTGCTTTTTCGGCAAAGCCTACGATTCCTTTTTCGATCTCGGCAAAGGAAAGCTTTTCGCAATCGCGCAAAACCGGGACGACAAGTCCTTTCTCGGTGCCAACTGCCACACCAATGTCATAATAATGGTTTTCCACCAGGTCATTGCCCTCCATACGGGAGTTAATGCCAGGAACCGCCTGCAGAGCATGGACTACGGCTTTTACGAAAAAGGACATGAAGCCAAGCTTGACCCCGTTTTGTTTTACGAAGGAATCCTGGTGGCTTTTACGCAAGGCCATGACTGCCGTGAGGTCGACTTCGTTGAAGGTCGAGAGAATGGCCGCCGTTTGTTGAGCCTCGACCAAACGGGCGGCAATTTTGCGCCGAATTGGGGAAAGGGGGCGGCGTGTACTGCGCTCGTTTGCTATCTGACTAGAACCGGACTCCTTGAGCGGGGGTGACTTGACTGAAGGGGCTGGTTCAGGAATTGGGGTGGAAGGAGCCGATCCTGCCTTCACTGCACCGAGAACGTCGGCCTTGGTCAGTCTGCCGTCTTTACCCGAACCAGAAAGAGTGGAGGGATCGATTCCAGTCTCCGCAAGAATCTTTCTAACTGCAGGGGAATGGGGGATGGTAGGGTCGGCAGGGGTAGCTTCAGCCAAAACCGAGGGGGGCGGGGTAACCTCCTTTTCCTTGGGTGGGTCCTTTTTTTCTTCAGGTGGGGTGGCCTCGGAGCTTTCCTCGGCGGGATCCGATGGCTTGGTCTCAGATGGGGAATCTCCCGTTGGTTTGGATGCGGCTTCATCAATACTGGCAATCGTTGCGCCAATCTCAACTTCATCTCCTTCCTGGGCGAGAAAAGAGATCAAGCCGGCCGTCTCGGCTAGACCTTCTTGGGTGATCTTGTCGGTCTCAAGCTCATAAATTGGTTGATCAATCTCGACATAGGATCCTTCCGTAACCTTCCAACTCGAAAGGATACCTGAACTGATCGACTCGCCGAGGGCGGGAATCTTTACTTCAATGGCCATGATAAAAAAAGGGTTGTTACTTTTTCTTGTTTGTGTCGAGACCCAAGGCTTTCTCTACGATCTCGGCTTGCTCTTGCTTGTGAAGCGTGAGGGAACCCGTCGCTGGGCTTGCCGTTGCGGTGCGACCCACGTATTCGGGTTTACGGTCGAAACACTCTTCCAGAAAAGGAGCCAAGAAAGACCAAGCTCCCATATTTTCGGGTTCCTCCTGGCACCAGACAATTCGTTTGGCATCGGCGAAGGGTTTCACCACTTCGTTGAATTTTTCCTTGTTGAAAGGATAGAATTGCTCGACGCGAACGATGGTTGACTTGGGAGACCTGACTGCCTCCCTTGCCTCCAAAAGGTCATAATAAACCTTGCCGGAGCAAAGAACCAGGGTTTCGGTCTTGGTGCTTGGTACGGGGTCCGGAAGAAACTCCTGAAACCCACCCCGGGTCAACTCCTTGAGCTCGGATACACAGGATTTGTGCCGGAGGAGGCTTTTCGGAGCCATAATTATAAGTGGTTTTGCGTATTCTTTGATTTTTTGACGGCGCAAGGCGTGAAAGTATTGAGACGGGGTGGTCAGATTGGCCACAACGACGTTATCCTCGGCGCATCCTTGCAGGAATCGCTCGAGCCTTGCCGAACTGTGCTCTGGCCCCTGACCTTCAAAACCATGGGGGAGCAAGAGAACGATGTCCGAAACGGCTCCCCACTTATCTTCGGCACTCATGATAAACTGGTCGATAATCACTTGGGCTCCATTGGCAAAATCCCCAAATTGAGCCTCCCAAATACTTAACATACTTGGATAATCCAAGGAATACCCGTAATCAAAGGCAAGAACGGCAGCTTCCGAAAGAAGGGAGTTGTACACGCAGAACTTGCCCTGCCTATCCTCCATATTCAGAAGCGGTAAGTAACGGGTCCGATCCTCCGAATCGTACCACACGGCATGACGATGACTGAATGTCCCCCGTTCACTATCCTGACCGGATAAGCGCACAGGTGTTCCCTCAAGCATGAGAGAGCCAAAGGCGAGTAACTCGGCAAGCCCCCAGTCGATACCTTGACCGGCTTTGTAATTTTTGGCCTTGGCGTCCACCTGACGCTTGATTTTATGGTTAAGCTTAAAATCTTCGGGACGGGTGGAAAGAGCCTTGATGACCTTGTCCAACTCCTTTTTTGCAACGGAGGTGTCGACGGGGGTAAAATCGTAAGGGATTTGCCGAACCGCCATCGAGCCATCGAAGGTGCTTGATTTCTTAACGGTTTTGACTTTTTCGAGCGAAGCATCCAACTGGCGACGCAAGCGATTATGAATTTCAGCGCACTCCTCTTCAGTGGATTCTCCTTCCGCCACCAGTTGCTTCGAAATCAAGCTGGAAATGGAAGGCATTGCCTTGATCTTGCGGTAAAGAATTGGTTGAGTAAAAGCAGGGTCATCCGCTTCGTTATGTCCGTGCTTACGGTAGCAATTGACGTCAATCACCACGTCTTCGCGAAATTTCTGCCGGTAGGCGAGGGCAATCTCCGCAACCATTGCCACGGCCAAGGGGTCGTTTCCGTTGACGTGAAAGATAGGGCAACCAATCGCTTTGGCCACATCGGTGCAATAAAGACTTGAACGTGCATCCGCCGGGTCCGTCGTAAACCCGATCTGGTTATTTACGACCACGTGTACGGTTCCCCCGGTGCGATATCCCGCCAGTTTAGAAAAGTTGAAGACTTCCGCGACTACGCCCTGGCCAGCCATCGCGGCATCGCCATGAACCAAAATAGGAAGCACCCGGCTACGCTCCGCGTCTCCCCGAAGGCGCTGTCTGGCCCGGGCTTTCCCCTCAACGACTCCATTCACCGCTTCCAGGTGACTGGGATTGGGAGAAAGATGGATAACGACTTGCTGACCATTGGAGGTGGTTCGCACGGCTTCGTAGCCCAGGTGGTACTTGACGTCTCCACTACCGTGTGCTCCGTCAGGGACAAAATTTTCAGAAAATTCGCGGAAGATAAACTCATGCGATTTGCCCATGACGTTGGCCAAAACATTCAACCTGCCCCGGTGAGCCATCCCCATGACGATTTCTTCCACCCCTTCATCCGGACATCTTTGAAAAATAGTATCGAGGGCAGTGATCAGAGTTTCGCCTCCCTCCAAAGAGAAACGCTTCTGCCCAACGTAACGGGTATGAAGAAAACTCTCGAATTCCTCGGCTTGAATGATCTTACGCAAAATTCGGATTTTTTCGTCGTGGCTAAAGGACGGTTTGCATTCATTGGGCTCGATCTTGGACTGAATCCATCTTCTTTTTTCAGTGGCCTGTATATGGAGGTACTCGACTCCGACGTTCCCGCAGTAAGTATTTTTGAGTCGCTTGAAAAGAGTGCCCACGGACATTCGCTGACCGCCCAGATAATTACCAGTGAAATGAATCTCATCCAGGTCGGATTCTTGAAAACCCAATCGATCAAGGCTTAATCGGGGGTTTTCTTCAGTATTTAACTGCAACGGATCGAAAGTGGCCTGCGTATGACCGATATCACGAAAGGCATAAATTGCTCCATACAACCGGGCATGCTTTTCAATCGCCGAATCACTTGAGTCGACTGCCGAAGAACTTGATTCCGGTTGGGGCAAAGGAGAAGAAGAACCCTCATTACCAAGATGAAAACCCTCGAAAAAATATTGCCATTCAGGCTCCAAATCAGAAGGTGACTTCAACCACCTAAGGTAGTTGCGATCAATTTCATCGACATTCCAACGATTGGCAAAACTGGGATTATTCATAATTTGAAAAATTCACGTGGACTTCTCTCGTATTCGGGAAAGCACGTAAAAACAAGTAAAACTTGAAAAAAAGGGTTCGAACTGTGAAAATTTCGATGGAATCAACTTCCCTAAAGAGAAAATTCGAGTGTATTGGAATCAGCCGTGACTTCCATTTTCTTGCCATAATCCGCACCCGGAATTCTTGGGGCTAGCACTTCAAGCACATGAGGGTCCTGATGGAATTCCGGTTTCGTCGAGGGATGTGGCCAGTAAACGAGGGCCCCGACAAAATCCGTCTCGCCAAGCAAGCGAATTCGACACCGGTAAAACGAGAAATTCTCGGGCGGAATACTGTCTGTCCACTTGACTTGAGGAAAAGAATGATCAGGCACGCCCAACCGGCAAGAATAAGGATGAATCGAAAGGTTCAGCGTCCCAGAAAAAAAATCCCTGAGATCCAAACCCAAATCCCTGAAGACAGGAACCTGTAACGCCAGAGTACCTTCGGGAAAGCGGGAATCCGAAGTTTTGCCGGAAGCAATACCGTGTCCGCGGGTTACAATTGCCTTTGCCGAAGAGTGAAATGAATCGCCCAAGTGTTAGACTTCCCCTTAAGGACAAAAGCATTTGAAGAAGCGGTTGCCGGTTCCACCCGGTCCGATACGGACACGGACGGGATGCATGCAACGAGGGCAGTTCCCAATGTAAGAATCCCCGGTCTTGTTCTTGTAAATCCTGCCGTAAGTCCCGCAGCTAACATAGTGAATCCCTAGAAAAGGCCTTTCCTTTCCTCCGGGTGACGGGTTCGAGGAGGGGCGAGTCTGATTCATTCCGAACTCAACCCTTGAATACCGCGAATCAATCCGTCCACGCGATTTCCCAGCAAGTTCGCTTGAACGGTAAGTCCGTCATGTCCTTCAATCACTTCGGAGACCCAAGTTTTGACTCTTTCCTCAAGAAACTTGAGCTTCTTTTGGGCTTCAGGATCAGCTGCAAGAGCCTCAAAGCTGGTTTGCAAGTCGTTTTCAGCCGCATCCGATTGTCCAAGCATTTCCTGCAAGGCCTGTAGGGATTTCTGGATTTGATCGGCATTGATCTGCTCGTCCGAATCTTGCAGGGGTCCTAGAAAATGGGGGGCCGCGGGCTGATTGATCTTGGGGGCGCTTGCACTCGCATCCTTGAAAAGTTTGAATGAAGTATCGGCTCCGTTTTGGCTGAAAAGGCTTTTCTGGTTGAACTCCAAACTGCAAAGCCATTTGAGTTCTTGCCTGAGTTCCTTGAACTTATCACGGGATTTTTTTTCGTCGTCCAATGTAATGGAACGAATGATATCAGCCTTCATGGTTGCCGCCAAATCTCCTATTTCCTCCAAAATCTCAACGGTGCGTACCAGCACGTTCTGTTGCGTCTGAAGAAAGGAAACGGCGGATTGCAAATGCTCCTCAAGATTTTGCTTGGTCTTGAGAGGGGCTTGGTCATCCCCGATAGGCAATTTTTTCCGAGTTTTCTTGGATAGGCGTAATCGCATGTTGTGAAGAATAAGATCTAGGGTACTGTCCTATTAGTGATCGAATAAGAGCTGTGAATCAAGCGGAAATGGTAAAGGTGCATGAGAGGTCGGCCCGACCCAAGGCGGAAGGAGCATAGGTTCCTCCACCCAAAAGCCTTTCTCCATCATACAGGGCAAGCACTTGCCCGGGGGCAAGTGCCCGTTGGGATTCGCAAAATACCACTTCGGCCCGAGAATCATCAAGGGAACGAAAGGACAGGGCAACCGACGGGTCCCGATAACGAGTCTTTCCCAAAAGTTCAAATTCTCCGGAAAGAGGCTGGCCTCCAAGAAAAGAAAGATTCTCGACCTCATAACGCCTTCCCCAAAGCGTAGGCTCTTCGGGATTCTCGAAGGCAACGATTAGTTGGTTGGACGATTCCTCCTTGCCGGTGACGACGAAATTTTCGTGATCAGCATTCGAGGGCACTCCAATCCCCCTGCGTTGGCCCAGAGTATATCGATGAAGACCTTGATGCCGGCCGACGACTTCCCCCTTGGTTGTAACGATATCACCCGGCTTGTCCTGGATAAAATTAGATAGAAAGTCAGGCACCTTGACCTTTCCAAGAAAACAAATCCCTTGGCTATCCTTCTTCTCGGCAACGGGGAGATCGAGTTCCCGGGCAATTTCACGAACCTTTGGCTTCTCAATTTGACCGAGAGGAAAACGCGCCCCTGATAGCTGCTCCCGCGTGATCCGGGCTAGAAAATAAGATTGATCCTTGTTTTTGTCTCGTCCCTCCCAAAGTTCCGCTTTTCCACCGGCGGTAATTTTGCGGATGCAATAATGGCCGGTAGCCAAACCATCAAAACCGTTTTCGCGAGCATGCTCAAGCAATGCTCCGAACTTCATTGCCCGGTTGCAAAGAACGTCCGGGTTCGGGGTGATGCCTTCTTCGTAACCCTTTACCATCGGTAAAACGACTTCCCGTTGGTAGAAATCAATGAAGTTCACGACTTGGAACGAAATCCCCAGAGTATCCGCCACCGCTTCGGCATCAGCCAAATCCTTTGCCCCCGGACAATCACCGAGAAGGTCGTCCTCATGCTCCCAAGTTCTGACGTAAACGCCCTCAACCTCATTCCCTTGATCCTTCAACAGGGCAGCCGCAACCGAACTGTCCACCCCACCCGAAAGAGCTACCAACAGGCGTTCTTTAGCTGTTCCCGACATAAGAACATCATAATGGCGACTGTTTCCCAAAAGAGCAAAATTTTTCGATTGGCGTTCTGCCGATGCTTCGCTTTGCTTGTCCGAGGTGTACGAAGGAGGGGGAAAGATTTGGCGCAGAGAGGATACGCAGGGCATCGTTTTTTTGGAGACGGACTGGGATGGTTCCAGCATGCCTATGGATTTGGTAGAGATGGCGGGCATGGCGGGCTCTCAGTTCGAGGCAGTCGACCCATGGGAACGGGCTAAATTGGGAGGCTACGCAAAAATCGGAGCCAAAGTCGTTTTCTTGCTCGAACCCGAGCGGTTCCCTTACCTGTTCAAGTGGAACGATCGCGAGGTGTTCCTGACATGCGAATGGAACGGGTGGGCTGAAGCAATCAATGACGAATGCTGGAAACTGGATTTGGAGGGTGAAAATCTTTGCCTTTGGATGAATTGGGAGGATCTCACCCACCTTGACTCGTTTGCGTTCAAGTTCATTACGGACGATGGCATTTGGCTCGGACCGCCGGATCCGTTCCCCGGGGTCGAAGAAAACTTTCCGGGCGCCGTTAATTTTATTTTCGAACAAGGCCGGACAGGCAAGGACATGATTAGCTTTCACATAAGTGGCTCTCCCGATAGCCACAAGCTTGACTTCCTTAAACGGGAAAGACCGAGGGGGGAATTCGGATATCGCGAACGTTCCAATGGTAGTTGGTTCCGGGCTTATGCCCCAAGGGCCAAGCAGGTGAATTTGGAGATTATCGAGGATGACACCGAAAAGGTTGAAACCGTTCGCTCGATGGTTTCTCAGGATGACGGCAGTTGGACAGTAGAATTTCCCGAAAAATCAACTGGCAAACTTTATCGCTTGGCGGTCACTCACGATGAGCACGACAACCCACGAGAAAGCTTGACGAAAAAGATACTGGATCCGTATGCCCTGGCAACGGTTGGAAGAGAGGGCCCGGGCATTGCAATCAATCCACCGCCCCCAGTTCCCCATGAAAGTATGTTTGCTCCTCCCGACATGGCGAACTTGGTCATTGCGGAAGCCCACTTGCGAGATCTATTGGCCCACGCGCCCTGTGCCTTGGACGAAGAAGAACGCATGGAATTCAGAGGACTGTCAAAATGGCTGAAATCGGAAGATTGTTACCTCCGCAAGCTAGGCGTCAATGCAGTTGAGCTCCAACCTGTCCTCGAATTCGACTCACAATCAAAAGAAGAGTACCACTGGGGATACATGCCCGTCAGTTTCATGGCACCAGCTTCCCCTTACGCAAGTGACCCCAAAAACGGATCCGCCATCGATGAATTCAAGGAATTGGTCAAGGCCTTTCACGATGCCGGATTGGCCGTTATTCTCGATGTCGTATACAACCACGTCGGAATCCCCAATCATTTGGCTGGCATAGATCGGGAATTATACTTCTCAACCGATGAAATCGGTAGACTGACTAACCACAGTGGATGCGGAAACGATCTGAATTGCCAATCCGAAGCAGCCCGCAAACTTGTGCTCGACAGCGTTATCCACTTGGTTCAAATCTTTGACCTAGACGGTTTTCGGTTCGACCTCGGCGAACTCATTGGTATCGAGTTACTGGGCGAGATAGAAGATGAGTTGAAGAAAATCAAGCCGGGCATAATCCTGATTGCAGAACCTTGGAGCTTTCGAGGACGTTTGCCTGAAAGAATGAACCTGACCGGCTATTCTCTTTGGAGTGATTCCTGCAGAGAAAGAATCCTTGATTTCGTGAAGGAAGATCACCCGCAACCCAATGTAGTCTTTGAGCTGCTCAGTGGAATACTCGACAAGGAAAACGAGCATCCATGGCAGTCCGTTAACTACTTGGAAAGTCACGACGATTACGCTTTCATCGACCGTCTCTGCAAACCGGATCAATGGAAAGACGGCAAACCGCCTTATGAGATTGAGAGGAAAGCCCGTTTGGCCTTGGGTTTGGTCTTGCTTGCCCCGGGAATCCCGATGCTTTCGGCAGGTCAGGATTTTCTTCGAGGGAAAAAAGGTGTGCGAAACACTTACCAACGCGGAGATCTCAATGCCTTGAATTATTCACAAGCAAGCAAGTTCGAGGAACTGAGCAAATGGGTACGATCACTGATCGAATTCAGGTTGTCCGACCAAGGGAGGTTTCTTCGCCCCGTGAAGCTCGACGCATTTTCTTACCATGAGGTTCCGCCGGATAACGGCAGGGCGTTCGGTCTTGGCATCGAAGAAAAAGGCAGTTCCAATTTCTGGTTGCTTCTAATCAACCCCGGCGATTCTCCGGCGTACGCACCCAATTTCCCGGCAGGTAATCTCGCTGAAGCAACCTTGCTTTGGGGTCAAAAGATAACAAAACCAAGGCAGATCGCTCCTTTCGATATCCAAGTTTGGCAACTCACTTGATCCGTGTTCCATGAAACAAAATGTAACAAAAGATCGCAACTTTACTTGAAAAAAAAGAAAAAAACATGCTAAATACAATGAAAGGTATTAGATTTCTTTGTTAACCACCTAAAATGCAAAGCTACATGACTCCATACAGCCCGAATCGAAGAAGTTTCCTCAAGGCAGCGGGGGTCGCTATTGCTCTGCCCATGCTCGAATCAATGCCGCAAGTACAGGCAGCTCAAAAAGTGGGCAAGCCAGTCAAACGGTTCGTTTGCCTGTCGAACAACTACGGCGTGTACCAGAAGGCATTTTTTCCAGACGTCAATCAACCGGGTTCGAAGTACGAGATGCCCGAAACCCTCAAGTCTCTCGAAAAACACCGTAAGGACATTACCGTTTTCCAAAACCTCGACCACGGCTTCACCGGCGGGCACCAAGGAGTTCCTGTGTTTCTCAGCGGAGTAAGGCCGATTCTCGCCCACAACTATGCCGAAGGCAATGTCAGCCTCGACCAAAAACTTGCCGAACATCATGGAGCTGCGACTCGCTTCCCTTCCATGACTCTTGGTGTACGCGAACGCAACTTGCTCAGCTTCACACGGACGGGAGTGCAGGTGCCAAGCATAGACATGCGAGCTGCCTACAGGGCAATGTTCTTCGAGGATACGCCCCAGCAGAAGGTTTCCGCAACCGAGCGCTTCAAACGGCACAACAGCATTCTCGACGTGGTTTTGGATCAGGCCAAATCCCTCAATCGTGAATTGGGCAAGCACGATCAGCTCAAACTTGAAGAGTATTTCGATTCCGTCCGCACTTTGGAAAGCAAAATCAAACAGCAAGAACCATGGGTCCAACGCCCAAAACCGAAGGCTCCGATGGAAGAGCCCAATCCGGGTAATGGTACGGCGGAACAACTCAAAGCCATGATCGAGATCATCGCGTTGGCAATCCAGACCGATTCGACCCGAGCCATCACTTGCGTGAGCGGATTCGCCAACGGTGACTTCGGACTCAATGGCGGGTATCATGGGTTCTCCCACCATGGAGAACGGGATGAACCGGTCACCGCACTGAAAAAAATCGAGGGCTTTCAAGTCTCCATGATGTCTTACCTGATCGATCTACTCAAAGAGCAGGAAGACACGATCAATGGAGGAACGTTGCTCGACCACACATCCATCCTCTACGGTTGCGGCATGGCGACGGGTGGTCACTCCACTCGCAATTTGCCCCTCGTACTTGCTGGTGGTGGCTTCAAGCACGGAGAACACAAGGTGTATCCGGGCCCCCATCTCAAGGACTTGAAAAGTTCAGACAGACTGGTGAGTCAGGAAAAACGATTGGCTGAAGGCGTATCCGAAGTGCCGGCCGCCAACTTGCTTCTTTCAATCCTTCAAAATAGTGGCTTGGAAATCGACCGGTTCGGGACCAGTTCGGGTACACTAACCGGCTTGGAATGGTCCTAAGCTAGAACTTTTTTGTTTATGAAGGTCCGGTTTTCATTTTCGGGCATATTGATTCTTTCGAGTGTCTCTTTCTATCTTCTTGCTTCTTGCGAGATGGCCTTCGGAGATGAGTCACTCGCAAAACTAGGGCCTTTCCTCAATCAACACTGCATCGGATGTCATGGGGCGGAAAAACAAAAAGGAGAAATCCGCTTCGACAACCTTGGTAAGGATCTCTCGAAAGTACAAAATCTCGAGATTTGGCAAGGTATGCTCGACCAACTCAACTTGGGAGAGATGCCACCCAAGAAAGAGCCTCAACCAACCCATGCCGAGAGCAAGCTTGTAATCGAACTTTTGACGCGAAGATTGGCCTTGGCTTATGAGAACGCCCGAAGCACGGGGGGGCAAACCGTCTTGCGCAGACTCAACCGGCACGAACTCCGGAATACCTTCCGGGATTTACTCTTTCTCAAGGGTGCGGAATACAGGCCCGACGCCACGGGATCCCGATTAGTCGACAACAACGGCAACGGAAGCGTTGAGCGAACCGGCAACGACCCCTTGCGCTTCTTCCCGGAAGACGAGGAGGACGAAGGGTTCTACAACATCGGCGACAAGTTGGTCATGTCCGATTTTCTTCTCAAACTCACGCTCGGAGCAGCCGAAGACGTCCTCCGTCAGGCAACCCACCTCGAAGCGGAACCCAAGGTTGAGACTAGGATTTACGGGGGGCACTTGATCAAAGGAAAAGGGCAGGGGGAACACCCCTTGGAAACGGTTTCGCGGGAATTCAACTCTGGTTTCGACATAATGGTCAAAGGCTATGAGCGCTATGGACGAATTTCCCCGACCGATCTGAGGCAAGGGGTAGGAGTGGCATCCCGTTACAAGATTACGATCGAGGCTTCCGCGCACAACGCAAAGCACCCCTATGGCGAGATGATCAATTTTGGTGAAGAAGAAAACTTTCAGCTTTGCCTGAACATGTCGGATACCGGCAACGGCGGAATTGCGGGACCAACCTCCACGCCTTTGGCTATTTGGTCTCTCCCTAGCGACGGCAAAAAGAGAACTTTCACTAAAGAGGCCTGGTTGGACAAAAGATGGACCCCTTGGATCGGTTGGGAAAACGGTCCCGACGACCGTGGGTTCCGAATCGAGAAACTGGTTGAGAAATACCTCCCTGATTCCTATTTTAAAAGGCCCGATAAAAAAATCGACAAGTTAGGGCACGACACATGGCAATTCACACTGGCCAAGCTTTTCACCAAAGACGGCTACAAGGGCCCGCACCTCCGTATCCACAGCCTGACCGTCACCCCGCTGCTTGAATCCTGGCCTCCCCGTAGCCACACCTCTTTGTATGGTTCGGGCAAAGGAAGTGAAAAAGAAATTCGCAGCCTCATGAAAACCTTTGCCGAACGGGCATACCGCCGCTCAGTAACGACCGAGGAAATCGAACCCTACATTCAGCTTGTTCTCCGTCAAAAAGTAGAACCAGTCGTTACTTTGGAAGGTGGAATCAAAAACTTGAAATACCGGGTATACGAGGGGCAATGGGAAAAGTTACCGGAATTCGACAAGCTTGAACCTTTGTTCGAAGGAACCCTCCCCAATGGTCTGATCGACTTGTCCGTTTCCAAACGGAAGGAAAAATACGGCGTAGTCTACACGGGTTCCCTTGATGCGCCGAAAGACGGAGATTACTTTATTCGGATTGCATCCGATGACGGTGCGAGAGTTCTCGTTGCCGGCAAGAAGGTCGTCGAACACGACGGTCTCCACGGCCCCCAACTGAAGGAAGGAAAAGTCAACCTCAAGAAGGGAACCCACGACATTCGGGTCGAATATTTCGCCTATGGCCAACCCAACAGCTTTCGGGCGGGATGGAAAGGCTCCGGCATTGCCACCACCCAACTCTCGATTGACAGTCTCGAGCCCAAGAAAAACACCAAAAAGCCCGCAAATGAAGCCCCTTTGCTCATCCGTGCCATGCAGGACGGATACTCCGCCATTCTTTGCTCTCCTCAATTTTTATACCTGAAGGAAAAACCCGGGCGCCTCGACGCATTCGGAATTGCCTCTCGCCTAAGCTATTTCCTTTGGTCCTCCATGCCGGACCAAGAGCTATTCGACGCCGCCCGATCCGGTAAGATCCATGACCCCGAGGAACTTGATCGACAAGTCGACAGGATGCTCAAGGATGAAAAGTCTCAAGCCTTCGTCCGGCATTTCCCGTCCTCGTGGCTGCGCCTCGACAAGCTAGGTGACATGCCCCCGTCAGGTGGTGAATATCAATTCTACAAGAACGTCAAAATCGAGCCCATGCTCGCCAAACAAGTTACGACCTATTTTCAAGAGATCCTGGAAACCAACGGTAAAATTGATCAATTCATAGATTCAGACTACACTTACATGAACCATACCTTGGCCAAATGGATCTACAAACGCGAGGACGTCCGGGGAGCCCGTCTTCGCAAAGTCAAACTCGAAGACCCCCGTCGGGGTGGGATTTTCACTCAACCAGGCTTGATGACTGCAACCGCCAACGGGGTCGACACTTCACCCATTTTGCGGGGCGTTTGGGTACTGGAAAACATTCTCGGCACACCTCCCGCACCTCCCCCCCCCGACGTCGAGCCCTTGCCCGTGGATACCCGAGAGGCAACCAGCATAAGGGAACGCCTCGATTTGCACCGCAAAAACGAGGCCTGTTATAGTTGCCATGCCAAGATCGACCCAATGGGGTTCGCGTTTGAAAACTTCGACGTAGTGGGCCGTTGGCGCGACAGGTACAAACGCGCCAAGGACCCCATCGACACTTCAGCCACCATGGCCAACGGCCAAAAGATCGCCGGCATCGTCGAGTTCAAGAGGATGCTCAAGGAACGGAAAGAATTGGTCGTGTCTTGCCTGACCAAGAAAATGCTCACCTATGCAACCGGCCGACATCTTGAGTCGGTTGATCGAGGTGAAGTCGACCGCATCGTGGCTGAAATCGGAAAAAAGGACAACCGTTTGCGCGACCTCATTCACTTGGTTGTGCAAAGCGACGTCTTTTTGTCGAAATAAACGAATTCCACTTTAGGCTCGCTTGCCAAAAATATTTCATCACACCGTACAAGACCATGATTCTAAGAACCATCCTCGCCCTTCTTGCTTTCACTTCGTCTTTCTCTCTCTGGGCAGTGAAGCCCGTTTTGCCGAACGTCATCTTTATCATGGTGGACGACATGGGCTACCACGACTTGGGATGCTACGGTAGCAAGACCATACTAACCCCGAACGTCGACCGGATGGCCAAGGAGGGTATGCGTTTTACGGATTGTTATTCCGGCGACACCGTCTGCGCCTCCGCCAGGAGCACTTTGTTGACCGGCTACCACAAAGGGCATACCCCCGTTCGAGGGAATTCGGGAGGAATTCCCCTTTTCCCCGAAGACGTCACGGTGGCCGAGGTCCTGAAGAAAGCGGGTTACGCAACCGGCGGTTTTGGAAAGTGGGGACTTGGAAACCAGGGCAAGGACGGGGCAGCCGAGCGACAAGGGTTCGATCTTTTTTACGGTTATTACAACCAGTGGCATGCCCACACTTACTACACCCATCTCTTTCGCAACAGTCGGAAAGTCGAGCTGAACGGGCGCTACACCCACCATGCAATTTACGACGAGACGATCCAGTTCATCAAGGACAACAAGAAGAAACCCTTCTTTCTTTATTGTCCTTGGACGCCGCCGCATGCCGCGTATCAGATCCCCGAGGAAGAACCTGCCTGGGAAATTTACAAGGACAAGCCTTGGAAAAGCAGGGATGCCAAGGTGGCGGCCGCCATGAATACCATGATGGATCGTCAGGTTGGAGAGATCACCGCCTTGCTTAAGAAATTTGGAATTTATGAAAACACCTTGATGTTTTTCACGTCCGACAACGGGGCCGCCAAGCGATTTGACGGCATACATGATTCCTGTGGAATGATGCAGGGTCAAAAGCGATCCTTGAACGAGGGAGGCATTCGCGTCCCAATGGTGGTTCGGTGGCCCGGTAAAATCAAACCGGAGACAGTCAGTGACCATCCTTGGTATTTCCCCGACGTCATGCCGACACTCGCTGAGGTTGCGGGTGTATCGAATGAGGTGCCCAAGGACACCGACGGAATTTCCGTTTTACCTACTCTTTTGGGAAAAGGAGTGCAAAAAAAACACGAGTACATGTATTGGCAGTATGGCGTGCGTGCGGCTCGCTCGGGAAAATGGAAGGGAATCGGGAAGGGTGGGCACATGTACCTGTACGACCTCACCAAGGACAGGGGGGAGACAAACGACCTGTCCGCAAAGCACCCCGAAATTGCGGCCAAGTTCAAGGGTTACATCACTGAAGCCTACCGAGAACCCCGCAGCCAAAAGGACGACGGAAAGTATACCGGCAAAAGCACGAAGAAGAAGCCGTAGCCGCCGACCTATTCTTTAGCTGAAAGTCCAAAAGGTCAGAAAATCCGTATCTTTGATAAGAATTCCTTGTTGGAGGAGTACGGGAGCTGCCCAAGTCGGCTGTTCCGACAGGTTATATTTTACCACTGAATGAAACCCATCGGGGGACGCCTTGAAGATTGATAAGCGGCCTTGGTGGGAAAGCGTCAGCACATGGTTGGGAAAAGATAGAAAAGAAGCGAAGGGTCCGGCGCGGGGGGGGCCTTGCCAAAGAATATTTCCATTGTTCGGATCGAGACAGAAAAGCCGACCTTGGGCATAATGGGATAAACCGTAGAGGAAGCCTTCAGCCACGATGGCGGAGGCCATGTCGAGAGCGAGCTCCTTCTGGCTCCATTTTTTGGATACGCTCCACTTTCCCTGCCTGAGGACCGGACTGAAGGAATGAATGCCACGGTTCTCGGCTCCGAGGAGGATTCGGCCATCGTGAAAGGCGGGGGTGGGCATATTCTGGTTATGAGTCTTGTGGGGAAAAGGGTACTCCCATAGCAGGCGACCTTCTTCCGGTTCCACTCCCACAAGCGCCTCGTGGTCCCATGCCACGATCTGACGAACGCCGTCAATCTCGACTGAAAAGGGTGATGAATAGCAAGTGCCATGGTTGCCTATGGACCAGATCCGTTCCCCGGAGGAAGCATCGAGGGCCATCAATGCACCCTCGTTATCGTTTCCGAAAAGATTAACGATCATATCCCCCAAAACCAAAGGGGAGTTGGACGCGCCCCAATGGGCGTGAGATTGCCCAAAACGCTTTCCCGGCACCTTGCGCCAAAGCATCTCGCCTGATTTGGCATCCCATGCCGTCAGGATTCCCGAAATGCCAGTGGTAAAAAAACGCCCATCCGAATAGCATGGATTGGCTTTCGGTCCTTTTCCATGTCGTTCACCTCCTCCGCCAATTTTGAAAGGGACAGGATAACTTTTTGCCCAAATGACTTTCCCTGAATCCATCCGGAGAGCACGAACCATCTCCTGCTCCCCTTGCCTCGAGTGAACCAATATCCTACCCTCGACTACCACCGGCGAGACATAACCAGAGCCAACCTTCACCCTCCACTTGACCTTCAAGTCGCCAGGCCATGGCGAAGGTGGGCGAAAATCCTCCAACCTACCACTTCGGTCCTCCCCGAGCCAACCCGGCCAAAATTCATCTTCAGCAAGAAGCGTTGGTACGGATACAAGGCTTAGCGAAAAAAGAAGAACAAAATGTTTCATCCAGAATTTTTAGCGCAATCAAACCGTCAGGAACATGAAAAAAAACTCGACAGAAACTACTTTCCCGTAAAAGGTTGGAGAATAATCAAGGATATAAAAGAATTGCATCCCAACAAGTTCGTCATTTTATTTTTTAAACTTTTATTTTTCCATATGTAACTTTTCTAATTTAGTACCTGTAAAAAAAGGTGTATTCAACAAAGTACAAATTCAATCATAAGCAAAAAGACAGATTATGAAAAAAACACTTCTTTCTCTCTTCGGACTTGGGCTCGCCCTCGTTTCGATTTCTGGCAAACCTCTTGATCTTTCGAAAGTCTCAAGGAACGCAAACTGGCTCATGCACATGGACTTCGACGCCATGCGCAACTCAGATGTTGGCGTCTTCATGCGAGACAAAATGGATAAAATACCCGAGGCCTTGGACCGAATGGATAAAATGAAGGAGAAGTATGGTGTAGACCTGGAAGGATTTTCCTACCTGACCATGTCCGGCACCGGAGAAAAACACAAGGGCATCGCTATCATGAAAGGTGGTTTGGATCCTGACATGGTCATTGATTTCGCTGAATCAAGAGGGGAATTGGAGGTTAGCCGGCTCGGCAAGCAAACGGTCTACTCAAGTGACCGCGGTCGCCACTCCATGGCTTTCGCGGCCTTGAAGAAGGGAGTCTTCGTCGGAGGACCGGATACCGACTCTGTGTCCGAGGGGATCATGCTCAGCAAGGGCAAGACCGCTTCCTACCAGGGCCATCCAATACTCGAGATTCTTACAAACTCGGTCGAGGATCCCGGTTTCATCGTCTTCGCCGATGTTTTCGGTGCCGTCAAGAACACAGAAATCGACTCAAGAGTCATGCCCATGCTGGAAAAAGTTAAAGCCGGTGGTATGGTAATAGGAGAATCCAAAGGGCTTATCCAGGTGGTCGCCGTTATCGAGACCACTTCCGAGGAAACCTCCAAGCAAGTCGAAGCCATGATTCGTGGAGGGATGGCCATGATTGATATGAGGGCAGCTCAAGACAAACGACTGGAGCGTTTTATGCAGGGGCATTCGATCAAACGAGACGGAAAGATGATTTGGATGAAAATGAAACTTTCTTCCGACGAAATCATGGATCATCTCGAAAAGGAGATGAAAAAATCAGTCTGAATTAGGTTGTTTTGTTAATTCCGTTGCCAATTTCATGGCAATCCCATGCCTCAGGTTATGGTAGGAATGTAGAATGTCCGCTTTTTGGAAATAACTCATAACCTCGTTTAGAACGAGTAGTCCGCCTGGAAAGATATCCGCCCGAGAAGATGGAAGGGATGAATAACTAGACACCCTTTGATCCAAAGTCATTTGCGATATCCTTTCAAAAAGAGCCTTTGAATCGGAAAAGGCGATGCTGCCTTTGTCTTTTGTTTCCACACCGGCTTCCCCCGAAAGTATAGCTCGCAAAAACACTAAAGTTCCACCCGAACCAACCAAGGAGGAACAAGGAGCCGAGAGCATTGAAGAAGCAACCGAATGCAAGAGATCAGCAACGAAATTCTTTGCATCCCGGCATGCTGAATCGGTCCATCTACTGTTTACATCGGAACAGAATCGTTCGGAGATGACGGAAGCTCCAAGAGGTAAACTTTCAAGGGCGGTGACTTTGCGCTTCTGCACCGCAATGATCTCCATGCTTCCGCCGCCGATGTCAATGGCATGGAAATCATCAAGCCCGGAGATCAATGGATCGGTGAGCAAACCTGCGGCAATTGCACCTGCCTCCTCTGATCCGGATAAAACCGAAATGGAAAGGCCGAGTGAGTCCTGAACGAGGTCAATCAGCTCCCGGGTATTTTCCGATTTCCTAAAAGCCTCGGTAGCTACCGCCTTCATCACCTCGGCCTTGTGCATACGGGCAATCTTCACAAGTTCAGCGAGTATTCCCAATATCCTTTCGATGGATTTTTCAGGAAAACGAATGCTTTCGCCTCCACCCTCCGTTAACCTGCATGCTCGGCTTTCTTCGGCAATCATTTGTGGAGCGGCTTGATCATTGACTTCGGCCACGAGCAGTTTCGTGGTATTCGAACCAAGGTCAAGAACAGCAACTTTCATCAATTACAATCAGAGGGCATACCCCTCGGGTGCAATGACCAATGTGAATTCGCCCTTCGAACTGCTTGCCTGGTTACGTTTTATGATTTCGGTAGCGGTTCCGACCAAAAAGCTTTCATGCAGCTTGGTTACTTCGCGAGCTACGCATACGGTTCTTTCGCCTCCGAGCTCTTCCTCAATCAAACCTAAAGTTTTTTCGATCCGGTACTTCGCTTCGTACAAAATCAAGGATCCACCAAAGTCCTTCCATTCGATAAGAGCTTTGCGAGCACCAGCTGATTTTTTTGGGAGAAACCCTAGAAAAAGAAATTGATGAGTGGGCAATCCCGATGCGGCCAAGACGGTAATCGCTGCATTGGGGCCGGGTACCGGCACGATCTCAATCCCTCGGACCCTACATTCCCTGACTAGTCGGAACCCAGGATCGCTGATGCCAGGGTATCCGGCATCCGAAACGAGGGCTGCGGATTTGCCCTGCTCGATAAGATCGGCCAGTTCGGTTGTCTTTTTTACCTCGTTTTCTTCGCGATAAGAGACCAAAGGTTTGGACAGCGAAAGGTGGTCGAGCAGTTTTTTCGTAACCCGCGTATCTTCGCATGCAATCAAGTCGCAATTATCCAATGAATCGCATGCTCTTGAAGAGATATCCGAAAGATTGCCAATCGGGGTGGCGACTAAATAAAGGACACCGACTGAATCGCCCCCTGCGGTCACGGAAGGGGATGGGGACGAATAAAAACAGGGAGCTTAGCGGTTGAATCCACCGCGATCAAAACCACCGGGGAGACTGTATTCCCAATTCGCGGGGCGAGTTTGGGGCATTTTGTCGTCATCCGGGGAGGCAGTGAAACAACCGCTCAAAAGAAAAGTCAGACTTGAAAGCAAGAATATGGCAAGAAGCTTGGTCATTGAATTTATCGAGTTCAAAGGGTGTTTTGTTTTTCGGGAACGATCTGAATAATGTCGCCGGGACGCAAGCGATTGGGTTGGCCAAACTCAGGTAAGATGTAAGCCAAAGAGTAACCCTTTTGGGTACTTTGCACCTTGATTCGAGCGGCCTCGGAGGTGCCTTTCCAAAGCGTGAAAATCTCTCCTTGGTTCAAGCCTCGCTCACTTCCTATTGGAAGCATCAGCATCCCTGAGCGACTGTCTATACGGGCAATGGTTGAAGGAATCCCATAGTCGTTCATCATGGTCAACTCTGTGGAATCATCCATTACGACGTCGGGTTTTTTCGGAGGTCCATCTTGTTTGGCTCCGAAAGGATTTTCTTGCTTGTCTTCTTGTCCTGCCAAAGCCTCGACTCCACCTTGTTGCTTGGCCAGCATCTCGTCAATTCCCCGTTGGTAACCAGCCGAATCGGCCAATTTGATTTCACGTTGCAACTGACTGAGTTTGGCACCGTGTTCTTCTTTGAGACCGTCGATCTCAGCCGTGTGCATCTTTTCGGACTCGATCTTCTGCTGCTCGAGACCGGCAATGTTGTTGTTTAGAACCATGATCTGTTGATCGGAAGCTTCCTTCTCGTCTTGCCGGAGCTTTTTCTCCTCGGCCAAGTCGGCCTCGGTGTTTTGTAATTTCAGTTCAAAGTCGTTCGATTTGGCCTCCCATTCCTCCTTTTGGTTCTTCATGTCGCTGAAGAGATTTTGAGATTCACGGAGTGCTTGATCACGCTCTAAAATATTCGCACGCAGGCTTGCAACCTCGCCGTACAAATCGTGCCGATTTCTATACAGCATGCCCATGACCGTACGCAATCTATTCTCGCGAGAAACTCCAGGAATGACGCTACCATCCTCTTTCTTCACGTCATGCTTGGGGAACTGGCTTAAGTCGGAAAAGGGATTTTTGAGAGAAGCAATGTCCTCCGGTTTCGCATTGGGGTTCGGTTTCCATACTTTTTCTTCTGAGTTCCAAAGAAACAAACTGATGGGAGAATTCTCTCCACTGAGTTTCGGAGGTCCAAACTCCATGGCAAGAACTCCAAGTTTTTCGTTATAATCCCTATCTCGAAGGATTAAGTTCTCGGATGCTTTCAAATCATTGAGGGCATTCTCGAGAGGATTTTCGTCATTGAGACCAACTGGTTGGTTATCCAAAAAAACTTCCTTGAACAAGGTCTTCTTGGAGGCAATATCATCCCATTGCTTATCCTTGGAAGACTGAAGTATTTCATATCCGTTGGAAACTTGCTCATCCAAAAAAGCGTTGGTTTGCTCGGTTTTAGTCTTGTTTGTCCATGCAATCCAAACTGCAAGACCACACAACATGAATAAGGTGGTAATACGCAGGATTGTTGCGAAAATCGTAATTATTGCGTTCATAGGCTGATTCTAGTTTTTAAAATAACATGGGTTCGATTGAAAGGGAATGCAAACCGAATATTCGGGTGAGCGGATCACGGGTAAGCTCGAACTTGGTAAATTTGAGCGCGGTCGAGTCCATGCGTTGAAATGATTTCGACCTCCAAGGCTTTCGTAGAAATCGTGGAAAACTCATGCGTCCGAAAAGGAAGGTCGTTTTCCGATACTTCGAGTAATTCTTTCCAATGACCGACTTCATCCATGAAAAAGATCCTGTAGTGACGAACGATTGAGGTTACGCAAGGAGCGGAGAACTGGACCGGGCGAGCCGGAACAATAAATTCGGAAGAAGGATCGAAAACCAAATCGAGGGAAGAAATATCCCGTGGTTTCTCCCAATGAAACTCAAGAAACTCGGGATAACGAAAATCGGTAGGCTCGGAAATCCACAATTGGGGTAGGCGATCCGGACGCATTCTGCCGTTGGTCAGGTTCTCAGGTCCGTAGACAGACTGTTTCGGCACTGTTTCGACCATCGGAGCGCAAGAAGGCTCAGGAACTAAAGTAGTTACGGGCGAAAATTCGGAATATGGATTACTTACACCGCTTCCCGATGATTGAACGGCACGATGAAGAAGGATTCCGACAGGGGCATCCTTCTGCTCGAAAAGCTTCACGTTTTTCCCCCAGGAAAACTCCAAAAAGTGCCAACCCGGTGTCTCAATGCCGATCTCGAAAGGAATTTCAATCCAACCGACATGACCTTTCGCAAACTCTATCTCAATCCTGTCCAAACATATTCCAGGAGAAACAGTCAAGTGCGAGGATGCCTCGAACAATCCAAATTGAACAAGGCAATTTTCCCGGACTTCGATAAACAATCGAACTGCATCAAGCTTGGGACCGCCCACTGGAAACTGAACCATCCCCTTTGCCGGGGTGGACGACAAAGGTCGACCGGAATTCGTAGGTGTAAAAACTCCCAGAGAGGTAGAAGCCGAAACTTTCGAATCGGCAAGAAGGTCGTCCGGGTCTTCGGGAGGAGAAATTGAAAAGACGTGATTCGACCGGAAAAGAAGCCTTCTCAGTTCATCGACGTAACCCGTCTTGGACAAGGTTCGTGGAAGCCTGTTCAGTCGGATGCAAAGGACGGCGGCCAGCCCCGTTGCTTCACCCAATTGAGCGGAGGTAGGAGGATGCCGCAAACTTGCCGAGGCTCGACTGGTGCAGGAGGCATGCCCTCCCGCCAGGAATAGGTTCTTGACTGACTTTGAATAGAGGCAGCGCAGAGGAATTTCAAAGGGATGGGGCAGGGCGACTTTCCCCCGCATCGAGGACAACATGGCATCTTCAAGATCCAGAGGAGCCCGTCCAACTGCAACGGAATCGGGGTAAGTCTTGCCCGACTCCATATCATCAGGATTAAGAACGAAATCTCCAGTTGCCCGGAAACCGTCCTGTCTCAAGGGGAGGGGCGAGAAATCCTCAACGACCAATCGGGTTGCTCGCTCAACCATCGGGGATCGATTCTTCAGAAAGTCCCAAGCTGCCCACACGATGTCTCCGGAAGTCGGATTACTTTCAGGAGCAGTTTCATTGACCCATTCCAAGTTATGATCTCCAAGCAAATTCCGATTGAGAGATTCCAAAAGGTCGAGTTTGGCTGAAACATGATTGTCCTCCCACCTGAGACGGACCCAAGGCGGACACTCGAACGAAACGTCCTTTTGGCTTTCGCCTATTTTCATGTTTGTTGCAAAACGGCTTTCGATCGATTGGGGCGAACCATCTTCCGAATATTCCGTCAAATCAATGCCCGACTCTCCCGATGCATTTGCCATCTGAGCCAAAGACCCGTTACCAGTACAATCCACAAAATAACGACCCCGAAAAAGAATTCTTACTCCAAGTCTCTCGGAAATAGCCAATACCGACTCGATTTTTGAATGCCCCCCTCCCTCGGAAACATCGAAAACCTGAGCTCCAAGAAAAACCTCAAGCCTCTCCTGATCCGAAACCCAATTCATCAAGGCTCGATTTTGGCCGGCATAATTGCCTTCTTGATTTTCTAAAAGAACTTTCAAATACAATTCGTCCAGAATGCCCGATTCTCTTCGGTATATGAAATTCGATCCGCCAGGTTGATCGAAAGGGAAACGAACCCCACCTCCAACGCTCCCACCAAGGAAATTTCTCGTTTCGATCAACTTCACGGTTGCTCCATTACGAGCCGCCGTCATGGCTGTGCACAATCCCGCCAATCCGCCCCCTACGACGATAATATCAGCTCTTTCAGATATCGTTTTCACTAATTTCGAAAGAAAGGGTAAAAACCAAGCGATGCTTTTGCTTCAGGAGACATAAAATTTTCCTAATAGATTCAATTAAGTTTTATTAATACTGAGGTAACGATTTCTTTGAGGTTGTCAGAACAGGAGATGTAAAATAGTAATATTAATGTGTTTTCAATCCTGTTATCCGTTAGCAATTCCAAATTGTCTTTGCCCCCCCCGGTGCCCGTCTTGTCGCATGAGCGGAAGATATATTCCTCGAGGTCTTCGGGCTAGGCTTTTTCGGATCTAACAACAAGCACCCCATGCGTAATATTTTTCCTCGCTGGATCAATACCGTACCGATCAAACTGTTTATCGCATTAGGCATGACAGGAGGAGCAGTTGTTGCCGGCATATCTTACTATGCCACACCCAAGTATACTCGGGTAGGCTACCAACCCACGCAACCTGTTTCCTACAATCATGAGTTTCATGCCGGTCAACTCGGACTCGACTGCAGATATTGTCACACTTCGGTCGACAAGTCCCCGCACGCCAGCATTCCATCGGCCAATGTCTGCATGTCTTGCCATAAAAACGTCAAAGCCGACTCTCCTCTCCTCGAACCTATTCGTCAATCCTACTACGGTGAGGACTCCAACAAGGATGGCAAACTTTCCGAAGACGAAGACCTAAACGGTGATGGAATCATGAACGTCGGAGCACCTGTCCCTTGGGTTCGTCTCCACAAAACGCCTGATTACGTCTATTTCAATCACGCCATTCACGTCAATCGAGGAGTTAGTTGCGTAGAATGTCATGGTCGGATTGATGAGATGGTCGAAGTGCACCACGACAAATCCCTCAGCATGTCTTTCTGTCTGGAATGTCACAGAAAGCCTGAAGATGCTCTCCGTCCCATGGATAAAGTCACTGACTTAGCTTGGGTTGCCAAACACTCTCTCGGCGGTGACGATTTACATACCGAGGACGACCTCGACCGTATTCATGCCGACGCAATAGGGTTTGCCATCAAAAACAAATGGAATGTCAACGCCGGCGTCAGTTGCACCACCTGCCACCGATGATTAGAGAAAATTCAGAACAAATTCCTGAGGATTCGCCAGAACCCGGAATGAAATACTGGAAAAGCTTGGATGCTTTGGCCGAAACTCCTGGCTTCCAGGATTGGATACAGGACGAGTTCCCCCAGGGAGCCAGTATGCTTCAGGGATTCGAGCGTAGAGGCTTCATGAAAATCATGGCTGCCTCCTTTGGCTTGGCTGGTCTTGGAATGACTGGTTGCCGACGACCGGAGCAAACCATCATGCCATACGGCAAGAGTCCTGAGGAACTAATCCCGGGAGTTCCCAATTACTACGCCACCTCAATGCCGTCTCCGCACGGTAATATTCCCCTCGTGGTCGAAAGTCACTCCGGTCGCCCAACCAAGATTGAGGGCAACCCAAGTTATCTTCCCTTTGGTGGGAGCACCGATGTTTATGCTCAGGCCAGCGTTCTTGATCTATATGACCCAGATCGAGCCAGAGAAAGCTTTCGCAAAAAAGAAAATCAAGAAGGCGATCTTTCATGGGCCAGCGTGAACACGAATACTCTTATCGCCGAAGTCTCCGAATGGACCAAGGACGGAAACTTCGCAATTCTCGCCGATCGATCTTTTTCTCTCGCCCGAACCAAACTCTCCAGTGAACTCAAGGACAAAGGCGTCCAGTTTTTTGAGTACGAAGCCATAGATCTTGCACGCCCCGAGAAACTTCTATCTAAAGGCCTGCGACTGGACTCCGACGGACTTAGAGTCATTCCGAATCTCGGCAAAGTAAAAAGAGCACTTTCCCTTGATTGCGACTTTCTTGGTTCAAGAGAGCCTTTTACTTTGGCCAATACTCGTTCTTTCATGGGCGGCAGGAAAGTAACCAGTCCCGGCGATGCCAAGAAAATGAATCGGCTTTACTCCGTCGAATCAGACATGACTTTGACTGGTGGCGTAGCCGACCACCGACTACGACTTGATCCTTCTCAAACTCCTGCATTTGCTTTTCTCCTCGCAGCCGAGGTAATTTCCGTCCGCAAGGGCGACCAAACTCTCACAAAACGCCTGAAGGAATTAGGGAAAGCCGCCGAAATACACCGTGAATGGATCACCCCTTGCGTAGCGGATCTTTGCTCCAAGCCGTCTCAGTCGATTGTTTTGGCCGGAAGTCATCTTCCCGAAGAAGTTCATGTCGCCGTATTCTTGATCAATCAGTCTCTCGGAGCAATTGGAAAGACGATCAATTATCTACCCACGAATGACTCGTACGAAGGTATTTCCGAGCTCATTGAAAAAATCGAGGCTAATGAAATCGAGAACCTTCTTTTCGTAGGTGGCAATCCAGTTTTCCTTACCGATTCTTTCGTCGATTGGGATCGAATTCGTAAAAAACTCAAAAAGGTTGCCCGCTTTGGTTACTCCTTAGACGAAACTTCCGAGTTTTCGGATTTGCATATCGCTCAATCCCATTATCTCGAAAGTTGGGACCTCTCGAGGACTTGGGATCAGGAGTCCATCGTTCCAGTTCAACCACTGATCGCTCCTCTTTTCGATACCGTTTCCGACTTGGAATTGCTACTATCCTTAGTGGGTTCGAGCCTAACTGCCCACGATTTTGTGAAATCGATGCACTCCGAACTCGAAGGATCAAAGCTTTTCGACGATTTCCTCCGACTCGGGGTGCTCTCTGCGAATCCCAGTTTTCACTCAAGCCCCATCGCGCTCAATGACTATTTCGATAAAACCAAGATACAGGAAAATTCGGTCGGAGCAGACAATCTCGACCTTTTGCTCATCCCTGATTTCCATGTTTGGGATGGCAGGTTCATCAACAACGGTTGGATGCATGAATGCCCCAACCCCATGACCAAACTTACTTGGGATAACGCAATTCTAATCAGCCCGCTACTAGGTAAAAAGCTACAGAAAGAAAACCCCGGCATCGGACTTATCCCAGAGCCCACAATGCTGAACAAACAAAATCAAATTGCGCCCGACAACGCCAATTTCGCGGATGGAAGGCAAAAAGCTCCCGTGGTCCTTGTCAAATTCGGCAACCGAAGCATCGAAGGACCACTTTACGTGCAACCAGGATTGGCCGACTACACGATCGTGTCGTCTTTGGGTATGGGACGGCGCAAAACCGGTCGGGTGGGCGAAGGTGCAGGTTATGATGCATCAACCATTTTAGACCAGAATGGTAACCGCATGGTTTCTGGGGCCAAGATTTTAAAAATTGCCAAAAACTGGACTTACAAAAAACTGGCGAATGTCCAAGAGCATTGGTCGATGGAAGGACGAGCCATCATACGCGAAGCCAATGTCGACTACTACTCCAAAAAAGAGGATTTTGCTCAACACATGGGGGCAGAATCCCACTCCCCTCCCATGTGGGGCAAAGACGAAAACAAAAGCCTCGCTCACAAATCTCAAAAAACCCCGCGTGGAAACTCTTCCTACGAGCATCCGGATCACAATTACGAAAACTCCGACACTCCTGGTCGCCATCAGTGGGGAATGGCCATTGACTTAACACAGTGCACAGGATGCAGTGCTTGTGTAGTTGCTTGCCAAAGTGAAAACAACATCCCTATCGTAGGCAAAGACCAGGTCATGCGAGGTAGAGAAATGCATTGGGTAAGGCTAGACCGCTATTTCAGCTCCGCCGAGAGGGAAGGGGACGAAATTCCGTCCGACGTCCAAGTTTCCTTTCAAAGCATCTCATGCATGCACTGCGAAACAGCTCCTTGCGAAAGCGTATGTCCCGTCAACGCCACCGTTCATGATGAAGAGGGGCTCAATGCTATGGCTTACAACCGTTGCGTTGGCACCAGATATTGTGCCAACAACTGCCCTTACAAGGTCAGGAGGTTCAATTTCTTCGATTGGAACAAACGCCAGACCGACGAACTTTACAAAGGACCTTTGGGTAAAAAGAACGACGAAATCTCTTCGATGGGCAAAAACCCCGATGTCACGGTACGAATGCGCGGCGTAATGGAAAAGTGTACTTATTGTGTCCAGCGTATTCAAGAAGCCAAAATACAGGTTAAAGTAAATGCTCAACGTGCAGCAAGACATTCAAGTGGAAAAGACGGTAGCGATATTGAAATCGATAATTCCGATCTGAAGGTTCCTGATGGCACCATTCTGCCGGCATGCTCTCAGGTTTGTCCCTCGGACGGCGTGGCCTTCGGCGACCTTTCAGACCCCGAGAGTCGCGTTAGTAAGCTGAAAAACGATCCTCGTAATTATTCTGTATTGGGTTACCTCAACACTCGCCCTCGCACCACTTATTTGGCAAAAATCCGAAATCCGAATGACAAGATGCCGGACTTCGCGAAAAAGCCCCATTCTTATCGCGAGTACCATGACAAGGCATACCCCACTCACCACGGAGAAGGGCACGGCGAAAAGAAAGAAACAAAGAGTACCAACGGGAAAGGGTCTCACTAGCCCATGAGTTCTGCTACAAAAACGGATATCGAACCTCCGGCTGTTCTCAAGAAGGTCAAACCCGCACCTTGGAGCGAAGCACCTCTTGTATTAAACAAAAGGAGTTTCGGGTGGGTTACCGAAAAGATCTGCAACGTAGTGGAAAGAAAGACTCCTACTTGGTGGTGGTGGTGCTTCATCATTGCTTTGTGCGTGGCTAGCTTCACAGGTATGGGTTTGGTATATCTAGTTTCGACTGGAGTTGGAGTGTGGGGTAACAACAATCCAGTCAATTGGGGCTGGGCAATCGTTAATTTTGTTTTTTGGATCGGCATTGGTCATGCCGGGACTCTTATTTCGGCCGTTCTATGCCTTCTTAAGCAAAAATGGCGGACTTCCATAAATCGGGCTTCGGAAGCCATGACGGTTTTCGCCGTTCTTTGCGCCGGTATCTTTCCTTTGTTTCACGTCGGTCGGGTTTGGTTTGGCTGGTGGTTGTTCCCCATCCCAAACTCAAACGCAATTTGGCCTCAATTCAGAAGCCCTCTAGAATGGGATGTCTTTGCCGTTTCCACATACGCTACGGTTTCAATACTTTTTTGGTATATGGGCATGATTCCGGATCTTGCAGTCATTCGCGACAGAGCCAAGGTCAAATGGCGAAAAATAGTATATGGAATTTTTTCAATGGGTTGGCGTCACGCCAACAATCATTGGCGCAACTTTGAAATGGCTTATTTGATTCTCGCAGGTCTTTCCACTCCCCTTGTACTTTCCGTTCATACAATCGTTTCCTTCGATTTCGCCGTAGCCAATTTGCCAGGATGGCACACTACCATCTTCCCTCCCTACTTTGTCGCGGGTGCCATTTTCTCCGGTTTCGGAATGGTATTAACTCTCCTTCTACCGCTCCGTTCCGTGTTTGGTCTTCACGATTTGATCACCCAAAAGCACATCGACAACATGTGCAAAATCATAATAGCTACTGGGAGCTTGGTTGGTTACGCCTACTCAATGGAATTTTTCATAGCTTGGTATGGAGCCAACTCTTATGAAGGTTTCGCATTCATAAACCGTGCATTTGGAAACTACTGGTGGTCTTACTGGATAATGATTTCTTGCAATGTAATTAGCCCTCAACTTTTTTGGTTTCGCAAAATTCGCGAGAATACTCCTTTAGTTTGGATCATCTCCATTTTTGTCAACATTGGTATGTGGTTTGAGCGATTCGTTATCGCAAACACAACCCTCTCAAGAGATTTTCTTCCCTCCAGCTGGGGCTACTATTCCCCTTCAATTGTGGATATTTTTACATTTGCCGGAACATTCGGTTTCTTTTCAGTCTTGTTTCTTCTGTTTCTCCGTTTCCTACCGCTCATGCCAATGGCCGAAGTAAAAATGGTCATGCCTCAAGCCGACCCTCATGGAGGAAAACATTAAATTCTCGAGATGAGTAAGGTAATGGATATCAAGTACGGGCTATCCGCTACTTTCAATTCGGCAAAGGACCTATATGAGGCCGCTGGGAAGATTCGTGAAGAAGGTTTCACGAGTTGGGAATGCTACACCCCAATGCCCGTTCATGGTCTGGATGCTCAAATGGGAATAGGGCGTTCCAAAGTTCCATGCTTTACATTGGCAGGTGGAATCACCGGATTTTGCACCGGCATGCTCATAGTTTGGTATATGAATGCTTTCGACTACCCCCTCATAGTCGGAGGAAAACCATATTTCAGCCCAATTTATCCTTTCCCCGTATTTTATGAGCTAACCATTCTATTTTCGGCTTTCGGAACTCTCTTCGGAATGTTTTTTCTCAATCGCTTGCCTCAACACCATCATCCCATCTTTGAGCATCCGAATTTCGCCAGAGCAGGAGACGACAGATATCTTATAGTCATTGAAGTGGACGACCCAAAATTCGATGATGAAGAAACCAAGGCTTTTCTCAAGGAAACCGGAGGCAAATCGATAACAATGATCCGTGAGCCTGCCTAAACAAGTATGAGATATTTCATACCAATGTTCATTGTTTTGGTGGGAACCCTCGTTTCCATTCTCGGTTTCCGTGGCAAAACTGCAAAAAGTCCGCCTTTGGAAGTTTTTCCTGATATGGATCGGCAAGCTAAGTATAAACCTCAAGTAGTAAATGATTTCTACGCCGACAACCGAGCAGACAGGCTCCCCGTTCAAGGAACCGCATTGCGGGGAAACGGTCTAAATTTGGAAAATGTCTTTTCTCCCACACCCATCTTCGGAAGTGTTGAGTTTCGAACTGGTAAAACTTCAGATGGACAATGGGTTCTTAACATCCCTAAAGAAGCTGACATTGATCTAAGCCTTATGAGGATGGGTCAAGAAGGCTATGACATTCACTGTGCCATTTGCCACGGAAAATACGGCAATGGCCTTGGGGTCACATCTCAGTTTGGTTTGGCTCCTCGCAATCTTTCCGATCCATCGCAAAGTGGATCCTACCTTGAGTCCGCAGCTCCTTGGCCCGATGGTCAGATTTACAACGCAATCACCCACGGTTCGGCTTCGCAAATCATGCTTGGACTCAAAGACAAACTTAACCCGCGGGAAAGGTGGGCCATCGTTCTTTATCTTCGAGCCCTCCAATCCTATGTAGGGGGAGCAACCAACTCAGAAGAGAAAGGCAAGGATTCATGAGTGCCGAGAAGACAGATCTTCAAATCAAACTATTAGGTGGAGCCACTCTCGGTTTAGGCACCGGCTTGTTGGGGTTGATCCATGGTTGGAATTCCAATGACAAATCACCATTTCTTGGTTGGCTTTGGGGATCCGCATTTTGGCTAAGTGTGGCAATTGGCATGCTCATGCTGATTATGATTTTCCGCGTTTTCAACTCCGAATGGACTCCCATCGTCCGCCGGCAACTCGAACATGGATTAGCTGCTTTCCCTTGGTTGGCTCTCTGTTTTGCTCCACTTGTGGCCTTTGCCCTTTTCGGCGGAGACAACTCCGGTATCCTATGGTCTTGGGTCAACCCGGCAACTAGTACGATCGAAGTTACCTCCGAAATAACCGTCGGAGAAGATGTTCTTCACCAAAAGAAAGCCAGTTACCTCAACCTATATTTTTTCGTATTTCGGATGATTCTATACTTTGCAATTTTTTGCGGTTTAGGCTATTGGATGCGTAAAGTATCATTTTCCCAAGACCTTGACGGTGACCCGAAGTGGACTCACTTGGGGATGAAATTATCCGCAGTCGGTATTCCTGCAGCAGCATTGGCTTTGACTTTCGGAGCGTTCGACATGTTCATGAGTCTCGAATATCAATGGTTCTCCACCATGTACGGTGTTTGGTTCTTCGCAGGTTCCATTCGCGCCGCCCTTGCCGTAACGATCATCACATGCCTCTACCTTTCGACAAAAGGGTCCCTCCAAGGAATCTACAAACAAGCTCATCAATACGATTTGGCATGCCTCTCACTGGCTTTTACCGTCTTTTGGGCTTACATCAGCTTTTCTCAATACTTTCTTATCTACAGCGCTAACATCCCGGAGGAAACCTTTTGGTACACCATTCGAGAAATCAACCCCAATACAGGTGAACGATCGGGATGGTTTTGGGTCAGTATGGGTTTGATCTTCGGTCACTTCTTTTTTCCTTTCCTTTATCTCCTTTTCTACCGCAACAAAATCGTGGCACCACGCATTGTCTTCATCGTATGTTGGATTTTGCTTTTTCACCTACTCGATCTATACTGGAATATAATTCCTGGAAGGGAAATTGCTCCCGGATCAGCCGTGGGCATGGAGGCTCGACCTTTTTTCGGGAGTTACCTGCTTTGGGGTTTGGCGTCTCTCTTCGGTGTAGGTTGCATCTGTGCTTGGGCCGTTTGCAGGAGCTACAAATCAAGCGAAGCCGAGTCGATTCCTGTTCGCGACCCGAGAATTCTTGAATCGCTCAACTATCATGAGTGATCCGAAGCTACAACGTGCCGACGGTTTCAGCATTTTCGCTACTTTGATCGTTGCTGCGATTATCATTACCGCCTTCTTTTTCATTCAAGAAATTTTCAGACAGGACGAACCTCTTCCCGTTTCAGAAGACACCACCAAAGAACGTTTGGGAAAGATCGAATTGCATCGTATGGAATCCGAAAAGTTCAACCAAATGGTCGAGTCTTTTAATTACGAAAATAATTCATCTTTGGAATCAGTAATGCGCAACGTCATCAAAGAGCGCTACCATCCCGTAAACACAACCGCACCTTGAGCATATTGTGAAAGAAACTCCCGAACAAGTCATTGATCGCTCCGCGAAAATAGTGGTTTCTTTTTTCGTAGCTTCCGCCGGGCTTTGGTTACTCGCTGCCGCTTTACTAGCCTATGTCGCAGCAGCCAAATTAACGGATCCTTTTTTTCTTTCTTCTTACGAATTTTTCACTTATGGCAAAATCAAAATAGCGCAAGCCAACGCTTTTGTCTATGGATGGGGCGGTAATTCCATTTTTGCCGTTACTTTATGGATTATCGCTCGTTTGTCTCAGGTTGAAATAAGGGGTAGAATTTTACTTTTATTCTCCGGCGTCATTTGGAATATGGCTATAAGCTTCGGACTGTTGGGCATTTTGGATGGCCACATGAATTCTCACGAAATGCTCGAAATGCCAACGATTGTATGGCCGGCGCTCTTCATATCTTACGCAATTTTCGCCTTTCTTGCTTTGGTTATCCATCGCTCCCGAAAGAACCCGAATACCATTGCTCCACAGTGGTTCATTTTAGCTTCGCTCATATGGTTTCCAGCACTTTTCCTCATTGCTTGGAATGGTTTGGAAATAAACCCGGCAAGAGGAACTTTGCCCAGCGTATTGTCTTTGTGGTTCGGACAAAGTTTAATTTGGCTTTGGTTGACGCCCATGGCGCTTGGTGCAGCCTACTACATTATTCCTTCGATCATAGGCAAAGCCATTGACAAGTATTACTTGGCAATTTTTGGATTTTGGTGCATTGCTGCACTTGCTCCTTGGTCCGTCGTTCATCATTTGGAAGGTGGTCCCGTCCCCATGTGGATTCCTGCCGTCGGTACGGTAATGAGCATCGCAATGATCTTTCCCATTGCCGTTGCTTCGACTAACTTTCACGCCACTGCGTTCAGAGACATCGGTAAAGTATGGAACAACCTGCCCTTGAGGTTTGTTATTTTCGGAACGATTTCCTACACCTTGTCCAGTTACATCGGCGTGATATTCTCACTTCCCGACGTAGCCAAGCTTACTCAGTTCTCGATCATCAACGAGTTCCATTTCAACCAACGGGTTTACGGGTTTTTCAGTATGATCATATTTGGGATGGTGTATCATATGTTACCCAAGATCACAGGGAAAGAGATCGGCAAATCGGCCAAATCCTTTCACTTTTGGACTTCAGCTTTCGGGGTGCTTATTTTGTTACTCGCCTACCTGATAGGTGGGTTGACTCATGGTGTACTGGCACAGCAAACCTCTCTTGATTGGTCTTCCTCGGTTATAACTTCAGTTCAACCTTATTTCAAAATTACCAAGTACGCATTCGTGATCCTAGGTTTGTCGCAATTGGTATTCGTCATCAACGTTTGGAAGGTCATTTTCCCCAACCCCTTTGCTGCCCTCTTCGAATCCGACATTGAAAAGAAAGAGAAAACAGCCTGATGAACAACATCTTCAAGTTTTCTTTCGGTATTTTATCAACCCTTGCCTTTGCTTGGCTCGCATTTGTTGTGGGTGCCAACCTTCAATACGGCGATTTGTCCCCGGAATCTCAAATCCTTGAGGATGATGGTAGCAGACCTCCCGATGCCGAACTATTTCCTAAAGACATGTCAGGTATTGCCAAGCAGGGAGCAGAGGAGTATCTGTCCTTGGGGTGCGTTACATGTCACACTCAACAAGTTCGTCTTTTCACTAAAAAAGGCCCAAATGGTAACCGAGTCATCGAAGCAGGCATAGACATCGAAAGAGGGTGGGGGAAAAGAGCATCCATGGCTCGCGATTACGTCCTTCAGGATCATGTTATGCTTGGAAACACTAGAGTTGGCCCAGACTTGGCTAATTTCGGCATGAATGAAAACGACCAAAATTGGTTACACCAACACCTCTTTGAGCCTCAATCATTGGTTCCCGATTCAATTTGTCCGCCAAGTCCCTTCCTCTATGAAGTCTCGGACCAACCCAAGGACGGAACAATTTCAGTTTTGCCCCCTGTTGGTAGCAGTGGAGATGAGAACAAAACAAGGTATATTATTCCAAGTATTCGGGCTAATCGAATCGTTGCCTATCTTCGAGCCTTAAAACAAGATTATGAATTACCAGAGAGTCCTTTCGTCGAAACAGATGAAAAAACAATTGAGACCAACACCACTGTAATCGAAGGTATTCCGGATTGGGTGAACTATCCTGCCTCCCCGAAAGCACTTGCAGACATTTCAGAACAAATGAGTGCAGGAAAAGAAGTTTACACCAAAATTGGGCCAGGAGGCGGAGGATGCGTTACCTGCCACCAACCCACTGGGCTTGGGGTACCGCTTGCATTTCCTCCTTTGGCTGCCTCAGACTGGGTAAAGGGTGACAAAGATCGACTCATAAAGATCTCCCTGTTTGGTCTTATGGGTGAAATCGAAGTTAATGGGGTGAATTACAATGGAGTCATGACTGCACCTGGTATTCCTCCAGGAAGTTTGACTGATCAACAAATTGCAGATGTTCTCACTTTTGTAAGAAACTCCTGGGGTAATTCAGCTTCTGCAGTATCCCCAGCGGAAGTTGCGGAAATTCGTGACTCCATCAAGGACAGAGCTCCCATGCAAATGTGGACTGCAGCGGAGTTGTCATCCCACTCAAAACAAGTGCAATGACTGAGAAGAAAAAACCCGCTGATATTCCTTTGTATTCCGATGAAGACATGGTTGAAGTACACGCAGATCTTAACCATGAGAAACATCCGCCGACCATAGGATTCCTTCACGCCCCTTTGGTTTTCGTCTTTCTATTTGGTTGCTTGATCTTTTTTTGTTCCGTCCAATTGGCCGAGACGACGAACAAATTTCAACTTCATCCCCCAGCAGAAAAGAAAAATCAACTTAGTCCCGAGGAATTAGTCGCGCAAAAACTCAAACGTAAAATTGATTCGGGTGAAAAGGTCTTTGCCCAAAATTGTGCATCTTGCCACCAGCTTAACGGTGAAGGAATTCCCAATCAGTTCCCTCCATTAGCTGGCTCAGAATGGGTAACCTCCGACCCTGGTCTCATCACCAACATAATTCTCAAAGGCTTGAAGGGGAAAATCATTGTTAAGGGTGAAACTTGGGGTTCAGTGCCTTCGCAAGCGATGGTCGCGGTAAACATCAACGATCGACAAATTGCGAACGTAACCACTTACGTTCGACAAGCTTGGGGGAACTCGGCTTCCGAAATCACCGAAAAGCAAGTTGCCTCCTTTCGTTCGCAATCCTCAGGGCAAACAGACCAGTGGATCGGAGATCAACTCAAAGAGCTTTTCCCCTCGGGTATTGCGGATTAATTCAACTTTACTTGGTTCGTCTTATTCGAGTTGAGTAATTCGCTCCTTACCATCAGTATTCGGGTCATTGAGTAAGACCCTTACAGTACTTTGCCTTTTTCTTCTCTCTTGGACTTTTTCGGTTACACAGTTAATATCCCAAGAAGAAAAGACAAAAGAGCAATACCCAAATAAGCCCGAAATATTCTTCCCCGAGCTTTCCGCAGTCCTGTCGGATCTAGACAAAAAGGCACCTTTTCTTGAAGAGCAAAGGGAATTGGTCATGCAAGCGCGATCCGGAAAAATGATCTCGGATAGCTCGAAAGGCTTCAAAATAGGTATAAATGCCCAAGCCCACTCTCTACACGAAGATCGCCCTGCCCAAGGCTTTTACCACAAGTATCGAGTATTAGGCTCGGTTTACCTGAGGAAACCACTCTACCATTGGGGGGCATTGAAGGCTGCAAGCAGGGTTTCCGAACTATCTGAAAAAAACGCCAAGATGGAATACGCCTCCCTCAAACGATCCTACCAATCAAAAACCAGAAGTGATTTTCTTGATTTGGTAATTTTGCGTTATGAAGAGGAATTGGCAGGGGCAAGTTATGCCTTGGCTCAACAAAACGAATTGGATTTGACGAGACGCAGAGATCTCGGATTTGTCTCGGATCTAACTGTTTATGAATCCTCGTTATCCAGATTGAAGCAAGCCATCAAACTTTCCGACTTAAAAAGGAAGGCAAACTATCAAGGCAAGGTTTTCTATTTGGAAACCGGATATTCCAAAGGGTTGACCTTTGCCCAAACTCCGGCGTTCACGAACTTTTGCGAAAAACATGTTTTCTCCGGTTCTCCTCCCATTCTCATATCTCGTCTTAGTTCTCCCGAGCTCGAAAATCTTACAAATCAGATCGAGAAAGAAAACAACCTCATCAAGATAGCGGATGCCGAACTTAAGCCCAAGCTCGACTTGATTGGTGCAGTTTACCAAGATCAAGTCGACTTGGCCAACAACACTGAAAGCCTCAACAGAAACAACTTGCTTATTGGAATCGAGGCAAAATGGAACATATGGGATTCTTCCTTGAGCAAGGGTAAAAAAGAGGCGGCTCGATCAAGAAAAAGGATGAATGAACTGAGCCTGCAAAGAAATTCGAGATCTCTCCGCCTTCTCATAGAGGATTTACACAATCAAATCTCGAGCCTGAGCGAGAAGATAGAAGTAAGCAGACAATTGGTCAAAGTCGCGGACAACCGCTATGAAAAAAGCGTTCTTGAATTCAAACAAAACCGAATTACACCTACCTTGCATTTTGAGGCCAGGCTTACCTTGGACGAATCGAAACTAGACCTGGCCAAGACGGTCAGTGATTACCTCAAAGTCCGTGATCTCTATGATGAACGAACGAACTTCAATAAGAATTAGCCGCTAGATAAATGATCCGTAAAAGCCTTTTCCTTATCATTGCTGTCGTCGCCATCGGCTCGGTCATTTTACTTTTTCAAAATGAATGGAAAGCCGAGGCGTTTGTTACTCAAGTTCGGATTGGGGACATAAGAGACTCCGTCAGCGGAAACGTTCGTGTTCTTGCCGAATCCAGTTACGAAATACGTTCAAGAACACAAGGGACGGTCAAAAGAGTGGCTTTACTTCCATTCGGGAAAATGATCAAGGTTGATGCGAATCAAACTCTAGTCCAATTGGATACCGTTGACTTGCAACGTCAACTCCGGCAAACGCTCCTTTCCAAAAAGAATTACGACACCAGAAAAAACATGACTCAACCGACTGCCATTCAGTTGGAGTTGGAGAACAAGCAACTGGAGGACCTCTTTATTCTAGCTGGTGAAAGAAAGATTTCCTCTTTTGACTTGGAAAAGAAAAAGAATCTGGTTCAAAAACTACGAGCCCAACTTAAACAGGAAAAACTAGAAATCGACGAGGAAGGCAACAGGCTCCAAACAACTTTGGAAAACCTCGAAGCGGCATTACAAAAAACGATCGTCAAAAGCCCCATCAGCGGCGAATTCGTAACCTCATCGGTTGCCCCCGGTGACATTGTCTTCCCAGGGCAATCCCTAGGTCTTATTAATTCTAACTCCCGTATAATCGAAGTGTCCCTCAACGAAGAAGATTATGCCGGGATGAAGGAAGGACTGCCTGCAGGCGTCAGTCTGTTTTCTTTTGGGCGGAGGGTATTCGATGCCAAAGTCGATCGACTTTCTTCGCTTGTCGAACCCAATACCGGTCGAAGGAAATTATACCTCAAACTTGACGTGGACCAAAAACTTCCGACCGGAGGAGCAGGACGAGCGGAAATCATAAAAACGGTACGAAAACAGGCTCTTATTATACCACGAAAAGCCTTGGTCGGAAACTCCGTATTCATGGAGAAAAATGGTGTAATTGAAATTCGTGAAGTTGATACTGGGGCTAGAAACTTGAAAGAGGTAGAAATATTGGGAGGCTTGAAACAAGGAGAACGAGTGATTACCCGAACTCCCCATCTCTTTCGCGCCGGTCAAAGTGTCAAGACCTCACTTGCGGACTCTTCTATCAAGTAACCAACCCGATCCAACTTTGAGTTTGATTGCTCTACAACTTGCCATTCGATTTGTCTTCGCCCGGAAGCGGGCAATGTCGATGAGTTTATTGGGCATCGTATTCGGCATTTCTTTCTTTGTCGTGACTCAAGCTCAAACATCCGGGTTCGAGGTTTTCTTTATCCGAACGATTCTTGGAACGAATGGAGCGATTCGAGTTTCCGACAAATTTCAGGACATGGATGGCACGGTAAGCAAAGTTTCATATAACGGAAGCGAAAGCTTTTTATTCCGTTCTCGGGAAAACGCACGATATATAGAGGGCATCGAATACCCTCAACTCGTTCGCGAAGCTTTGCGGGAATTCCCCGAAGTGTCGGGAATATCGGAAATCATCGAAGGAAGCGCCATACTGGACTCCGGAGCAAGGAAACATACCGTTCAAATTCACGGACTTCGAATCAAGGACCACATCATGGTCTCGGAATTGCAAAACCAACTTATCCAAGGGAGCATTGACATGTTGGATACAGATCGGTCCGGGGTTCTTCTAGGCAGTAGTCTGGCCGAACGCCTTAGGCTCTCACAAGGGGATAGGGTTTCTCTCATTGGAGGAACCGAAAACCAGCAATTACGAGTCGCTGGAATCTTCGAGACAGGAGTCAGCCAGATTGACAAAACCCGAATCTACCTTGATTTGTCGACCGCTCGATCCTTTATTGGAAAACCATTCGGAGGATCGATTTTTCAGGTTTCGATTCAAGCCCCCGAAAAAGCGCCCGAATTAGCAGCCCAAATGCAAGAAACTCTTGGCCACAGAGTAGTCGGTTGGCAAGAACGAGAAAAAGTTTGGCTCGAAGTATTCAAGGCTCTTCGACTTTCCTCTGCCATAACGGTTTCAAGTATCCTGTTACTTTCAGGTTTAGGCATGTTCAACGTATTTGCGATCATGGTCATCGAGAAAAACCGTGATATCGCAATCCTGCGCTCCATCGGTTTTACGCCTCGAGACGTTTCAGCGGTCTTCTTGTGGCAAGGCGCAATTGTACTGCTTGGCGGCATAATTCTTGGAAGCCTTTCAGGTTTCCTGGCGACCTACGGGATTTCGAAGATTCCCTTGAGAATTCGAGGAATCTTCTCGACCGATAGCTTTGTCGTGAACTGGGACCCATCTCATTATATTTGGGCCATTGCGATTGCGACTGTTTTCGTAAGCGTCGCAAGTTGGATACCTGCTCGTAGAGCAGCCAAGATCGAGCCTGCCAAAATAATAAGGGAAAGCCTATGACCAAAGAAAGCTTGAATACCAACGACATCCTCATTCGGGCTGAACAGCTCAAGCATGCCTTTATCGAAGGGGAATCAAAGGTGCAAGCTCTACGGGGCGTATCCTTTGAGGCTAAGGGTAGCGAGGTTACGGCTATCGTGGGTCAATCCGGTTGCGGAAAGAGTACCCTACTGTACCTTCTCGGCTTGCTCGACCGTCCCGAATCGGGCGAAATCCACCTCAAAGGCCGCCCTATGGCAAAGGCTACGGATGAAGAAAGAACAGCCCTGCGCAATGAATCCATTGGGTTCGTATTTCAATTTCACTTCCTCATCAAGGAGCTCACAGCCCGTGAAAACGTGGCCCTGCCTCTTCGTAAAAGCGGAGTAGGGGAGCGTCAGGCTCTCGAACAGGCGGACGAATTACTGAATCGACTTGATTTAGGGGAAAAGGCAAAACGTTATGCCAACAAGTTGTCCGGAGGCGAACAACAACGTGTAGCCATTGCTCGGGCTCTGGCCAATTCCCCCTCACTTTTACTTGCCGACGAACCCACGGGGAACCTCGACAGCGCGAACTCGGACAATGTGTTCGAACTCCTCATGAAATTTGCCCGTGAAAAGGACATTGCCATTTTACTAGTCACTCACAACCCGGAATTGGCCGAGCGCTGCGATCATTGCATCCCTATGCGCGATGGTTTGATCGTCTAGTCATACCCAAAAGATCGTCACTACAGAAACTTCCACGAATTGTCCGAATAGTCGTAGAACGAGCGTGGAGAAGAGCTTTTGAGATAATAAAGCCAACCTGAAACCGAATGGCGCCAAAGAAACGGATAAGCCGTTTGACTGGTCCAACACCAACCAAGAGTTTGATCGTAGAACCAGACCGAGTCGAGAGAAGTAGGCATCGAATAAATCCAGCCAAGAGTCGAATGGAACTTCCAACCTGAGGAAAAAGAGAGAAAATAACCCATCCAGTTCGAACTCCTCCAACCCTTGCCTGCGCTTGTGGTCGATGCGTCAAGAAGGTCACCAGCGAAAGTTGCATTGGATTCCGCCTCCAGAACCAATAACCCAACCCCGAATGCCTCGTCGTTAACCGAGAGAATCTTCCCATCGGCCAGAAGCAAGACGTACTCGCAAGCCGTCGATGAGACTTCTCCTCCATCCGCGGGCATAAAGGAATCAAGCCGTTGCCATACCTGCGACCCGTTGGCGTCGTATTTGGTGATCATGCCGCGCCAATCTGTTCTCGGATCGGAAAGGCACTCGTTCAGGATGGAAATTCGAGACTGGTTTGAATCAGAACCCTGCCATGGGTCGCAGCCCTCTATACCCGTTCCCGAGGCGATGAGCATTCCGCCGTCTTGGGTTGGAACGATGCCCCAACTCTCGTCGTAGATCAGTTTGGCATTTCCGGAAGAAAGACCGGAAAACTTGCCTACACCCCCTACAGGATCACCGAATTCGCGAGTCCATCTGACCGAACCATTCAAGTCCACTACAGTGAGGTAGGAATCAAGTTCGCCCGAGCTTTTCTTGCCATGACCGCAGAAGGCAAATCCGGTCAAAGTACCATTGCTGGAAAGCACGCAGACATCGGCAGGTTCGGCTCTCGTAGGGTAAACTTGTTCCCAAAGGACATTACCCTGTACGTCAAGCCTCGTGAGGATCGGTGCATTGGATGATTGATTTTGGGAGGTCAGCAGAATGTATCCCCCAAAATTCTCAATGGGACGGATTCCCTTGACGGTCAGGGATGCATTAAAGTCCTTTCTCCAAGTCGGAGAAACCGGAGCAACCGAAGAAGAAACTTGATCGGGAGAATAATAGGCCACGAAAGCCTTTCCGGCGGACGGGTTGCCATAAGACTTGAACCCCTCCAAGCCATCCTTGGGTGAATCAAATAGACCGCCCGTGATCAAGCCCCCGTCCGGGGTTGGAGACACAACCTCGTAGGCGGCCGATAAACCGCTCGATATCTCGGATAAGAGGGATTCCCATATCATCGCTCCGTCCGAGGAGGAATATTTTACGAGGATGGCATCCTGACTCTCATCGGCTACGCTCTTGAAACCTGCCGCGAAAACAGAATCTCCGACCGAAGCTAAATTATTGACTCCATCTTTCTTTCCACTAGTGCCAAAGGTCACGGACCATGAGTAGGATTGGTTGCTTTCGCCGGGACCAGAGAGGTCAAGATAACCGGATAAACCAGTAGGCGAGACCTTCAGAAGAAAGCCTTCCCAAGCTCCACCTGCATCGAGGCTTTTTCCCCCGACGACATAGCCTCCGTCTGAAGTTTGCGTACCATGAACGGCATGAGGATCTTCACCGAAGGCACCTTCCCCAATGCCGGCGTAAAAGGAAACCGCAGGGGCTTCTGCGCTTACCCCCGTGGAGTTGGCATCAGCCGAGACAAAAGGAGTAACCCCTAAAAGGATAGAAACGCGAATGAAGAAAGATTGGTAAAACTTATTTTTCGGCATAAAAGGAATGGAGTCAGGTAAGCCCCCGGGCCTTGCGAATGATGTCGTGAGCCTGATTGATGCGGGCCAATTGGTCGTTGGCAAAGGCAATGAATTCATCGGGCAGGTTCTTGCTGTTGAGTTTATCGGGATGAAAGTCGGCTGCCTTGGACCGGTAAGCTATCTTCACTTCTTTATCAGTTGCGGTCTTTGGTAGACCGATGGCGTCATAAGACTCCTCAAGAGATAATGCGTACTCATCCGTATCCTGTTGCGGGGGTGCATAACCACCTCGAATCCAAGCCTGAACCGTACCTGGACGCAACTTGAGACGTTCTTCTCCGCGCAAAAGATAGCGAACTTGCATCTCGTTGAGTTTCTTGCCGTTCGAACGCACGATCTCATACAGGCCCCCGAGAAATGACTGAGCTACCGTGGGTTCGTACCCGATCAACCGACCGGTCTCTTTGAGGTCGTCATCGATAGAGCGGCGACTGACCTTGGCCTTCCGAAATACGTTCTTGGCAAAATCTTTGGTTTTGTCATTGAGCCCCATTCGCTCCATTAAGGATTCGGTTACCTGAATCTCTTCAGCCGAAATCCCACCGTCCGCTTTTGCTACTTTCGCCGCACAGGAAAAAAAGTAAGCAAGATAAAGAATACGTGCCTTTTGTTCGTTTTGGGAAGTTGGATCATCATCGTCATAAAGGTGACCAAGAGCGGCACCCGCCAAAGCTCCGATGGGACCCCCGATCATGCCAACCCCGGTTCCGATTACCTTACCCCACCAGTTCACGGCGTTACTTTCACTTTCGTGTGGTTTACGGGACTGACTTGGCAAGCCTCGGAATCATAAGTGGGATGAAGCGGTGGTAGCAGGGCTTTGGTACTCATCACGTTTCTCCAAGCCAGTATGGTATCACGCAACTCATTGAGCTTCGACGGCATCTTCTTTGAATTATCTGCGGTAGGGTTCGGGGTTGGGCCCGACTGGGTTCCCCGTATTAGGTACGACCTGAACACAGCGGTCGTCCCATAACTCAATCATATCCATATCCTTTGCATTGGTAATTTCGAGATCCGGCAAACCGTGTTTCTTGAGCCATTCCCGAATAGGAGGAATGGCAAGTTCAGGATCCTGGGCTCGGGCCGTAACGATCTTTACGCGGTATCCAAGCTCCAACCAAATCTTGACCCGTTTCATCATGTTGGGAATAGGTTTGCCAATATGCTCGAAGCCCTGCCAAGGATCGGCTTGGGCTAGGGTTCCATCCAAGTCTACGCCAATCCACTGGGTTGATTCAGCTTCTTCACCGTATTTGATATGATCAGTCATAGGCAAACCACGTGAATGTGGAACCCGAACCTCGAGCTTCGGTTTACCCGAGAAGGCTTGCATAAGGGAACGAAACATACTTTATCAATCAAGGAATCAACAACCTTGCGCAACGCTGCCCTTCGATCAAGATCAATCCCCCAAAAACAGTAGCCAATGACTCTCATTGCATCCGTCAACTACCTTAGCCTAGAAGGCTTACCTTGGGTTTTGACGGCGTGGTTGGGGCTATATGTTTTTCGTCCCTTTGCCACCCTTGTCCATGAGTTCGGGCATTTTTGGACCGCCTTGATTTTGACTAAAGATGAGATCGGACTGACCGTAGGAAAACCCAACGGCAACCCTTGGCGCGTGAGCAAGCGAGTCACGTTTGAGTTCTCATTTCACAAGTCGGACTCTGGCGAGACCTCTTATTCCGACGAGGAAATCGGACTTTTTCCCAAGATGCTGATCCTCTCGGCCGGCCCTTTTTTTTCACTTGGAATGAGTTGCTTGGCCGGGTGGCTAATCTTGAATTTCATTCATCCGGTTTGGCTTGAGATTACCGGGGTCAGCTGGTTTTGCGCAAACTGCCTCGCCTTCCTGCGAGCAAGCTTGCCAATGAGACTAAGACCAACCGATAAATACCCCGAAGGTCCACCAAGCGACGGATTGCAACTCCTTTGGCTGTTTACTGGGAAAGGTAAGAAAGAAGAAACTTAAGCTCCAGAGTCCTGCTGCCTGTCATAGAGCTTTCGGTAAAGCTCGCATTTTCCATAGACCTCCTCGTGAGAACCATCTGCGACGACTTCTCCTTTGTCCATTACGATAATACGGGTGGCCAGGCGGATCGAACTGAATCGATGGGCAATCAAAAGGGTGGTCTTTCCTTTCGACAATTCAGTCATGGCTTCATGGATTTTTTCCTCGTTTTCGGAATCGAGTGCCGAGGTGGCCTCATCCAACACAAGGAGAGGGGAATTCCTGTAGAAAGCTCGGGCCAAAGCTAACCGCTGTAATTGACCGCCCGACAATCGGTTTCCGTTTTCCCCAAGCCGTTGGTCGAAGCAATCTGGGAAATCAGCAATAAAGTCGGATGAATGAGAAGCCTCAGCCACTTCCTCAACAGTCGAACTAGTGTAGGGGGATTTGCCCATCTCGATGTTTTCCCGGACCGTAGCATCAAAAAGAAAAGGTTTTTGGGGAACCAAGGCAACGGCATCTCTGAGATCACGGAGTGACACACTTCTTAAATCAAGCCCGTCCAACAGTATGGCGCCTTCGCATGGGTCGTTTAAGCGCGAAAGCATTCCCGCCAAAGTGGTCTTGCCCGCACCGCTTGGACCGACCAAAGCCACGACTTCGCCGGAATGAACAGTGAGGTTGATATTACGAAGGGCAGGGGATACCTTGCCGAATGTATCATCCTCTTCCCCCTGATAGGAAAAGGAAAGGTTTTCGAAACGTAATTCCCCCCTTACTTTTGAAAGTTCAACGGGATGCTCGGATTCTCGAATCGATTCATCGGCATCCAAAACTTCCTCCAAACGCTGAAGGGAGGCCAGGGCTTGTTTATATTGATTTTGGATTCCGCCCAATTTCTTGATTGGCTCATAAGAAAGATAAAGAGCAACAATCACCGGGATTACGGCATCGAGGTGAATGGAAGTCCGGGAGGCCTGGAAGATCGCTACTGCAATACCGGTTGCCGTGATAATCTCGATAATCGGGGTAAGCATATTCGCATACTTGATGACCTTCATCCTGGCATCAAAATACTTTCTTGAGGATTCCAGAAACCTCTTGTTCTCCCGTTCCTCCAAATTAAAGGCCCTGATCTCACGGGGAGCCGAAAGATTTTCGCTCAACACCGCGGTCATGCCACCTGCACGCTCTTGCATGCCCAAGGCTTTTTTCATGAGAATTTCACCAACTCTACGGATTGGAAATATACAAATGGGGATCACCAAAAGACAGAGCAAAACAAAAGCCATTCCCTCGCGTTGCAAGGCCATGCACACCAAAGCGGATATGGCTCCGATAAAAGTAACGGGTTGCCGGATCAAATCATTGCTGATGGAGAGAATGGCATTTTGCAACTGTCCGGTATCGTTGGTGACACGGCTCAACAGATCACCCTCTTTGTTGCGATAAAAAAAGGCCAGAGGAAGTCTTTGCAACTTTTCGAAAATACTGATGCGGATTTGCTCAAGAACGCGTATACCGCAATAATTGATCAAATACGTATTGAAGTAGCCACTAAGACCTCGAATCAAGAATACGCCCGGAAAAACCGACACGTACAGAATCAACTCAGAAACCGGAAGAGCTGTCTTCGACCCAACTTGAGAAGGAAAGATTTTCGGAAAAACCTGATCGATCATAGTGGGCAATCCAAAACCACTGGCGACGCCGTACACGACTCCACAAAGGAGAGCCCCGACAAAGGGAAACCAATGCGGACGCAGGAGGCCAAAATAAGGCAAAAGGGTCTTCAATCCCGGCTTTTTCGCCGAGGCCTCTTCCTTCACCTCCTTTTCTTTCTTCATTCTTAAGGGAGTCAGATTAGTCCATTTCCTTGGATATTGCGAGTCTACCCGTAATCTTAGCTTGTTCGGCAAGATAAGGAGCACTCTCCATCGCAAGCATCTCCAATTGGTCTTTGGTCAATCTCCATGTCCAGTTGCCCATTGCAAAACCGGGCTCATTCAAACGGGCAGACGACCCCAAACCGAGGAGATCCTGAACGGGAAAAACCACCAAAGGGGCAACCGAACGGTAAGCCATCCGAAGCATGTCCCAGGAGGGTGCCTCACCGCTGACGTTCAAGTAAGTACGGAAATTCCCCCGCACCTCTTCGTCTGAAGATTCATACCACCCGGTGGTCGTATCGTTGTCATGAGTCCCCGTGTACAAGACGAGATCTTTTTCCAAATTATGCGGAAGATAAAGATTTGCTTCGTCCCCATCGAAAGCGAACTGCAAGACGGCCATCCCCGGCAATCCTGCCTTTCTGCGCAAATCGCGTACTTCCTCGCTGATCAATCCAAGATCCTCGGCAAGGAAGGGAAGGGTGGGAAACTTGTTGCGGGCGACCTCCCAAAATTTCATGTCTGGCCCATCACACCAAGCCCCAAGACGGGCGTCATCGGTTTTCGTTGGAATACTCCAATAATCGTGAAAACCGCGAAAATGATCAATACGAACGACGTCGAAAAGCTTGAGTTGCACGGTCAATCGTTCCATCCACCAGGAGTAATCATCAGCTTCGTGGCGACCCCAATCATAAAGAGGGTTTCCCCAATACTGACCGTTTTCATTGAAATAATCGGGCGGGACGCCAGCGACGTGTGAAAATCCGGAATCCCTGTCAACCTGAAAGAGGTCGGGCCTTTGCCAAACCTCTGAAGAATCGGGGGCTGCATAGATGGGAAGATCACCCAGAAGGGAAACGTTTTTCCCATTGGCATACATTCGCAGAGCCTTCCATTGTCCCCAAAAGAGATATTGAAGAAAAACATGAAACGAGAAATCCGAATCATCCCTGATTTCGGCCAAAAGGGATGAATCAGCATTTTTTGAGGCATCCGACCATTTCCACCAGGGCTTTCCCGCTTCTCGCTGTTTGAGAACCTGAAAACAGCCATAAGACGAAATCCACGAAGCGTTTTTCGAGCAGAAGCTTTCTAGATTACCGTAGAGAGATTCAAGTTCGTCTTTGTGATCAGAAAAACGGGAAAAGGCAATCCTGGCGCAAGGAAAGAACTTTTGATAAAGAGATCCATAGTCAACTTCATGAGAAGGGAGAGTCCGTAACGAGGAAAGTTCTTCCTCTTGGATCATGCCAATCGAAATCAAAGGATCCCAATCGATGAAGTAAGGATTCCCCGCAAACGATGAGAAGACCTGATAGGGGGAATCCCCATAACCAGTCGGACCGACTGGACAGGTTTGCCAAAAGCGGATTCCCGATTCGGACAAAAAGTCAACGAAAGCCAGGGCATCGCTCCCCAGGTTACCAATGCCATACGAACCTGGCAGGGAAGAAAGATGAAGAAGACTACCGGACGCTCTTCGAGAAATCCACGAGGGAAGGGAATGACTTGATTTCATGCCTGAACCAGAAAAACATTAATTAGACATAATGCATATTGTGCGAAGTTTTGGCTGATTATGGAAAAGCCATTTTAACATACAAGTAACTGCATATCTGATCATTAGGAGATTATTTTGAGAAACCCCAGCGCTTGGTAAATGGATAATATACAAGCAAAGCTCGACCTACGATGGATTTTTCGGGAACGAATCCCCAAGATCTGCCATCCAGACTGTTGGTCGAATTGTCCCCCATGGCAAAGTAGGCATTTTGGCCAGTTTTGTTATCGGGAGAATCACGGGTGGGGATTTTGACCTTTTCTCCATTCGACAGAAGTCCTTCCGCTCGATAACCAGGGAAGCCGTGTTTACTGATGGCATTCGGGTCCTGGATCAAGGATTCGACAAAGACTCGATTCTCATCAAATGCCTCACAACCTGTAATAGGTTTCCCATTCCTCGAAAGTATGCCTGGATCTCCTTTGATAAAAAGTCGTCCGAAATTTTGGTTGTTGGTGTATTCGCTTGAATAAAATTTGCTGGGCACGTCGAAATTAAGTTCGTCACCAGGTTCGCCTACTAGGCGCTTGATATAGTATTTGTCTTCTCCAATGCGAGGTATTGGATGCGGATCCCCCGGGAAAGTGCCCTGCTCGTAATTGAAGCTATCGATCTCACCCGTTCGGAAAACCGCCGGGTCACCAGCCTTGGGTTTTACGAAATTATAGGTGAAGCGATCGACAAACAAAGCGTCTCCGAGAAGAATGTCGAAGGCCAAAGCAACTTCGTCCTTCTTTAAAGGACGATCCGAAAGTTTCATTCTTCTTCCAGTATAGCCCTGGTCTTGCGGGATGATCAAAGGCAGGTTCCTCAGATCATCGACTCCAGCAAACTTTCTAGCCAAAAGTTCGTTCAAATCGAATTCGGCCGGGACTTGAAGGAGGTGCTCCTTTCCACCGATTTCAAAAACATATTCATTCACCACTGTTGGGATCAGGAAAAACCTACCGTCAGGGAAAGTACTGGTTACTTGACGATGCGTCCTCCCCCCTTCTTGCATTAGTAGATAAAGGTTGCCGGAGTTTTGAGCTTCCAACTTGTAATGAGATGCTCCCAATAATAGCTTGTCGATGGCCCGTTGAGCAAAATTCGGAGCCTCTTCATCAGCCTCATACACATGGGGTTGCATACCGTAAAAGGAGGGATACATGGAATTCGTCGGTATGATGAAAGGCTGCAGGAAAAAACTCCTGATTCCTATGACCACGATGGCGGCGACCAACAACATCTCCACGTTTTCAACCCATCCCTTTTTGTGGTAGTAAAGACCACCTGACTTTTGTAGAGCCTCGTCGACCGCCATTGCCTTTTCCTCAAGATCTCTCCCTGAAACGAATTTGGAGGACAAACTTTCCTGAAGCTTGGTCGTGCTCGAATCAAGAGCTTCCACTTCATCCTGAGGAAGCAGATCACGCCGATAAGGCAGGGCTTTGAGTCCGAGTCGAAGAATCTCTTTGGCTCCTTTTTTTTGCGAACGAGTGGCTTTTTTTTCGGATATCATTTAAAAAATGCGAGTTCAGGTTGAACTTTTTAAAATTTGCACGAAGGCTTCCTGCGGGATGTTCACGTTTCCTATTTGTTTCATTCGCTTTTTGCCCTCCTTTTGTTTCTCCAACAATTTTCTTTTTCTGCTGATGTCTCCGCCGTAACATTTTGCGGTAACGTCCTTCCTCATCGCACTAATGGTTTCCCGTGCAATGACCTTGCCTCCAACAGTTGCCTGCAAAGCAATCTTGAAGAGTTGGCGAGGCAGGATATCCTTGAGTTTGGAACAGAGGGCCCTACCCCGGTTTTCCGCCTTGTCACGATGAACGATGGTCGAAAAAGCATCCACCGGCTCGGAATTAACGAGGATTTCCATACGAACCAGTGACGACTCGGCGTAATCGGACATATCATAATCCATTGAACCGTACCCATGGGTAACGCTCTTCAAACGATCGTTGAAGTCGACCAGAATCTCGTTGAGCGGAAGATGGCACGTCATCATCACCCGAGTCTCGTCTATCGTTTCAGTATCGCTGCAAGTCCCTCTCTTTTCGGTCACAAGGGCAAGCAGGTCTCCGATTGATGCATTAGGGGCGTGAATTCTTGCTAAAATGGTCGGCTCCTCGATTTTCAGAACCTCGGTGACGTCGGGCAACTCAAGTGGATTATCGACCTCAAGAACACCACCGGCAGTAAGGTGCACCCTGTAAACGACACTCGGATAGGTTGAGATGAGGTCGATGTCGTACTCCCTGCGGAGACGCTCCTGAACAATCTCCATGTGTAGAAGACCGAGGAAACCGCAACGAAAACCGAAACCCAAGGCGACGGATGTCTCGGATTGAAACGTAAAAGCGGCATCGTTGAGGCGAAGTTTACCAACGCTCTTTTTGAGTTTCTCGTAATCCGAAGTGTCGATTGGGTAAAGCCCGCTGAAAACCATCGGACGGACTTCTTTATACCCGGGTAGCATCTCTTCGGCGGCTGAATCGGAAAGGGTCAGGGTATCCCCGATCTTAATCTCCGAAACATCTCGAATCCCCGTCACCACGTAACCCACTTCCCCTTCGGTCAAAAAATCACATGAAACCGGTTGGGGGCAGAATTTCCCCAATTCTTTGATTTGCGTTTTCCGCGAGTCGCTCATCAGCATGAGGCTACCATTCTTGGCAAACTCACCGGAAAAAACCCGAACATAGCAAATGACTCCCTTGAACGCATCGAATTGGTTGTCAAAAACCAAAGCGCGCGGTTTGGAATGCTCCGTCCACCTCGGAGGCGGCAAGCGATCCACTACTGCTTCGAGGATTTCGTCCACCCCAATCCCCGACTTCCCGCTCGCGTGGATTGCTTCCTCGGCGGGAATGGCGAGGATATCCTCGATTTGCTTGGACACCCTTTCGACGTCGGCGCTTGGCAAATCGACTTTGTTGATCACGGGAATAATTTCCAACCCTTGAGCATCCGCCAACTGAGCGTTGGCCAAGGTTTGCGCTTCGACACCCTGAGATGCATCGACCAAAAGCAGGGCACCTTCGCAAGCGGCCAAGCTCCTGGACACCTCATACGAAAAGTCGACGTGACCGGGCGTATCGATCAAATTGAACAAGTAATCGTTTCCGTCCTCGGCGGAATAGGTCATTGAGACCGGATGGCATTTGATCGTGATGCCCCGCTCGCGCTCCAGATCCATGGAATCGAGAAGTTGCTCTTTCATCTCTCTGGCCATGACCGTACGGGTACGCTCGAGCAATCGATCGGACAAGGTTGTCTTGCCATGATCGACATGAGCTATGATACAAAAATTACGAATCCTTTGTGTTTCCACCATTAAAAAGTTGACCACTCAAATTTTCCTGTCGAGAAAGGACAAGAGAAATAAACGCGGGAACATCCTTTCTCACATAATAATTCAAAATGGACAAGAATCTACTTCACGGAGCTCACACTGCTCTGATCACACCTATGAAAGACGGGACCGTCTCCTACTCCGACCTCGAAAGACTCGTAGCCGGACAATTGGACTCGGGGATTTCCGGGGTCGTCCCCTGTGGAACAACCGGTGAATCCCCCACCCTGTCCAAAAAGGAACACCTTCAGGTAATACGGGAAACGGTGGAACAGGTAGCGGGAAAAATCCCCGTAATCGCCGGAACCGGAGCAAACTCCACCGAGGAAGCCATTCACCTGACTAAGGAAGCCGAAAAGGCCGGAGTCGACGGTTTTCTGCTCGTCGCCCCCTATTACAACAAGCCTAGTCAAGACGGACTTCTCGCTCACTACGGGGCCCTTGCCGAAGTAACGGAAAAGCCCATCGTCCTGTATTCAATCCCTTCGCGTTGCGGGATCGAGATCTCCACTGATACGGTCAAGCAACTGCATGAGAAGTACCCTCACGTTTGCGCCCTCAAGGAGGCGGGTGGTCGTTCCTCCAAAGTTTCGGAAACAGTCTGTGCTCTGGGAGATGATTTCGTAACGCTGGCCGGAGATGACGGACTCACCCTCCCCTTTATGGCTTGTGGAGCCAAAGGAGTAATCAGCGTAGCCTCGAATATTATTCCCGCCGTAGTTGGCGAGTTGGTAAAATTGGCTCTTCAAGACAACTACGAAGCGGCACGTAATATTCATCTCGAGCACTATCAGTTTTTCAACGATCTGTTTTGCGAACCAAACCCCGTACCCGTCAAAACCCTGCTCCACCTAAAAGGGGCTATCTCATCTTCCGAGACCCGGCTTCCACTTACGCCTCCTTCTTCGCAAAATTCCAAACTTTTGGAAAAAATAGCGAATACCTTGTACACCTAAACGGCTTTTATATGTCACTAAAAATTTTACTCAGCGGTGCAAAAGGCAGAATGGGACAAGCCATCCGCTCAATTGCGGGTGAATGTGGGTGCGAGATCACTCATCCGGTCGACCTCGGAGACGATCCCACAGAATGGATCGCCGAATGTGAATTGGTAATCGACTTTTCCCTTCGTGATGCCACCCGCCCACTTGCCGAACTTGCTGCAAAGAACGGCAAGCCCATGGTGATCGGGACAACCGGGCATGACCCTGCCGACCGTGAAGCCATTGAAAAAACAGCCTCTACAATCCCCATGGTTTGGGCGGGCAACTTCTCCACTGGAGTCAACCTTCTCTTTTACCTTACCCAGCAAGCGTCCCGCGTTCTCGATGCAAACTCCGGCTTCGACCCCGAAGTAATCGAGATGCACCATCGCTTGAAAAAGGATTCACCCAGCGGCACTGCGGACCGCCTGCTCGAAATACTCAAGGACTCGAGAAAACTTAGCGAAAAGCAAGTTTCCCACGGCCGATCCGGAATGGTGGGAGAAAGAAAAGATGACGAAATCGGGTCTCACGCCTTACGCGGTGGAGACGTCGTGGGTGAACACACCGTAATGTTTGCCGGAATAGGCGAGCGGATCGAACTGACTCACCGTGCGACGGACCGAGTGATTTTCGCAGCCGGCGCTCTCAAAGCAGCCAAATGGGTGGTGGGACAACCCCCGGGACTTTACTCCATGCAGGACGTACTTGGTCTGCAGGCCTGACCAAGAAAATCGAACCATGATTGCTTTTATCGAAGGAGACCTAATCGAGTGCCAACTCAACCTTGCCATCATTCAAGTAGGGGGAATAGGTTACGAGGTACTCATCCCACTTACCACGTCGGAAAAATTGCCTGCTCTCGGTCAGGAGATCAAGCTCTTCACGCAAGCGGTATACAGGGAGGATGCTCAGACTCTTTACGGTTTCCACGATCGCGAATCGCGTGACTTCTTCCGTATGATCGTAGACAAAGTATCGGGCATCGGTCCAAAGATCGCACTCAACCTGCTCGGCTCCCTTTCTCTTCCGACCCTCAAGACTTCCATCGCCAGCGGTGACGTCGGAATGCTTTCCAAAGCCCAAGGCCTGGGGAAAAAGACTGCGGAACGAATCGTGGTCGAACTCAAGGACAAGGTTTTGCCGAAGGGAACGAACTTGGAACCGCCTTCTTCATCCTCTACCGGTTCAGCTGACCCAGAAACCGAAGAAATCAATAACCTCGGGCCTTACCAAGACGCTCTTTCGGCCTTGCTAACGCTTGGATACAAGGCAACCGACGCAGATCAAGCCATACGAAAGGCAGCGGATGCCTTGGGAAGAGGAGCGAGTACGGAGGAACTGATCCGCAAGGCTCTTGGCCGCTAAGCGGACCTAATTTGGCCTGTAATATAACTTGCCAAATATTCGCAAGCTTGGCCTACCGCGTCTTTCAATTCGCTGCCTCTTGCTTGAAAACAAGTTATTGCACTAGCCAAACGGCAACCCGTCCCTCTCACTTTTGATCCGCCCGGAATCCGCTTGCGGGAAAAAGAATGGCTCTGCTCATCGTCTGTGACAAACAAGTCCGTGCATGTCTCGCCGGAATAATGCCCTCCCTTGATCAGCACCGCATTCGCCCCAAGTTCGAGGCAAGACGCAGCCAACTCTTCCTGACTTTCGGCTTGCAAGCCCGCTTGCTTGACCAAACGGGTCGCCTCGAAAAGATTGGGCGTAATCAAGTTGACATAGGGGAAAAGGCAATGATTCAGGGACGCAATTCCCTCCTCCGTTGAAAGACTTCCACCCGAAGAACTTGAGAAGACTGGATCCAAAACGACTTTTCCAAAGGAATGAGCGAGTAGAAAATCGCGAACCACCTCGATCGATTCGAGGTTCGGCAACATTCCGATCTTGACGGCATCTACCGCGGAGTCACCAACGGCAAACAATTGGCTTTTCAGAGTATGCTCGGGCAGGACGTGCGAATGATAATGTTTGCGAGAATTTTGGGCAGTCACTGCGGTCACCGCCACGGATGCTTCGCAGCCAAGGTCATGACAAGTTTTAACGTCCGCAAATATGCCGGCTCCTCCTGAGCTATCGGAACCTCCTATCAAAAGAATACGAGGCATTTCAACTAACCGACCGGAGGAGGCACCCCGACGTCCTCGCTCCAACGAATCATCCCTCCACTCAAATTGTATAGCTTGCGGTACCCCATTTCCACCAAAGCCCGGCATGCCATCATGCTCCGAACCCCCGCCTTGCAGTAGACGACCATTTCTCTATCAGCCCGAAAATCATCGGGCAAAGAAGGTCCCCCTGGTTGAGCAAAATGACCGACCGGACAATGAGCGGACGGATCTATGCGGGACAGTTGGCGCTCCCAATCCTCACGCACGTCGAGCAACAAAAGATCCGGTTTTACCTTCATCATCCGCAGAAGCTCAACGGGTTCGATCTCTTCGATCACAACGTCTTCCTCCTGTCCTACCGTCTCGCAAAATGAAGTTTCTTCGGGTAATTCTCTGATTTTCCGGCTTTTCGGGTCAGGCGACAAAGCAAGTGTTCTCGTCTTACTGCTCAAGGCATCATAAAGAAGAAGTTTGCCACTCAACGAGTCCCCCAATCCGGTAATCACTTTGATTACCTCCAGCGCCTGCATGCATCCAATAACTCCGGGGAGAACTCCGACCACGCCAACCTCAGAGCAATTCGGAACCACACCGGCAGCCGGTGGTTCGGGAAAAAGACAACGATAGGTCGGTCCACCTCTCAGGTTGAAAACACTGACTTGACCTTCGAATTGATGAATCGCGCCGTAGATGAGGGTTTTGTCGAAAAGGACGCAGGCATCATTGATCAAGTAACGGGAATCAAAGGAATCCGTACCATCCAAGACGATATCGTACCCCTCGAGTGTTTCCTTTGCATTGCCCCGCGTAAAGCGAACTGCGAAGGGAACGATTTCGACGTAAGGATTGAGTTTGGCCAAGCGACTCGCCGCCACCTCGGCCTTTGACTGCCCAATATCGTCATGCGTGTATAGAACCTGTCGTTGCAAGTTGGAAGCGGCCACCTGATCGTCATCGACAATCCCGATTCTTCCAACGCCAGCCGCAACCAGGTACTGTAAAGCAGGGCAACCCAAACCGCCTGCCCCGACTACCAATACCGAAGCGGCCTTGAGTTTTCCCTGAGCCGATTTCCCGAAACCAGGCAAGGACAAATGCCTTTGGTATTGCTTAACCTCTTCAATGGAAAAACTCATCGAAAAAAGCAGTGGACCTATCGGGCAAGAGAAAGGGCATCTCCCCGTCCCTCTGTTACTAATTCCACACCCTCATCCACAGGCGCACGAACGAGATCGTAAGAAGGATCCCAATCCTTCCAGACCGGATCGTACCCCTCATTCCTCAGCATAGAGCGCACCTCGGAAGCAGGCCGCTCGTCCGAGGTTGAAAACTGCTCAAGGGAATCCTCTTCGCCAGCATAACCACCCGGATTCGTTTTTGAACCAGCACTCATCGTAGTCACTCCAAGAGGAAGCAAATTTTCGCGCAAAGTGGGGCTTTCTCTAGTCGAGAGGGTCAATTCAATTTCCTCTTTGAAAATCCGAAATGCGCAAAAAAGCTGAACAAGGTCGCGATCGGAGAGATCCGCCATCGGCATCCCCTCTCCTTCGAAGGGACGGATGCGCGGAAAAGACATGGAATAAGTGGTCTTCCAATATTTCTTCTCCAGATAATCCAAATGCAAACCTGCAAAATAAGCATCCGTCCTCCAATCTTTCGTCAATCCGAACAGACAACCAAGTCCGATTTTATTGACCCCCGCACGCCCGAGTCGGTCCGGGGTCTCCAATCTCCATTCGAAATTCCTTTTTTTTCCCATGAGGTGGTGAGCGGCATAACTTTTCGTCTCATAGGTTTCCTGATAAACCATGACTGCATGCAATCCCTCCTGAATCAATTGCTCGTATTCCTCCTTTTTGAGCGGTTGAGCCTCAATGGACAAGTTGGAAAAATAGGGGCGCAAAGTACGCAGAGCCTTGGAAAGATAGTCTACGCCCACCTTCACGCTCGATTCGCCCGTAACAAGCAAAATATGCTCAAACCCTTGTTTTTTAAGAATACCTGCTTCCTTTAGGATCTCCACGGCACTCAATGTCTTTCTCGGTATATCGTTCCCAAGGCTGAACCCGCAATAATCGCAGATATTGTTACACTCGTTGGAAAGGTAAAGCGGAGCAAAAAGCCGAATGACGTTACCGAATCGCCTACGGGTGACCTGCTGGCTTAATTGGGCCATGTCTTCAAGATATTTGTCCGCAGCGCACTGGGATAACAAAGCGGCAAAGTCAGCGATTCCACCACGACCACCTCTTGCCAAAGCCCTCTCCACCTCGGGGCAACCCGCATCCTTGATCAAGCGAGTGATCCGGCCCCAGTCCTGTTCACGAAAAAGTTCGATAAAACTAGAATGAATCATTCCCATCGTCAGTCTCCCTTGTCAAGAAAAGCAGTCAAAGGGGAGGTCGCTCGCGCAACCCCGGAAACTTCCCCCAAACCGGCAAGATACGCTTGCCTGCCCGCCATCACACCCAAGGAAAAAGCTTCTCCCATGGCCGTGGGGTCTTGGGACACGGCCAAAGCCGTATTCACAAGCACGGCATCCGCACCCATCTCCATGGCCTCCGCTGCTTGCGAAGGTGACCCGATCCCTGCGTCAACTACAACCGGAACCTCCGCTTGTTCAATAATGATCTTCAAGAACTCTCTGCTTTCGAGACCTTTGTTGCTGCCGATCGGAGACCCCAAAGGCATGACGGCCGCCGCTCCGGCCTCTTCCAGCTTTTTGCAAAGCACAGGATCAGCATGGCAATAGGGAAGAACAACGAAGCCTTCGGCGGACAGTATCTTAGTGGCTTCTAGGGTTTCCACAGGATCCGGCATCAAGTACTTGGGGTCGGGATGAATCTCCAACTTCAACCAATTCGTACTCAAAGCCTCTCTCGCCATCCGAGCAACGAAGACCGCTTCTCTTGCATCCCGAACCCCGGAAGTATTGGGCAGAAGCTTTACTTTTTCGGTATCGAGGTAGTCGAGTATGGAGTCGTCATAAGAGTCGGGATTAGCCCGCTTCATAGCAACCGTAACCATTTGCGAACCACTTGAATCAACCGCCCCGCGGAGGGCGGCACCGGAAGAAAACTTTCCCGTACCTACAAAAAGTCTCGATTGAAAGGATTCTCCACCAAGAAGTAGATGGTCTAACGGTTTGCTCATGATGCTACCTCCTCCTTTTCGTACGCTTTAGACCTGTTCACGAATACTTTCAAATTTGCTCCAAAGCTTCCCTCCTCGGACAGCGCTGAACAAATCGCCAATCCAGCAACCCCCAAATCATCGATCAATTCGAAGTCTGAAAGTCCGAGTCCACCGATCAAATAAATTGGAATCGGGTCAAGAACAGTCTTGATTTCGGTGAAATCCGGATATTCGAGAACGGGTCGCAGACCAGGCTTCGTTTTCGATGAACGAAAGGGTCCAAGCCCGACATAACCGCAACCTCCTTCCTCCTTGACCTGACATGCCTCCTCGACGGAATGAATCGTACGACCTACAATGGCATGATCTCCCATCAATTCGGAAGCTCGACTTGGCGAACCATCTTCCATTCCCAGATGCACACCATGTGCTCCGGACCGCTCGGCAACTTCAGGATAATCATTGATAATGAGAACAGCGTCGGCTTGACGAGCCAAATCAGCTGCAAGACGGGCCTGCCCGAGTAAAGACGCTCCGACTAGCGACTTACTTCTGAACTGCATGAACCTCACGCCATTCTCGAGCATGATCTCAACTTGGCGAAGGTGAGAGACGCAAGGGTCATCCCTTGTCAGAGCAAGGAGCGAGGAAAATGACTGAACGCCAGCATTCACGTGCTCAAAGAAGACAAAGACGGCGGCTTTTCCCTGATCGTATTTTTCGAAGATTTTTCCATTCTACCTTTATAGTCGACGAAAATCGAGTCGCGAACTTTCATAAAACCTTCCAAGGCATGAATGGGATCCTTCCTTCCCCATACCGCTCCAAGCAAAGCAACACCCGAAAAACCGATTTCAAGTAAATTTTTCACCTTGTTTCTTCGAATCCCTCCCAAGGCAAAAACCGGAGAACGATTTCCCGAGGAAAAATATTCACGAATCGACTCGATTGATACCTTCGGACCATATCCTTGCTTGGAAATCGAATGGTAAACCGGGCCAAAGAACGAGTAATCCAGTTTCTCCTTACTTTCACGAAGGTTGGAAACCTTATGAAAAGAACGGCTACAAGAACCCGAGACTCCGCGAAGTTTCTCCTTTGAGGTATGATGATAGCCCGCAAGGGGATATTTCTCAAGTAACTCAGGAACGCGATGCAGGACAATCTTCTTGAGATACTTCTCGGGTAACTTATCCAAGATCTTCGATATGTCTTTGGCTGAGTGATCGGGTTTGCGCAAATGAAGGCGTTCCAAACCCAAGTCGAACATTTCCTCCAAATCGCCCGCCTCCCCGCTCCTCATTCTCGGGGAGGAAATTAAAACCATCATGGGCAATGTCTTATTCATCCGCCTTGGGTCGCTTGAATCAGGATCACCCGATCCCCCTCGGAAAGCTCGTAATCAAGCGTTTCGTCTTTAGCGATCACCTGCTCGTTCACCGCCACTGCCCAGCCGGCCAAGTCGCTCAATTCAATTTCTTCAAGGAGCGAACCAACAGTAGCCTTGTCATTCAGCTCTCTGGTTTCGTCGTTCAAAAGAACCTTCAATCTTTTTCCTCCAGCGAGTAGATCTCGGAACCCGCCTCGACAAATTCCTTGGCCTTTTCCGCCATACCGGCTTCGAGGGCATCATCGGACCCATCGTATCCGTTTTCACGTGCGTATTGACGAACGTCTTCGGAAATCTTCATCGAACAGAAATGTGGACCGCACATCGAGCAAAAATGAGCCGTCTTAGCCCCCTCCTGAGGAAGGGTTTGATCGTGAAATTCGCGTGCCTTGTCTGGGTCAAGTGATAGGTTAAATTGATCCTCCCAACGAAATTCGAATCGAGCCTTGGAAAGTGCATTATCCCGGAACTGAGCGGCAGGATGTCCCTTGGCCAAATCAGCGGCATGGGCCGCTAACTTGTAAGTAATAACACCTTCCCTGACGTCTTCCCGATCGGGAAGACCCAAGTGTTCCTTTGGCGTAACATAACAAAGCATGGCGCATCCGTACCACCCGATCATGGCCGCTCCGATCCCACTGGTTATATGATCGTACCCCGGAGCCACGTCCGTTGTCAAAGGCCCGAGCGTATAAAAAGGGGCCTCGTGACACCATTCGATTTGCTTCTCCATGTTCTCCTTGATCATGTGCATGGGAACGTGGCCAGGGCCCTCGTTCATTACTTGGACTCCATGCTCCCAAGCCCGCGTGGTCAATCCGCCTTGCGTCTTGAGTTCGGCAAACTGAGCCTCATCGTTAGCGTCTGCAATCGAACCGGGACGCAAACCATCCCCAATGGAAAAAGAAACGTCGTAGGCAGCCATAATCTCACAAATTTCGTCCCACTTTTCATAAAGAAAATTTTCTTTATGGTGGGCCAGACACCACTTTGCCATGATTGACCCACCCCGGCTTACGATTCCTGTCATCCGGCGACTTGTCATTGGAACATATCGTAAGAGTACACCCGCATGAATAGTAAAATAATCAACTCCCTGTTCCGCTTGTTCAATCAACGTATCCCTGAAAATATCCCAGTTCAGGTCCTCCGGCTTGCCGTTCACTTTTTCAAGAGCTTGGTAAATAGGAACCGTACCAACTGGGACCGGACAATTGCGAATGATCCATTCGCGGGTGCGGTGAATATTCTTCCCAGTGGACAAATCCATCAATGTATCGGCACCCCATTTGGTAGCCCAACGCATCTTCTCCACTTCCTCCTCGATGGAAGATGCCACGGCAGAGTTCCCGATATTGGCGTTTATCTTAACGAGAAAGTTTCGACCGATCGCCATCGGCTCTAACTCCGGATGATTAATATTAGCCGGTATAATCGCTCGTCCCCGGGCCACTTCATCCCGAACGAATTCAGGTGTAATCTCAGTTGGGATAGAAGCCCCGAAAGATTCCCCTGCATGTTGGTGATTAAGTGAATTCCTCACCTCATCGGAGGAAGTCTCGAGCTTTTCGGAAAGAGCCTGCAACTTCATATTCTCGCGGATCGCCACGAATTCCATCTCAGGGGTCACGATCCCCTGTCTGGCGTAATGCAACTGAGTTACTGTTTTCCCCTTGCAGGCACGGAGAACGAAAAGTTCGGAACGATCGAAGTCCGGCAACTCCCCCGTTCGTTGGTCAGAGCGATCAGCATGTTTCTCGGAAAGGTAACCATTGTCCATGGGAAGAATCGTTCTGCCTTCGACCTCCTCGACATCTTCGCGCTCTTTGATCCATCCGGCTCTTATTGTGGGTAAACCACGGTCGTGATCACCATGGAAGTCAGGATCTCCCCAAGGCCCCGAAGTATCGTAAACCCGAACAGGTTCGTTCGCCTCAGTCGAACCGTCGGGAAGATTAGTGTCCGAAACGGAAATCTCGCGCATTGGAACGGCCAAGTCGGGACGACTCCCCTTGAGAAATACCTTACCTGAATTGGCAAAGGACCCGTGATTTTCTTCTTGTTTTTCTTCGACTTTTTTTATCATGGCTATGTTTAAACGGTAATGCCGGAGATCGTCGAAGCTCTCACAAACCTCAAGTTTTCCCTACGGCGATGGAAATCGCATCAGGTTCGAAGGGTAACTAGTGGAACGCACTTGCCTCTCAGTCCATCGCCTACGGACTCCCCCAAACTAAATGCCATTTCTAACGGGCTTTGAGCGAAAATCAACAAAAAGAATCCTCTTTGCTCAGAAATACGAATTACCTCCAAAGAAATGCCACAAGCCACCTACCATATTCGTTCAAAACAAGGAATATACGGCAAAACGATCAAATAATACACTAAGAGGTTTTTTAATTCAACAATAAAGCTATATGCTCTCAGGTAAGCAGACATTCTGCGTACGGACAGACCGGGCGCTCCTCCATCCTCCTCCTTTCAAACCTATTCCCAATGCACCTACCTGCGTCCTCTAACCGTCCTTCTGCATCCAATTCGATCATTCGAAAAATCCTTTCCGCCAGATTCCTTTCTGCGGGATGCCTTGTCCTCGGTTCTTTGTTTGAACCCATGCTCCAAGGCGCCGTCACCGTCGAACGATGGGAAGACATCAGAGGACACAGCGTCGTCAACCTAATACAAAGCTCGGCTTACCCGCAATCACCCAGCTCGACCGCGGTTATCGACACCTTCTCCACTCCCCGCTCGGGGGATTCCTACGGGCAACGCTTGCGG
>PBMI01000036.1 GCA_002722545.1 Opitutia bacterium | reverse complement strand
TTTTGGAAAAACTCCACTCAAACCACTCAACTTTTTCCTTCCAAACCGATCGATGGAACCGCAACCTTGACTTCCGGAGAAACGATCCATGGACCGCGAAGCTTGAAGAAAGCATTGTTTTCCAAGAAAGGCTTGCTTACCCAAAACCTTGCCGAAAAGTTGCTTACCTATGGCACCGGACGTTCGATCTCCCTGCGTGACGAAGAGGAAATCAAGCAAATCGCCAAGACGGTCAACGATGGTCAATTCGGCTTTCGGGACCTCATCATCAAGGTCGCCACCAGCCAAGCCTTCCAAAAAAAATAGCAACTGGGCTCAGCCCTAGAGGTGCTTGTCGAACCATTTCTCGATATCATCAATCATTGTTAAAAACCAAGGATGCCGGTTCCAGCATCCATGTTTGCCATCTTCGTAATGAGTAAGCAATTCGGTTGGAACGCCCACCTTTTTCAGTTTATCGATCGAAGGTTGTACTTTGGCCGGATCCTCTTTGCCTCCGAATTGAAAAAGAATGGGAGGTGTGTCCTTGTCGATATGGATATGGGCGTCGGCTAACTTGTAAAGCCCGGGCTTTTCTTTGACCGTTCCGCCAAACAGGAAGATTGCATTGGCCACTGGATTCTTCGCGGTGAGCGAACGTTCGGCCACGCTACCGGTTGAAATTTCCATGGGCCCGGACATTACGACGGCCGCCTGAACGGCGGAAGAAACCCCTGCATTGCCACCTTTTCCGTACAAAGATTTTACCTTGGCAGTCGTGGCAAGCAATCCGGCAAGGTGAGCTCCCGCTGAGCCACCCACTACCCCGATCTTATTCGGATCAATTTTATACTTCTGGGCATGAGCTCTCAGGTATCGAACCGCGGCATGACAATCTTGGATATTAGCGGGGAAAAGAGCTTCTTCAGCCAACCGGTAATCAATCGCCATGGAGACAAAACCACGCTTGGCCATTTCCAGCCCCATGGCCCGGAACTTCATTTTATCACCCTTGATCCAGCCACCTCCATGGATGATTAAGGCAGCCGGATGGGGACCTTTCCCCTTGGGCACAAAAAGATCAGCCAACATCTTGCGAGGCCCATATTCGGCATAGGTCAGGTCGAGCATTTGGCTCACCCCTTCCGGAACTTGGACGCTTGGACGGGTCGCTTGGGATTCCGGCCACTCGGCGGGAGGCTGCGAGGGAACGCCTGATATTTTCATGCGCTGAACGTGGACCCCGCCAAAGCCAGTCAAATAAAGATCACGCAACTGGGTGCCGCCAAAAGCGCAATTTACCGCCCGCTCGGGACAAGCGATCTTGTCGAAGAGCTTGCCCTTCGAGTCCCAAATCCAAATATCCTTGGGCCCTGCGCAATAAACGTTGCCGGCCCGGTCCACGCACATTCCATCGGCCCCCTTGAGATCGGGCTGACCATCGTCCATTTGGGCAAAGAGCCTCTTTGCACTCAAAGCTCCCTTTTTGCCTACCTCAAAAGAGAGGATCTTCTTCGGGACGTATTCGGAGACATAGAGGGTTTTCTCATCGGGGCTCAGGATCAACCCATTGGGGGTCTGGACATCGGAAGCAACGGTTTGGGCTTTGCCCTGTGGGGAAACGTAGACGACTTCACCCGGTCCGGTTAGGGTAAAGTAAACCCCGCCCGACCGATCGACGACCAAGTCATTGGGTTTCCGGCGTTTGTCCTTCGTCAAATCCTCCTGGTGAACGAGCGTCCATTGATTATCCTGACCCAAGCAACGAATCGAACCCGTACCGTTGTCCGCAAAGTAGGTTTTTCCATGGTTGAAGAAACTAGCGCTGAAGCGCTTTTCCCTGGCCACCATGTGCCATTTTTTCTGCTTGGGAATAAAACGCTTCACAACCTGAGACTTCGGATCGGGCACGGTCAGGGCCCAACCCGACCAGGATGGACCGTCCGCCAGCCCGAAATCATCAGAAACCAACCGGAGAGTTTCCGACCGGTCGACCGGAGAATTGCCCGCAAGTCCGCCTGCGAAGAAAAGCAATAAGAGGAAGGAAAATTGAATCGGTTTCATTTCTTGGAATTTGTTTTTTTGGGGGGTCTTGACGGACGCTTGAACCCATCGGTCATCGGAGAGGTTTCAAAGAATTTTCCGTTTTCCACCAACCGGGGATCCTTGTGATCGCGCAAGTATTTCATCAAGCGGGCCCGCAGCTTCTTAACGGTATCGGCATGGGCGGGATCTTGAGCGAGGTTCTTCATTTGGTCGGGATCCTTCTTCATATCATAGAGTTCCTCGCGTGGACGCTTGCCGTAGGCATGATCGAAAAAGGGCTTCACCTTGGGATCCTTACGGTTCGTCACGATCCATGCCTTGGTTGGACCCGCATCCTCGTCGGCCAAGGTCACGAAGGTTTGGTTTTCCAACAGAGCCAAGCCGGGTTCTTTTGTAGTATCCAGAAGATAGGGGTCTCCCAAGGGCCACCGGTCAGGCTTGAAATTGATGACGAATTGAAAATCCTTAGTACGGATGGCGCGTTGCGGATAAGGCAAGTAACCTGGGCGGGAGGAGTAGACGTGACGTTCACGACCCGTGATTACCGCATCTCGGCCAGGGTCGACCCTGCCCTTCTTTTTGGATTTGAGAATCTTCCAAAGGCTCTTGGCCGACATTCCTTCGGGAACCTTGACCTTGCCGGCCTCCAGAAAGGTCGGGGCCAAGTCAGGCAGGCAGACGAAATCATCGACCACCCTGCCTCCTCTCACACCCGGTCCGGCAATGGCCAAGCACACGCGGGTACCAAAATCGTAGAGGTTACATTTTCCATGAGGAAAACCCGGAGGACCATGATCTCCACTCACCACGATGATCGTATTGTCGTACTCGCCGGCTTTCTTCAATTCCTCGATCAAGATTCCCAAGCCGGCATCGAAGGCGGCGATCTCCCCCAAGTAATCGGCCAGGTCCTCTCTGACTGCATGAACGTCCGGCAAGAATGCGGGCATCTTGCCCTTGAGATCATCGGGGTCGATCCCCCAGAGTTTTTTACCCGAGCCCTTGGTCCATTTTCGGTGTACGTTGGTGGGGCCAAACCAGTAGGCGAAGGGCTGATCTTTTTTTCTCCCTTCCAAGAAGGATTTGAAATTGCCGCGGGCTTCCCGGTAAAGTTCTCCCTTCGCATCCTTCACGGCAACCCCTTTGGAGGACCTGCCGGAAACGTATTGCGAGAAGCCGTTGAATTTCCCTCCCGACTTCGAAAAGGCATTGGCCTGGCCTCCAATCCCAGCATCCCGAGGCGTGCCGGGCGACCAAACTTTATAGGTATAACCGATATGATAGCCGGAGGCCTTGAGCAACAACGGCCAGGTGGGAATCTTTTCGTCCCAAACGGCTCCCTGAAGAATGGCTCCCCTACCCGTTTCCCAAAAGTTACGCCCCGAAAGAATGGAACTTCGGCAAGGCGTACAGGAAGGCGCGTTGACCGAGGCATTGGTGAAAAGCACCCCGCTTTTCGCCAGCTTGTCGAAGTGGGGAGTCTTGGCTGCGTCGTTGATTCCGCCCGCGCCCTCGATCTTGGCATAGATACTCGCCTGCCTACCCCAGTCATCTGCAAATGCGAAAAGAACATTGGGCCTTTTGGCTGCCGAAACGAAAACTGAAGGTATGATGAGAGAAAGAAAAACAAAGAAATTACGACGATTCATACTTCTGCGATAGGGGCGACTTTGCACAGGGTCAAGCAAGAGGCATCGAAGCTTTGACATCTTAAAGCGCAAAGACTTCTTGCTCTTGTCTGTATTCAACGTAAGGAACGGGGGTAAATGAAAACAAAACTTTCCCTTGCCCTCGCCTTGTTCATTGCAAGCACCGGCCATAGCCAAGCAGCCAAGCCCGTCGAAGGAAAACTCGATCCCTTCCTCGGCGAACCAGTCCTTGAAGCGAAGCAAGTATTTAAAAACGGACGAATGCCCAATGTAGTGGTGACGATGAATGGATCCGTACTCGCCTTTTGGAACGGCGTGGTTTGTCGCAAAAGCTGGGACGGAGGCGAGACCTTCGGGAGGATAATTGAGGTAGGAAAAGGATTCATGGGGGGAGGCGTGACGGTGGACGAGAACAACGGGAGCATTTTCGCCTTCGTAGAGGAAAAACACCCTCCCTGTCCCCTCAAGGTCTATCGCAGTGACGACCATGGAAAAACTTGGTCGATTCACGAATGCGAGATCGGAAAGGATAAGGACGGGAACCTTCCCTCCATGCATATGAACGAACACGGGATCACTCTACGGCACGGAGAACATGCTGGCCGCATCATCCGGCCTTCCCGTTGGTACGCAGGCAAAAACCACAACTCGGTCTGGCCCAAACACTACACTAATGCAATCTTCAGCGACGATCATGGAAAAACATGGCGGACCAGCGATCCCTTCCCCGCCAAAGGGACCGGAGAAGCGACCATCACCGAGTTGTCGGACGGAACCCTTTACTATAATTCTCGCAGGCATTGGGCTCCCAAGGGGGTCAACCCCAAGAGAAGATGGGTCGCTCACAGCAAGGATGGTGGTCAATCATGGAATGAAGCATCCCTTTGTGAGATTCTGCCCGACGGAGACCAGGCAAGAAACTACGGCCTAATGGGGGGTCTTACCCGGCTCCCCGTAAAGGATCGAGACGTCTTGCTCTTCAGTAATATCGAGAGCCCATCGGGTAGACACCATGGAACGATCTGGGCCAGTTTTGACGGTGGAAAGACCTGGCCGGTCAAGCGTTTGGTGTTCGAAGGTCGCTTTGCGTATTCTTCCCTCACTTCGGGACGCCCTAAAACCAAAAGCGAAGGATGGATCTATCTTCTTTACGAAGGTGGTCCCAAAGGCGGAGGAACCATGGCCCGTTTCAACCTGAGTTGGGTACTTGACGGAGAGGCAACCGGCGACGGGGAAGTGCCCGAATGGGTGATGGAATAAGCCTGTTTTACTTCGATTGCCGACCCAAGCCAATCTTGGCCTTGCCCTTCATAACTATTACTGTTTTGAGTATTTTTGGTATGTTTTAACTAAACTAACTTATGTCGTTACCAATCAACTTTAATAAAATCTCATTTCTTGTTCTTGCTGCCTTTGCCTACCCATGTGTCTTTGCAGTTGCCGACAAACCAAACGTTCTGCTCATCGTCTGTGACGATTTGAATGATTACGTAGAGACACTTGGCGGGCACCCCCAAACCAAAACTCCTCACTTGCGTAAATTAATCGAAAGCGGAGTTTCCTTCACGCAAGCCCATTGCAACATTCCCATTTGCAACCCCTCTCGGGCCAGCTTTGCCACCGGGATCTACCCTCACACCTCTCAACAGTTCGGATTCGAGGACTGGGACAAGAACGAGATCCTCAAAAACTCCCGTACCATGATGGCGCATTTCTCCGCCAACGGTTACCACACCCTGGGAACCGGCAAGGTCATGCACAACAAGGATCATCAAGAATGGGACGAGTATGGTCATCCATCCGACTACGGACCCTTTCTATTTGATGGGAAGGACAAGATTCCACACCTTGGGGTGCCCAGTCCATTCCGGGATGACTTCGGGATTATCGACGGCACTTACGGTTCTCTGGAAAAAGTATCCCATAAAACTTCACCCGATACCGGCAAGCCCTATTCATGGTTGACGGGAGGATGGAAGAAACAGCGAGAATTGAAGTATGAATCGGATGCCGACCGTGACCCGACAGGTGATGAATTAAACGCCCAATGGGCGGTCAAAAGACTGCAGGAGCTTGCCGCCGAAAAGAAGGGAAAGCCTTTTTTCATGGGAGTCGGCTTCGTCCGTCCGCATACGCCTTTGATCGTCCCACAGGAATATTTCGACCGGTTCCCCTTGGACTCCATCAAACTTCCGGAGATCCTAAAGGGGGACGCCGATGATACCTTTAAGAAGACAGTGACCTCCAAAGAAGACGATCGGAGCGGAGATCGCGGAACAAAAATGTACGACAGCCTGATCGCCTCCTATCAAGGCGACCGCGAACTGGCCTTGAAAAAGTTCATCCAAGCCTATCTCGCAAGCGTGGCCTCGATCGATGACTTGGTTGGCGATCTCTTGAATACACTCGATGAAACCGGTCTGAACAAGAATACGATTGTCATCTTCACAAGTGACCACGGTTGGGGAAATGGAGAAAAAGACTATGTCTACAAGAATTCCCTGTGGCAGGAAAGCACCCGCGTGCCTCTGGTTTTCAGGGTACCGGGGGTTTCCAAGTCAGGGAAGAGTTGCAACCGCCCCGTTTCTCTAGTCGATCTCTACCCCACTCTCTTGGATCTTTGCGGACTTCCGGACAACACCATGAAAAACGACAAAGGTCGTCCCCTTGACGGTTTTTCGGTCAAGCCCCTCCTCTCGGATCCTGTAAAAGGAAAGTGGGAAGGTCCGGATTATGCGATTACCGCCCTTTACAAATGGGCCCAGTATTACGACCCGGCCTACCAAAGCTATTCGCTGCGCTTTAAAGATTGGCGATACGTCAGATATGAAAACGGGAAGGAAGAGCTTTATCACACGGTCAAAGACAACCATGAGTGGAACAACTTAGCTCTCGATTCCAAGCACTCCGAAACCCTTGAGAAGTTCCGTAAGAAACTACTGTCCATCATCCCGAAAAGCATTCCCGAAAAACCAAAGAGCAACGAATATTGGAAGGATCAATACTTCAAGAAAAACCCACAGGCTGATGCCAACAAGGACGGAGCGCTTACCTGGCCAGAGCTGAACGCACACAAGAAACTGAAGAATGCTCCCAAGGATGCCGAGTATTGGAAAAACTTTTATTTCAACAAAAACCCCGAGGCCGATGCAAACAAAGACGGAACGCTTTCCTGGCCGGAATTTCACGCCCACAAGAAAAAAGGCTCGTAAGCCGGCTCAAGGGTTGCCTGTGAAACTTTTCAAGCTCAGTCCTCAGAGCAGAGTCCAGTCATACTCATCCCTTGGCTTCTTAACCGGAGTATTGATCTGCGTCAGTTTGTTGGCCACTTCAGCACAAGGAGGAGTGCTCCCGCCCTCCCCGCCCAACGTCCTCGTTTTCCTCATGGACGACATGGGCATTGGGGACTGCCGTGCCTACAACGAGCAAAGCAAGGTCTCCATGCCCAATTTGGAAAGGTTGGCCGAGCAGGGAATGCGCTTCACCGATGCTCATTCCCCCTCTGCAGTCTGCGCCCCGACCCGTTACAGTGTCATGACCGGCAACTATCCCTGGCGGGGGCGCAACGAAAACGGGACATGGCTTTTCAACATGCCCAGCCAAGTGCTTCCGGGACAGAAAACGATTGGTCAACTCATGAAGAGCGCTGGATATCGAACCGCCTTTCTGGGTAAGGTTCACCTGGGCGGAAAACCATTTAGTAAATCGACTGGAAAACCCAAGTTCAACATGAAGGGAGGCTTTCGGGATTTTGATTTTTCCAAACGGGTTGAAGACACCCCTGCCTCCCTTGGCTTCGACTATGCCTATGAGCTTCCGCAGGGTATTCAGGGTTCTCCTTACCTAGCTTTGGAGAATGGCATGCTCGTCGGAGGACCCGATAATCTACGAGAATGGAAAAAGGGAACCTATGGCAAATCAGTGATCGAGTCGGACGGGTTTGGATCGATGGGGTGGGATTCTTCCGAAGCCGGTCCGATCTTGATCGAACGGGCGGTTTCCTTTCTCGGCCGGCATTTTTTCGAAAATAAAAAGACGGGCATACGCAAGCCCTTCTTCATGCATTACTGTAGCCAGTCATGCCACGTACCCCACACTCCCCCTGATGAGCTCGACGGCAAGCAAGTCAGAGGCGCTTCGCTTGACCCTCACTTGGATATGCTCGTGGAAGCCGATATCACGCTCGGCAAAATGATCGAAAAGTTGAAGGCGGCGGGAGAACTCGAAAATACGCTGATTATCTTCACAAGCGACAATGGAGGGTTATCTCGGGGAGCTCCTGTAAAAGAAAAAGGAAAACACAATTCGAACGCCGGCTTTCGAGGAAGCAAAGCTCAAATCTACGAGGGCGGGCACCGGATACCTTTTATCGCTCGTTGGGGAAATGGAAAAGAAGGTTCCCCCGTTGAGCCGAATACTACCTGTGACGCTCTGATTGGTTTACAGGATCTCTTTGCCACCTTCGCCAAGCTCACCACCCAACCGATCGATGAGCGACATGGGCTGGACAGTCAGTCCTTCCTGGACGTCATGCTCGGCATAAAAGACGCGCCTGGACGAAAATCTCTACTCGTTCAGGCAAACAACGGAAGCTTCCCCGGGCAACAATCCAAGAAAATGCTGCGCGAAGATTCGTGGAAATTGATCACCACCAAGGAACTGGTTCCAATCGAACTGTATGACCTGGCGCAGGATCCGATGGAAAGCACAGACCTGATTGAAGAGATCTCTCAGGAAAAAAGGGTAAAGCGGATGCGAGCCGAGCTGGTAAAGATTATGCAATCGAAGCGGAGTACTCTCCCTTATCGCATCAGTAGACAGAAAACGCCGGCCGTTCATGCCGCCGAATTATTCTCTCCTCGGGCGACTTTGCTCACCAATCTGAAGCGGATCGAGAAAGGGAAAGCAGTCAAGTGGGGAAGGAAATTCAAAATTACCGGGGAAAGTCCGATCAGCCTTTCATTCGTACCCGAGGAGAATATCCTTTGGGATGCAAGCGGCTACAAGTTGATTGCAATACCCGTTCAAAATTGGACCAAAGGAGTAACCACCATCGAAGGTAGGCTGAACAACGGGAACCTGACTAGTTGGTCTCATCATGCAGTAGGGTTTGCCGTGGCGCCCTCTTGGGAAAAAACCACCCTCGGCTTCCCTTTCCCCATGGTCGAGGATCGATACAAGGGACCCGCATTATTCAAAGATCAGCTTGCTCGTCCAAACGGTCACCGCATTCACTGGCGCAGGTTCTTTCCGGAAGACTTGAGGGAAATAACTTTGGATATCTCCTCCTCGACCGGTCAAGTCGACCTCCTCGTTCACCCCCCTTTCTTGGCATGGCCGAACTCGGATGGGCTGAACAAGACGTTGGAAAAACTCCCTTACCTCGACGAACTCGGACAAGTCAAAGCCGTTGATTGGCCAGGGAAAGCCAAGAGCATAACGGACGGACGCAAAACCATGACCGAACAACTCGAAGTGGCAAAAGTCAAAGCCAAGAAGCGGAAGCTCAGTCGATACGGTGGTTGGGCCGACGGCCCCAAAATGAAAGGAACGGGAAGGTTCCGAACGGCAAAAGTAGACGGTAAGTGGTGGTTGATCGACCCGGACGGCTTCTTGTTTTTTTCTGTCGGCGCCTGCCTGACCGGACACCGGGCGGAAACCTCAGCCGATCCGAAGCGGGGGGAGGGAAATTTCTTCAGTTACCTGCCCAAAGGAAAAGATTACTTGCAATGGACGGGGTTACGCAAAATCGGAGGCAAACGGTTCGTGAACTTTCCAGCCATGAATTACCAGCGGTATTTCGGCGAAAAGTGGAAATCCAAAATCAACCAGGGTATTCACGACCGCAATCGGGCATGGGGTTTGAATACTCTCGGTTGCTGGTCGGACGAAAGTTTGCAAAAGGAAGGTAAGACGCCCTACGTTCTGATCTCCTCGATTTGGTGGCAGGTTTGGGGGCATAGAAAATTCCCCTCCCCTTTCCGGCCTGATTTCCAAGCCGCCGTGGAGAAGGGACTGCAAAAGTTGGCTTGGGCAAAGGACGATCCGTATTGCCTCGGAATCTTTATAGGGAACGAGCTCGAGTGGCCGGATCGCATCGGGCAGACCATCCTCAAAATGCCTCCCGGACATCCGACCAAAAAGTGGGCCTTCGAAGAGTTGCTCAAGCGAGGCAAGCCTACCTCCCCTGCAATAGCCAAGGATCTGGACGAGCTCTACCTTCCCTTTGTCCGGACTTTTTTCTCGAAGTGCAAGAATGCGGTGGAAAACGTTTTGCCCGGCACGCTTTATCTAGGATGCAGGACTCACAGAGGACCTAGTGTCTTGGGTCAGGGGGCTCTCGGTTCGGTCGATGTCTTTTCGGTTAACGTGTATGATTCAAGAGTACGGTCCTGGCAAGTTCCTCCCGAGGCGGACTTACCGATAATGGCGAGCGAATTTCATTTTGGAGCGGTCGACCGTGGGGTACCGAGCCCCGGCTTGTCCGGGGCATGGGATCAACGGCAAAGAGCTTTGTCCTTTGCCCACTACCTCGCTTCCTCGCTTTCAGATCCCCGGTTTGTCGGCGTCCATTGGTTTCAGTGGATCGACCAATCGGCATCGGGACGCAAGGACAGGGAAAACCACCAGTGCGGATTTATCGACGTAGCGGGCCGCGAAAACCTCGAATTAGTTGACGTCACGACGGGGGCAACTGCAAAAATGTATCCAGCCCGGCTCAAAGGCCAAAAAACTACGGAAGAAATTCTGGATGAATTGTTGAGTAAATAACATCATTTTATCAGCCAAAAAACAGACCTAAAAAGAGGTTTCACACGCCTGCGATTTCTTTTACTTGCACGCTTGTTGAAAATTGAAAAGATAAGACAATCGAAAAGATGAACTCCCCAAAGGATCACCGAAACGCCGATAACACCGAAATGATCAGTGCAAGCGATGCTGCTTATATTTTGGGCTTCAAGCAAACCTCGCCCATCATGAATTACGCCAAGCAGGGCTTCCTGACTGCCCACGAATCACCAAGGAACAACCGAAAGTATTTCAAGCTCGAAGAGATCCTCTGCTTCCCGAAACCCTTGCCCGTCCCTCCTCCTGCAAAAAGATTCAAGGGCCACGGAAGATCCCTGTAGGATCAGCAAGGAAGTTCGCCCACCTCCACCTAATTTGGTTTTCCCTTGGTAAATTTATTTACCGTACCGTGTCCAAAACTGATCGGGTGCCATGAGCTCCTGACGTTGATCGTCGAAGGCAACCCCGATCTCCCTCAAATTGGAAAGCCTGCGGGCAACTTCCAAACCACGCTTGATCCTGGAAGGGGTAAAAACCAACCTGGTGATTCGCAACCCATCAAGCGGAGACAAGTCCTCGATCAAAGTCTCTCCGACATGCAACCTTTGAATGACCGGCAACTTCCGTACGAACGAAAGGTCATGGACCAAGGTTCGGTGAACCGTAAGGCTTTCCAAAGGTAGTCCTGCCAATGGGGAAAGATCGGCCACCGGCGAATCGGTAAGCCAAAGACCGCGGAGGTTGCTTTTCCTCAGAGGCTCAACCTCCTTAATTCGAGTACCGACCGCATACAGTTGCTCCAATGGTTGTCCCTGCAGACCATCCAAGGATTCGACCGGACTGTTGTTCAGGCGTAATTCGCGAAGCTTGGCATTACGAAGGCTTGCCAAACTGACGACGTTGGTGTTTTCCAACCAAAGAACGTTCAAGGGCATTCCCTGCAAATGCCTGATTTCACGTACCGGGTTGCCACTTAGGTCAAGAACTTGCAATTTCAAACCCTTGAATGGAGAAAGGTCACGCAAGTCACAGTTTGGAAATTCTGCGGCAACAATTGCTCCATTCTCCTCATGAAAACGTCCCTGCCCACGATAATCCGGGTTTGCTTTCCTCAAAATGCCCTGAATACGATATTGTAGATTCCCGGCACCAAGTGGAGCGGGTTGCTGCTCGCCCCCTGAAGCATCAGAGGTCAATGGTTGCCGGGCAGGAGCTTCGTCGGGTTGCCCAGGAGAGCTTGTAGCGATCGGTTCGATTGAATCCGCTTGTATTTCCTCGGAAGATGATGTTTTCGAGACGGGGTTTGCCTCATCTGCGCATGAAAGAAAAAACAGGCAAAACGCCAGGCATAATTTCGGTAAAACTTGATTGCTCATAATGGCTTGACCCAAATGTTCCGATACCTCACTGGGTTACCATGGTTTTGCAAGTATACGAAACCAGGTTCCGGACCTTCCTTGAGAGGAGATGCGGTGGTTCTTTTGGGAAGCTCAAGTTTATCATGAATGATTACACCATTATGCCGAACGGTCATTTTTGCATTTTTGATTTTTTTGCCATCCTTGAAGACGGCAGTCCTGAAGTCGACGTCGTAGGTTTGCCAAGTCAGTGGTGGAAAGCACATGTTCTCTCGTGGAGGAGCAATCCCGTATACACCGCCGCATTCGTTGTTTTTTCCGTCCAAACCGAAAGAGTCGAGCATTTGGACTTCGTATCTTCCTTGTAAATAAAGTCCACTGTTGCCCCTGCCCTGTCCGCGGGCGGTCGGTTTGTAAGGCAAGCGAAACTCGACGTGGAGGCGGTGATCCTGAAAAAGCTTAATACTTTTTGCACCTTCCATGAGAAGATGATCCTCCGTCATCCTCCCCGGCTTGAAGTGCTCGGTGGAAGCTCCCTCGAAAAGAACAAAGGATCCTTGGGGAGGCTTCGCTCCAAGAGTCGGACTCTTTCGAGCGACTTTATTGAGCACGCCCATTTTCCGGCCATCGAGAGTTTCCACCGTAATCACGCCCCCTTTGAGTATTCCACGATGCTTGTCGTTCTCGAAAACCAAACTCCCGTCCTCTTTCTTGAGAGAATTGACCTTTTCCTCCTTCGTTCGATTCCAGCCATCTCCCGGCAAACCGCCGACGTACCCGCGGGCCACAAAGCTACCTTTGCCCATCGCAACCACTTGGCACCCTAGCTTCAGGTCTCCCTCCTCTCCCTTGACCAGACCACTGTACTCCCCTTGTATTCCATAATCCGAGTCTACCTTTGAAGGGTCGGCAGGATCACCATACAAACCGAAGATACAGGAAGAAATAAATGCAAAAAGATTGATCTGTTTCATTTTGAAAATTATTTGGATTGATGAAACCTATCAAGCAAAGACCCAAGTAAAGCAATCCCGAACGCGGTCATTCACTTTCAAAAATTTTTACGAAGATCGTCTCGATTAGGATTTGAGCTTTACCATTTCCTGCAAAGCACGATGATCTAGTCCGAAATTCAACTGCCCCGAAGACCAGTGACAAATTCAAAAGCAACAATCCTACTCATCGACGACGACGCCGAGATCAGGTACTCGCTCGATAGAGTGCTGACTCAGGAAGGCTATTCCATCATTACCTCCGATTCCGGAGAACAGGGAATCGAAACGGCTCGGGAGAAAAAACCGAACTTAATCTTTTTAGACAACCGGATGGAGGGTATCTCCGGTATTGAGACCCTCCAGCACCTCAGAACTGCGGCTCCTACTTCGATGGTCATTCTCATGACCGCTTTCGGAACCAGTCAGACTGCGATCGAGGCAATGAAACACGGGGCATTCGATTACGTTTTGAAGCCTTTCGACCTGAAGAAACTCAAAGAGTTGGTTGCCAAGGCTCTCAAAGCGGCAAAAGATTCGATCAGCGCCGAGGAATCATACGAACACTTGCTCAACAGCTCTGATTATGCAGAAGGTATCGTAGGGAGTGGGGAGCGCATGCAACAGGTCCTCAAGAAAGTGGGCCAAGTTGCGGCATCCGAGGCCACCGTGATGGTAACCGGTGAAAGCGGAACGGGAAAGGAGCTCGTGGCCCGTTGCATCCACAGGCACAGCCACCGTTCCGAAGGCCCTTTTCATGCAGTCAACTGCGCGGCCATTCCGGAAAACTTGATCGAAAGCGAATTATTCGGACACGAAAAGGGATCGTTCACCGGTGCAACCGATGCCAAAACGGGGCAATTCGAACTTTGCAATGGCGGAACCCTCTTTCTCGATGAAATCGGTGATATGCTCCTGCCTACGCAAACCAAAATACTGCGAGCGATTCAAGAAGGTGAGATCCAACGAGTGGGGGCTACCAAAATAAAGAAAATCGACGTCAGGCTGATCGCCGCAACCCACAAGAACTTGGAGGAAATGGTAAAAAACAAATCATTCCGCGAGGATTTGTACTATCGCCTCAACGTCGTTCGGATCGAAACCCCTCCGATGCGCGACCGAATGGAGGACTTACCCGAGTTGGTCGATTTCATGCTCCAAAGGCTCAACAAGAAGCAGTCCACGGGTACAACTGAGATATCCAAGGAAGCAATGAGTGTTTTGGAAAAATACAATTGGCCGGGGAACGTAAGAGAATTGGAAAATGCTCTTCATTCCTCTTCCGTCGTATCCAAGGGAAAACGAATCCTGAGCAAGGACCTGCCGAATACTCTGACCGAACTTATCGACACGACTGAAACAATCGAAACGACTGCACCCGCTCCTTCTCTTCCCGATGAAAAGACCCCAGTCGAAACCACCGAATCAGTTCCCGACCAACCATTGACTCTGGCTGTTCCCGCTTTCGGCAATCAGCCATCAAAGGAAGACGACTCCCAAGCCCCGTCGGTTCCAAGCTCGATTTCTCCCGAAGAAAGCTACGACATTGCCTATGCTCATGCTCGAGAAACATCTCAAACCAACTTATTGGAAGTCGTGGAGAAAGAGATGATTCGCCGAAGCCTTAAGGAAAGCGGGGGTAATCAAGTAAAAGCCTCGGCCATGCTAGGCATTACCCGAGCCACTCTTCGCAAAAGAATAGACACTTATGAGATACGCTACTAGTGATTTGGGATGGGAGCAACTTGCCTTCTTGCCATTATGACGATATTCCTGCTTTGATCGTGCCTGATCTTTTTCAAACCAAATGAAACACGAACGCATCGTCATAACCGGAATAGGCTTAACCAGCCCTTTGGGCAATGACTTGGAAACTTTCCGTAAGGCTTTGCTCGCGGGCCAAAGCGGAGTAACCTCTTTCCCTGTCCGCAACATGGGAGACTTGCCTTCCGGGGTTTGTGAATTCGAGCAGACCAAGTACCAAAAACGAAAGGAAGTCCGGGTGGGTACGAGGGCTGGGGGAATCGGGATTTTCTGTGCCCATGAAGCACTTTTGAATGCTGGTCTTGAGCTTGATAACTTGGATCCATCGAGAATAGGCACTTACTTGGGAATCACCGAGCACGGAAACGTCGAGACAGAGACCGAGGTTTGCCAACTTTTTGATCATTATGATGAGGAGGTTAAATATTGGAGTCACCACCACAACCCTCGCACCGTCGCCAACAACCCGGCTGGCGAAATCACCGTCAACCTAGGCTTGACGGGACCCCATTACACGGTGGGTGCGGCTTGTGCGGCAGGAAACGCCGGAATCATCCAGGGAGTCCAAATGTTAAGATTGGAAGAATGCGACGTCGCATTGGCCGGGGGAGTAAGCGAAAGCATTCGGGCCTATGGAATTTTTGCAGGTTTCAAAAGCCAAGGAGCTTTGGCGACTCATGAAGACCCGACCAAGGCGAGCCGTCCTTTCGACCGTGGACGCAACGGCATCGTGGTGAGCGAAGGAGGTTGCATCTATGTTTTGGAACGACTTACCGACGCCCGCAAGAGAGGAGCCAATATTGTTGCCGAGATTCTGGGTTACCGGATCAATTCAGACGGAACCGACTACGTTCTTCCCAATCCGGAAAGGCAGGAGGAATGTATCCGCCAAGCCGTAGACAACGCTGGAGTTAACCTTGCGGACATTGACTTGGTCAGTTCGCATGCAACTTCCACTCCCCAAGGAGACGAACAAGAGTGCAAGGCGTTGAGAAACGTATTCGACGAAAACTCCAGTACTTTGATCAACAACACCAAAAGCTTCATCGGGCATTCGATGGGAGCAGCAGGTGCTCTCGAGCTTGCAGGTAATCTTCCGTCCTTAGAAGACGGTTACGCTCACGCCACCATAAACGTTGACGAACTCGACCCAAACTGCGAATTGCCCGGACTAGTTATGAATGAAGCAATCCAGAAAAAGGATGGTATCTCCATTATCCTAAACAACTCGTTCGGTATGCTTGGAATCAATTCAGTTCTTATCTTGAAAAAGTTTACGGATTAGGTTACTAAGTAATTTTTCACCTACTCATGAACAAGGAAAAAGTCAGAAAAATCGTACTTGATATCATTGCTGAAATCGCACCAGATGAGGACTTTAGCGATGTAAAGCCGGAGATTCGCTTGCGGGATCAACTCGACTTGGACTCGATGGATTTTCTTGATATTGTAATGGAGCTTCGCAAGCAGCACGGAATCGACGTACCGGAAGCCGAATATCGTCAGCTTGAGTCGTTGGACAGCTGCGCTGATTACTTGCTTCCCAAGTTCGAGGCTGGTGCCGCGGCCTAGCTTTACTGACTCTTAATCCATCCGACCCATCGAGGTTGCCTGCTATTTCTAAAGACAAAGCAAGCGAACACCACGACGTAGCCGTAATAGGAGCCGGTCTCTCTGGTCTTGCTGCAGCCCTTCGTTTGGCGATGTTCGGCAAAAAAGTAATTCTCCTTGAAAAGCACTATGTCGTCGGTGGGTTGAATAGTTTCTACGCCAAAAAAGGCGTTAAGTTCGACGTGGGGTTACACGCCCTGACTAACTACCCTTCCCCTCAATCCGGTAAATCATCTCCCTTACTCAAACTCTGCCGGCAGCTCAGAATCTCTCTTGATTCGTTGAATCTTTTGCCTCAAAGCCATTCACGAATCACTTTTGGCTCGGAAAACCTACTCTTCAACAATAATTTTGATTTCTTTTTATCGCAAGTGGAAGACAAATTCCCTAAGGAACGAGACCGTTTTCAATCTCTCCTCGCGAAAATGGAATCATTCCCCGCCTATTCGGTCGATGCGGAGGAATTGTCCACCCGGTCAATCCTCAAGGAGTCCATAGGGGACCCTCTTCTTTCCGAAATGCTTCTCTGCCCGACATGTTATTACGGTTCCGCCCGTAAAAACGATATCGATTTCCCTACTTTCATCATGTTGTTCGACGCGATTTTCAGGCAGGGTCTTGCACGCCCTGAACATGGAATTCGGGCAATTCTTGGTCCCCTTACCAAGAGAATCAAGGAACTGGGAGTGATCAGACGAATGAACTGTGGCGTCGAAACGATCAAAACCGAAGGTGGAAAAGTATCTGGAATCGTTCTTGAGAGTGGTGAAACCATCACCAGCGACCAAGTTATCTCCACTTGCGGAGCCGTTGAAACGGAAGCCTTGATCGACCCACCGGATTGCTCCAACTCGCCAACGATCGAGGGTAAGTTTTCCATCATGGAATCAATCTTTGTCTTCCCCGGAGTACCTGAGGATTTCGGATGGGACGAAACTGTTGTCTTCTTCAACGATTCGGAAACTTTTTGCTATGACGAACCTGACGGTTTGATCGATTTGCGTTCAGGGGTTGTCTGTATGCCGGATAACTACGGGGAACAGGTGCGAGACTCAGCTCAAAAAAGCAAGCTGCGGATCACCCACCCGGCAAACTTCGATCGTTGGTCCGAATTGGAGCAACCCACCTACGAATCGGAGAAAAACCTTTGGGAAGAAAGAATTCTCGATAATGGCATGAAATACTTGAAAAACGGGAAGGAGGTGATTGATTCCTTCCGTTCGAAAACCACCTTTCGTGATACCTTCACCCCAAGAACAATTAAAAAATATACGGGGCATGCCAATGGAACCCTCTACGGATCCCCCCAAAAAAGACGGGACGGAACAACCGCCTTCGAAAACCTTTTTTTGGCCGGCACCGACCAAGGTTACGTTGGAATCGTGGGGGCGATGCTCGGCGGCATCGCGGTCGCCAACAACCAGATATTACGACCGGGTTAAGAAATTGCCTCAATCAGGTTTTCCTGCACCTCGGCAAGGATGAGATAGGAAAAATAGGCAATTCTCTCGGAGGGGTCTCTACCCTTTAATTCAAGACCTCCGGATTCGAGTTGCTCGTCAGGCACTTCGAAAAGGGAGAGCACCCTGATTGCCAAGCGAAGTTCGGTCAATCCTCGCAACAAATCCTCGGCATTGTCTTCCTCGACTTCCACTCGACCATAAGCAAATTTGGAATCACGCAACAACCTTGCCAATGCACTGCGGTCTGATCTTGCGTCTTCCGCCAATCCTTCTTCCCAAGCCTCGACCAAGTCATCGTCCAAAGGATTGGGACAGGAAAAGGTGAATACGGACTTTCTTTGCGAGGCCGCGAATACCTTTCCCAATTCGGGAAGAACTGCCTGAATGAGCCTGGGCTCGACTCTCAGGGAAAACTCAATCATCTCTCTCCAGAACAGTTTGCAAACGCCAACGCTGCAATTGGTATACGTAGGTTTCGGCAAGTTCACGCTCACCCGTCCACAAGACCGACTTCCCCAACTCATGAACCTCTCGCATGTGAAGGGTTGCTTTTTGCTCGTTGTAGCCAAATACCTTGCGGAAGACCATGACCACGTAATTCATCAAGTTCACCGGATCGTTCAAAACAATCACCTTCCAAGGCAAAGCAAGCTCTTCCTCGAGATCGGTTTCCTCTGTAATTTCAGGTGCGTTTTGGGTTTCCGAAGGCATTTTTACAACGAATTGGATCATGCAACATACCCGAACGCAGAGATAATTCCATGGTAAAATTTTATCAAATTTACGATTTTTCGTTTCCGTGCTTGCCTGAACCCCACTAAGAGAATGTTTTAACACGATGCTTAAAATACCAACTTTCGTTCTTGGCGGACTTCTTATTTTCACCGGACTTATCGGTTACTTTCTGCAAGCTCCGAGTTTGTCGATCAAAATCACGGGTCCTTTGGCCGACGATGCCCAACTCACTCTTTCGGATGGGACCCAGAAACAGGTCATTGAACTCGGGTTCGTATCCGGCAAAGACTCTGCCGGTGATCAAGCAAAAGAAATTATCACAAGGTTTTACGGAGAAGGAGACGGAATTATGGGCATGCCCCCCGGACCTGCAACCAAGGCCGCTCAAAGCAACAACGCGATTGAGCACATAGGCAAGGACCCGGACGGGATCGAGTCTTTTTGGTATGCTTCGTCGACTAAGGATACGCTTGGGGCACTCATTCAGGATAACGAAAATTACCTGAACGCGGGAAACCCTGATTACAAGAAGACTCCCGTCATCTGGGACGAAGTCGACGCCAACTCTTCGAAGATCAAGTTTGTTTACGTAAACGCCGCTGGAAACAGCGGCCCTGCCACTTTGAAAGTTTCAAATTGGAAGAACATTGACATGCCAAACCCTCCCGAAAATAACACACTTGAATTTGGTAAGAGCTTAACCGTCTTCATACCCAGTGCAATTGGCTTACTTTTGATTTTATTGGTCTTGGCTGCTGAATCAAAACCGTCCGCCCGCAAGCACATCATGCATGGTACTGTGTTGTTTGGTTTATTCGCCTTCTATATGGTTGCAAAGAGAATCGTTCCTGCGGTTTCCGAAATGTCCTGGCTCAGAGGCGAACCCAATGGCATCATGCAGGCTTCCAGCCTCAAACCAACGACCATGTTGGTCTCGGCAGGACTTCTCCTTATCTTCGTCATTCTTTGCGTCGTTTCCTTCATCCAAGCGAGAAAGGAGATGGCTGCCCAAGCCAAGAAGGATGCTCTAGCCAAGAAAAAAGCCGGGGAAGAAAAATCTGAAGACAAGGAAGAGAAAGGTGAAAAAGAGAAGACCGAGGGCACTCCAACGGCTTCAAATAAAAAAGACGATTTAAGCAAGTCCTCAAAACCGGATGGTTCGCAGGGTTCTGCCAAGAAATCCTCTAGTTCCTCCAGCGAAGGGTACCCCGATCGTGAGCCAGTTGATAAAAAGAAGGGCTCGGTGGACACCGAGGAAAAGAAAGAGTCCGAAAAAAAAGATGGAGTCTCGAAGGATAAACCGAAGAACGATCCAGAAAAAAGAAAGGGTCCCGAGCAGAAATCCAATAAGGACGCTCCTACCGCTGCGAGCAAAGAAACTGAAAAATCTTCCGAAAAGAAGAGTGAAACGGATTCAGACCCCAGCAAAGAATCCGAAGGCTCGAAGGATTCAAAGGACGACTAACCAGCGTAACAGCTAGGTCTTCGGCAAAGAGCCGTCGCCTTGAGTTGGCCTTCCGGTGAGGGCTCCTATTTTTCGGATAATATAAACTCGGACACCACCGCCCGGTGGTCCGAGGGCCATGGGGCAACCACGATGTCCGCATTCTTCTGGTTTTCTCCAACCACTTTGCTTCCGGTGACTATGGTTCCACATGCAAAGACATAATCAATGCGGTCGTGAAAATCCTTGGGGTCCGTCGGACTTGTCCGGTTGGTCCATGTATACCCTCGAAATTCGACTTCGTCCGGATAGATGCGACGGTAAGAGTCAACCATACCGGTATCCACAACCATGGAAGTGGCCGGATATTTGACCGAGACAGGTACCAGATTGGCCTTGCGGGCACGATCCGTCCAATCCTGAAAGGATGGTTCGTTCAAGTCACCGGTCAAGAAAACGGGCCCACCCTGAGCAATAGCCGGTTTGAGCTCAGACAAAAGGTTATCGACCTGACTGCCACGTGCTTTGCGGGCCCACTCCCTCGCTTCTTTGGCGGTTCGGATGAAGGGGGCATTCCCATAGGGTATTCC
>PBMI01000035.1 GCA_002722545.1 Opitutia bacterium | reverse complement strand
TCCTTCACTGATGGAATCTTGGATTCAGTCTTGTTTGCCGCTTCCGATCAAGTTCTTGCCAGTGTCTTCTTTACAGAAACCTCAGACGCCTACACAGCATTGGATCAATTGGACCGCAGCCAAGATGCAGCTTCCGACTCGGTCACAGGTGTCGATGATGGCAAGGAACTAATCCTCGGCGGTAAGGAAATTTCCTTTTCAACAGGTGATTACGCACTGCAATCTGCAGATTCCGTCGACTTCCTGGTTGCGTCATCAGACAAGCTCACACTGACGGGCAACGTTGTGTTCAATTCCTCCTCTTCCGACTCCGACTTGATTCTTATGTCGGCAGGGATGGTTGATCTTTCTGCGGCTAGTTCCATTAGCTTTAATGGTGACGAGCTCGGCATAGGATCGTTCGATTCTTTGGAAGTCAAAAACGTCGATTTGAAATCGAGCAACCAAATTTCTCTTCGTTCTCTGGATAGTATCGTAATCAATAATTCGAAGATGGAAACTTCCGGAAAGGGTGCTGACTTTATCCACCTTTTGGCCGCCAACCAGATTCAAGTTGATAACATGCGCTTCTCAGAATCGGTCAAGCGTATCGCCATGGAAGCCATGACAATCAATCTTTCCAATGTGAATTTCCCCTCCTCATCAACCGTTAATTTGAACAGTTTATACGGAGGAATCGATGGTAAATATCCACACTTCAATTCCATTCAATACGGTAGAGTCAACTTCATCGAGAAGATTAGGTACGGATCTCAGTCGGTCATGGACCGTGCTTCGTTTGACGCGCACGGCAGTAACATCACCATTGGCAAGATCAACTAAATTTTTCTCGAAAAGGAATCCTCTCTTGCTCTTATAACAATCAAGCTGATTTTTCGAACTGTTTGAAGGGTAGGGCATCCAGTAAATTATTCAAAATTCTATGAGATACACACTGTCATTCATTCTGGTTTCAGTCTTAGCATTTACGTTTCAAGTTTTTGGGGACGCTAATGCCTCGTCGCCCCAAGGCGATGCAGGTGGCAACTCGGTCCTCCCCTCCGATTTCTTCGCCGATGCCTTGGCGAGTGCGAAATCGGGTGACGATGCGATGGGAACTCAACGCTTGGTGGATGTTAAAAGTTCCGAACTTACGCCATCCCTCAGTCTTAGCTCTTCCTACAAATATTCGTCCAATCCAACCAAAAGCACCAGTGCGGACAAGTTGGAGGATGGAACGACCTTCGATCTCAGCGTTATGATGATGATGGGTTTGGGCGAGTTTGGCATTGGTGATGACGTGTTAAGTGCTCCGTCTCTTATGCTCATGCACATGCGTACCTACAATGATCCCATCCAAGATTTCGGTCACGATTTACGTGCTTTGGATATGGACATACAAATAGCTGGCCTGACCATTCCCTTTGTTCTACCTAACGATTTAACCTTGTCGGTTGGAAATAGCTATGTTCGGGCGATCAATTTTCGGAACAATGGGAATGCAGCCGCCCATCACTTCAAAGGAGATGTTTTGATGTATTCAAATACACCATCCGTTTCCCTAAGTAAAATGATTCCTTTGGAAAATGGCGATATTTTGACGGCCACCGCAGGATTGAGCTATGCCATTTCCAACGGAGACAGGCTGTCGGAAACACTCAAGACCACTACTCAAGCTCTCCTGGATTCAGGTTTGACCGATACGCCCGCCGATCTCCAAACCGGAGCTTCCTACTCGTTCAATCTTTCCTACATCAAGCCAGTCACCGATAAACTATCCGTGACCCCTTCCTTTTCGGTCTCCAAAATGTACTACAAGAAAGGTGGAAACATTGGTAAGGTCGACGTGACTTATGTTGCCGGGTTGAGTGCATCCTACCCGATCAATGATTGGTTGAACTTGACTGGTGCCGCCAACTACACTGCAAAAGACGGAAACAGGGCGGACGTCATTGAATTCAGGGACTTCACCAGTGGTTTTTCTTTGGCGGTCAACCATTCTTTCTAATTGGTAAAGGTGGCGTTTTCCGCCTTACTGAGTGGTGGTTTATTTCGTACCTCGCGTTCGATTCTTATATTCTTTTTCGTAGGTTTTCTTTCAGTTGTCGTAGGCCAAGTAACAAGTCCCAAAGTAGAACAGCTTATTGAACTTGGGCGTGCCGAGGCAGACAAGGGAGACTTTGCAAAGGCCTTGGGATATTTCAATAGGGCCATGGGTTACTTGAAACAGGCTTCCCCGAGTCATCCACTAAATGAGCTTGTCCGTAAGGAAATTAGGATAACCAAAGGCAGATCTCTCATTGCCCGTTATCAAAATAGATCGGGTTTGAAGATCATTCAAAAAGACGAACTTCTCCCTCTGAGTGACGAGCCCGATGATATAATTGTGAGTCAATGTTTTGGTACGGTTCTGGCAAGAGAGGTTTGGCAGCCGAAGGAAATTAAAGACATGGGAGAATTCGTCGGGATTGGGAGACGATTGACCATTCTTCCCGAAGCAGGAATTGAGCTCTTTTTGGGGGATGAGAGGAAGCTTTCTCTTCGAAGCGTGGATGCAGCCAGTTTGGCTATCCCCGATCTCTACGTATTCGACCTTCACTCGGGATCTTTTGTGGTTTCCTCTAGTGGAAACGGCACGAAAACTACCATCAAAAGTCCTTTGTCTACCATAAGCGTCAGTTGCGAAAAACAATTCGCTCTCATGATCGGCATCACGACGAATGGAGGTCTCAAGGTCATTTCTCTTTTGGGTGAATGCAAACTTGAGCAAGATGAACTTGGTTCGACCGTTCTCTCTCCAGGGGAGTTGGTTTTTGCTTTGCCCGAAGGTTTTAGCAGGAAAATGAGTGTTGAATTGAGCACTTTATTGGTTACTTCCAGGCTGATGACCGCTTTTGACGACCCTCCCGTATACCATAAGAAGTTGAGGCAGCAGGCCATGATTCAAGCACTTCGAACTCGCAAGCGCTACAAAGCAGTGGTGGGTGATGCGAAAAACAGCAAGGATTTTGAGATCAAAGTGCTGAAACCCGATCAACCTTAGGGCATTTTTACGAAGAATCTCTTCGCTTGAAGCTTTTCGGCAAATTCAAATTCGTTTTGGTTCAAAGAGCCGGCCTTTTTCTTGTCGCGGTTTTTTTCTGTCATGGATGTGTAAGCTCGCATTATGACCGATCCGAAAATTTCCAATTCTCCTGGAAAATAGGGGATTACAAAAGTGCTGCAGGTGAAGCGGAGCAATTATCTCAAAATGGCCCCAAGAGAGACCGACTGCTTTATAAACTGGAAGAAGGCTCGGTTAAACGCCTCGCTGGCGACCTGAGCGGGAGCGTTGATGCATTGGAAGAAGCTTCAGCAGAATACGATCGGTGGTTTGGGGTTCATTTGGAAACCGAGGCCCGCGTTTCCGAAGCCTTTACTTCGGTTCTTGGATCCGCCGAATGGAAACCGTACAAATCAAGGGTTTATGAAAGAGTGATGATGAGGGTTTACCAAGCTCTCAACTATCTCCAACTCGATGAGATCGGACGGGCCCGTGCCGAAATTTTCAAATCCAGACAGGCGATAGAGGACTCCAGAGAGATTTGGAAAAAAGAACTACAGTCAGCCCAATCTGAAATGAAGAAGAAAGGCGTCGATCTTGATCAAGGAATCAATGGGCAAGAGGAAAATCTCCTGAAGAGCGAAAGGCTTAGAATTAGGGCTATGGTACCTTCTAACTTGCCTGAATACGTAAACCCTGCCGCGATTTATTTGGAATCCCTTTATTTCCTCAGGACTGGGACGCAAAGGGAAGACTTTGACAAGGCTGCATTTTCGTTACGCCAGTTGGCCTCTCTTTTTCCCGAAAACCAATCGATACAAGAAGATTTTTTGGGGGCGAAGAAAGGAACCCCTCAACCTGAGTCGGTCACCTATGTTTTTTTCGAGACCGGCCGCGCTCCCGTTCGTGTTGAAAAACGATTTGATCTACCGATCGTCTTTTTTGCGAACCAATCTCGAATCCCTTACCTTGGCATCGCTCTTCCAAGCCTCAAGACAAACGACCAGTTCCTTTCGGGGCTCAGAATAAACGCAACCACTTTGGATCAACCCGTTCAGACTAAAGTTCTTGCCGACATGGATGCCATTGTCGCCAAGGAATTCGACAAAGACTATCCCATTGAGCTTTCAAGGGCAATTTCAGGTGCTTTGGTAAAAGGAGGAATCCAATACCTTGCCACGGACTCGGTACGATCTGAAGATGATACCACTCGAGCGATTGTGGGTTTTGGAATCGGTCTTCTTGCCCATGCTACAACCAAAGCTGATCTTCGCGCTTGGACGACTTTGCCCAAGCAAATCCAATTTTGTAAGATCAAGACTCCAAAGGATAAAAAATTGACTCTGTCGAGTGTTGGCGCAACTTTTAAGAAAGAGGTTGCGTTGAATCCCACTGCCTCTACGAATTTGGTATGGGTAAGAAGCGTTTCAGCTCATACTCCCGTCAAAGTCGTCGGCGTTCTTTCCCTCGATCCTTAATCAAAAAATGACCCAACTCAACTCCATCCACTTCCGTTCCCTCTTCCTTTGCTTTCTAGTCGGATTATTTTCCTTTGGTTGTAACACCAATCCGGTTCATCAAACAACCAAGAAGAATCCGAGAGACACCAGTGCCCTTCCCGAACTGAAGCGGGTTTATATGAGCAGTTCATTATCTAGAAACCTGCAGGTAGTCAGCATTAACCAATCCAAGGTGAACGAGGATCTTCTTCGGGTTCAAGTGAACTTGGCGAATCTCACTAAAAAACCTCTCAACCTGAACTACAAAATCGAATGGATGGATGATGCCGGAATCGTCATCAACGACTCTTCTGCAGTTTGGATGCCCCTCTACGTACGGGGTGCTGAAAACGTTGCAGTCCAATCCGTGGCAAGTACCCCCAAAGCTCAAAACTTTTGGCTCAAACTTCAAAACGCCAAGTAATCTCCATAATCCTCAGTACCAAGTATGAAATCTCATTTTTTTCGCATTTCTTGTATCCTTAGCTCGTGTTTTCTCTTTTCCTGCAGTGATCGCAGACCGATTGGCCGAAATGCCGATGCCCGTTATATCGAAGACAGCAGTGAGAAAGGCTTGGTCAATATTGGTAAGATCAACTCCCAAGACTTCACGCGTGCGGCAAACAAATTGCTCCAAGATTTGTTTACAACTGGTGCGTTGTCGAAGGCTCCCGATCAACCTGCGATCCTTCACGTCGGGGAAGTTAGGAACGATACGCAGACTTATTTTGATACGGACCTTCTTCTTCAAGGGATGAAAAGGGATTTGCTCGCAAGCAATCGAGTGAGAATCTCTACCACGCAAGGAAGCAAAACAACCGATCAGTATGCCAAGGACGTCAGGGCCAAACTTGGAAGAGGCGACCCGTTCGCAGTTTTTCACCCTCGGCCTTACTTTTCCCTGTCTGGCAAAATCATCGAGGAAACTTCAAGGGTCGACAAGGTTACGCAAAAAGATTTTTACTTCCTGATGACTCTCACGGAAATCGAATCCGGAGCCGGCGTGTGGTTCGGCAGGGAATTGATCAGCAAACAGGGAAGAAGAGATTCGATTGGTTTTTAACCGACTTCGATTCTAGGGGTGAACAGCAGACTGATGGACTGAGGGGAGGGCAGGCGTATCTGTCTTTCCTCTTTCCCGGCTACACCCCCATTGATTTGCAAAACATCACCTCTTTGCAAAAGAAGCACACCTTTGGTTTCTTCTTTTTTGATATCTCTTCTTTGTAATTCGTAACGATATTCCTCCCCGTCCGAACCGATTCCGATAAATGAAATTGTTCCTTTTCGTTTCCTGACCGGAGAAACCAACCGGCAGTGTTCAGAACCTCCCGGAAGGGTAACGACATCGGCCTTGCTCAACATGGTAAACCCGAATTTGACTTCCCGAGTTTCCAAATGGAGAGGAGAATTGATTCTTTGCACGGTTTGCGTGGGTGTTATTCTCCTAACCTCGTGGCTGTAGTATTTTGACTTCTGGATGAAAAATGGACAGGGCAACCCATTGAAATACGGAGCATGCAAGTTGATCCGGGCATCTTCTTGCTTCAAAATAAAAGAGTCTTCCTGCAGTCTGGTACAGCTGTCGACACTCGCTGGATCCATGATGAGGACGAATCCCCCTGGCTTGAGATGATGAAGGACTTTTTTCATCCATTCGATTCTGCTGCCACTTTCTGATTCCTGAAGTATTTCGTTGAGTGAAAAACCGAGTAGAATTAAATCGAACTTCCGTTTATTGGGGGGAGGCAGGTCGTTAGTTAAATCTTTCCTCGTGGTAAAAACTTTGCTGTCGGGCCAAAGATCCATACACGATCGATGGAGATTTTTCATCGTTGCGAGGCTTTTACCTGAATAATCCCATGCTTCGAGGCTTATCGGGTTCTTCACACTCCATTGCCTAAGCTGAAAAAGGGATGCCAGGCCGCTTGCTCCACTACCCGACCCAAGATCTAGAATACGAAGAGGTCCTTTGCGGGGAGCTTTCCAATTCCTCAGGAAGTAAGCTTCCGAGAGCGCAAAGGACATGGCCTGCCAAGTGCGAGGGAAAAAGAAGTTGCCATATGAAAGAATGGACAAATCCCTGGAACCATAGGAATTCGAATCAAATGAACGCGTTTTGTTGAACCGATCGCTTTGCTCGACGATTTCCCGTCGAATGGCGTTCAGGAGTTTGTCCTCTGAATAATCGGGCCATTTGAGGCAGGCCTGATTCCACCACCACTTCTCGATTGACTTGGGGAAGGGCGGCAGGATCGGATGTGGAGTCATCCTAAATGATTAAAAGTAGCAGGATTAGGAAGACAGGACAACCCGATCGTGCACGGGAGAGCAAGTTGCTTTATTAGAGCTTGCCCCCGTAAACGGCTTGTTCTCCTAGTTGCTCCTCGATTCGGAGCAATTGGTTGTATTTGCAAATCCGGTCGGTACGCGAGAGTGAACCGGTCTTGATCTGCCCGGCGTTGGTTGCCACTGCGATATCGGCAATCGTCACGTCTTCGGTTTCGCCGGAACGATGAGAGATGACCGAAGTATAAGTTGCTTCCTTGGCCATTTCCACTGCGTCGAAAGTTTCGGTAAGTGAACCGATTTGGTTTACTTTGACGAGAATGGAGTTGGCTACACCCTGATCGATTCCTTTTTTGAGGAAATCAACGTTGGTCACGAAGAGATCATCTCCGACTAATTGGACGCGGTCTCCGATCGCATCGGTTAGTTTCTTCCAACCATCCCAATCATTCTCGTCGCAACCGTCTTCGATTGAGCGGATGGGGAATTTGTTCACGAGATCGGTGTAAAAGTCGACCATCTCATCGGAATTCCGTTCCGAACCGTCACTTTTTCCGAAGACGTATTTCGCTTTTTCCCTATCGAAGAATTCGGACGAGGCGACGTCCAATGCAAACTCGATCTCTTCGCCGAGTTTGTACCCCGCTTTGTCTACGGCTTGAACCAGAGATTCGAGGGCGGCTTCATTGCTGGCCAAGTTCGGAGCAAAGCCACCTTCGTCTCCTACGGCTGTGGAAAGGCCTTGGTCTTTGAGTACCTTCTTGAGTGCGTGAAAAATTTCACAACCCATTCTCAAGGCTTCCCTGAAAGTCTTGGCTCCGACGGGCATAATCATGAACTCCTGAATGTCGATCGGTGCATCGGAGTGAGAACCTCCGTTTAGTACGTTCATCATGGGAACGGGCAAAACTTTGGAATTGGGTCCCCCGAGATATTTGTAAAGAGGCAAACCGCATGCAGAGGCGGCGGCGTGGGCAGTCGCCATGGAAGCACCGAGAATTGCATTGGCTCCGAACACCGACTTGTTAGGGGTACCATCGGCCGAAAGCATTGCTTGGTCAACTGCTGTTTGTTCCGTTGCATCAAGGCCGATGATGGCTTCGGCTATCTTTGAATTAACGTTGTCGACTGCTTGGGAAACGCCTTTGCCCAAATAACGGTTCGAATCACCATCGCGAAGCTCGATGGCTTCGTGTTCTCCGGTGCTGGCTCCGGATGGAACGGCTGCTCTTCCGAAGGCACCTCCGCTTAGTTCAACTTCGACTTCGACAGTCGGGTTTCCTCGGGAGTCAATAATTTCACGTCCGTGTACTTCGATAATTTGAGTCATGGTATGGAAAGTTCTGTGTTTGGTATTAAAAAAAACGGTCATGATGGCCTCTCTCTTCATGGTTGTCAAAATTCTTCGGTAAAAGAGAGCCTCGCTTTCGATCGGAATTTTCGCTATGAAGTTTTGTTTTTTGCAAATCATGGGAAAGCCACGCAATGCGATCGCACCAACACGGGAAGAAGATTATCCCGAATGGTATCAACAAGTAGTGAAGGCGGCCGATTTGGCCGAGAACACGCCCGTGCGGGGGTGCATGGTAATCAAGCCGTGGGGATACGGAATATGGGAGAATATTCGCGACGCCTTGGATGCCATGTTCAAAAGCAGCGGGCACAAAAACGCGTATTTCCCTCTTTTTATTCCCAAAAGCTTTCTTCAGCGGGAAGCCGAACACGTAGATGGCTTTGCCAAGGAGTGTGCCGTGGTCACTCATTCCCGTCTGGAGGCGGATGAACAAGGAATTCTTCAGCCTGCGGGGGAATTGGAGGAGCCTCTGATTGTCCGTCCAACTTCGGAGACGATCATAGGGGAACTCTTTGCCCGTTGGGTCCAGTCCTATCGGGACTTGCCTCTTCTGATCAACCAGTGGGCCAACGTCGTTCGCTGGGAAATGAGGCCCCGACTGTTTCTGCGAACGGCTGAATTTCTTTGGCAAGAAGGCCACACTGTGCACGCAACCGCGGAAGAGGCATTGGAGGAAACCCGGCTTATGCTCGCCACTTATGCGACCTTTGCCGAAGAATGGCTTGCCATGCCGGTCCTTCGAGGAGAGAAGACGGAGGCCGAACGCTTTCCCGGAGCCGAATCCACCCTGTGCATCGAGGCGATGATGCAGGACCGGAAGGCTCTACAGGCGGGCACCTCTCATTTTCTCGGGCAGAACTTCTCGAAAGCTTGTGGAATCAAGTTTCAGGGAGTCGAAGGAAAAGAAGAATTCGGCTGGACGACTTCATGGGGCGTTTCTACCCGCTTGATTGGGGGAATGATCATGACCCATGCCGATGACGATGGACTGGTCGTCCCACCCAAGGTTGCTCCCACCCACGTAGCGGTACTTCCCGTTACGCCCAAGGAGGAGTCCCGTGAGCAAGTTCTTGCCGCCTGTCGGGAGCTCGTCGGAAGACTACGCGAAAAATCCTATGCCGGAGCTCCTCTCCGAGTCGAATTGGACGATCGTGATCTGCGCGGAGGAGAAAAATACTGGCAGTGGGTCAAAAAAGGAGTGCCCATGACCGTAGAGATCGGACCGAGAGATTTGGAAAACGGATCGGCGTTCGTCGGTCGTCGTGATTCCGGAGCCAAAAGAGAAGGCATGGATTGCGAGGAATTGCTTGAAGGAGTTTCAGGCATAATGGAATCAATTCAAAAAGTCCTCTTCGAGCGTGCATTGGCATTCCGAGAAGAACACACGCGTGCCATAGACGACAAGGATGAGCTTTACGAATTTTTCTCGGACGACTCTCAAGGAAAAACAATTCACGGTGGTTTTGCCTTCGTTCACTGGGATCGGGATGCAAAGTGGGAGGAGCAACTCAAAAACGACCTGAAAGTAACCGTACGTTGTATCCCGGAGGATTCCGGAGAAGAGGGCACCTGTCTTTTCAGCGGCAACCCAAGTCCGGGGCGCGTTGTTTTGGCAAAATCCTATTAACTTATAGAACGAAATCATCGTGCAAGTCGTTTCCTCCATAGACGAGATGCAATCCCTCGCCAAGGAGTTCCGAAAGCAGGGTAAAACGATCGGATTGGTGCCCACGATGGGTTTTCTTCACGAAGGACATTTGTCTCTCGTCGACTTGGTCAAAGACCGGTCCGACATAGTCATCCTTTCCATTTTCGTAAACCCCACGCAATTTGGGATAGGCGAAGACCTGGAGAAATATCCCCGTGACTTGACTCGCGATCTGGAGTTGTGCAATGAGCGCCAAGTGGATTTTGTTTTTGCCCCCGATGAATCTCGCATGTACGCGGCCGATTATTCGACTTTCGTGTCGGAAGAAAAAGTAGGAGCAGGTTTGTGCGGGCTTGCCCGACCGACCCATTTCCGGGGAGTGACGACAGTTTGCGCAAAGCTATTCAACCTTTGTATGCCGGATTTTGTGGCCCTTGGTCAAAAAGACGCCCAGCAGGTCATCCTACTCAAGAAAATGATATCCGATTTGAATTTCCCGATTGAGGTTTTGGTCGGTCCCATCGTCCGCGAGCCGGGTGGCTTGGCCATGAGTTCGCGCAACGAACATCTTCAAACCAAGCAAAGGGAGGGAGCTTTGATCTTGCTCCAATCGATGCAGGCGGGGAAAAAGCTAGTCGATGAGAAGGAGATTACGAACGTTGGGCGGGTGAAATCCGAAGTGATGAGCATCCTTACGGAAAGTTCGGTCGTCCGAGTGAACTACGTCGAGATCGTCGACAGAAAGACCATGGAGGTCGAACGGGAAATCGAGCCAGGGCGTTCGCTTATCGTAGTGGCGGCTTGGTTGAACGAAGTCCGTTTGATTGACAACCTGCCCCTTTGAGTTTTCATCTTGTGAAAAACCATGAGCGCTAAAAGAAAGAAAGAATACGATTTTGTTATCGTGGGAAGCGGTATTGCCGGTTTGAGCTTCGCCCTCAAAGTTGCCCAAGAAGGTCACCGGGTTGCGATTTTCACCAAAAAAGACAAGGCGGAATCGAATACCAATTATGCTCAGGGTGGCATTGCCGCGGTCACTTCGGCCGGTGATGATTTGGATAAACACGTGAGAGATACTCTGGAAGCCGGAGACGGACTTTGTGACCCCAAAGTCGTTGAGGAAATCCTGCGGGACGGCCCGGACCGGATCAGGGATTTGATCGATTTGGGCGTGGCCTTCTCCAGTTTGGAAGACGGAAGCCTTTCCCTCGGAAAGGAAGGCGGGCACAGCGAACGCCGTGTTCTTCACGTCAAGGACTTGACCGGTAAGGCGATTGAAGACGCCCTCCTAGCCAGCATAGCCAAAGAAGGTGTTGATTTATTCGAACATTTTTTCGCCATCGACCTGATTACCGCAAACAAGGCGAGAAAACTCGGCGTTCGAATCAAAGGGAAAGAGGATCACGTGCTAGGGCTTTATCTTTACGATGCCAACAACGAACGGGTCGTGACTGTATCGGCTCCGGCCATTCTGTTGGCCACCGGAGGGGCGGGTCAAACCTATCTTTACACGACCAACCCATCCATCGCCACCGGAGATGGAATCGCGATGGCTTCGCGCTCCGGTTTGTCCGTCACGAACCTCGAGTTCATACAGTTTCATCCAACGGCCTTTCATTCCTTGGAGGGTGACCGGTTTCTCATTACGGAAGCGGTTCGGGGGGAAGGTGCCAAATTGATTGATTCTAAAGGCCGTCCCTTTCTCAAGAAGTATCATCCACTAGCCGATTTGGCGCCCCGCGACGTCGTGGCCCGGGCCATTGACCGTGAAATGAAGCGTTCGGGTTCTCCTTTCGTGCGGCTTGACACCCCCAACATGAAAGTCGATTTCCCCAAGCGTTTTCCCAACGTTTATGAGAATTGCCTGAATCGGGGGGTCAATCCGGTGGAAACGCCCATTCCCGTGGTCCCCGCTGCCCATTACACCTGCGGAGGTATTCCAACCAAGTTGAACTGTTCAACTCAGTTGGACGGACTGTATGCCTGTGGGGAAGTCGCCTGTACGGGTTTGCATGGGGCGAACCGTCTTGCAAGCAATTCCCTATTGGAAGCCGTGGTCATGGCTCATCGCGGAGCCGAAGCGGTTTGCGAGTTTTTGGACAACCGCCAGAAGGAACGGATCCAACTCCCCGAATGGGTGGACGGAGACGTTCCGGCCTCGGATGAACGGGTTGTTCTCTCTCATAATTTGGACGAGCTCAAAAGAACGATGTGGGATTATGTGGGAATCGTTCGCTCGACGAGGAGGTTGGAGCGAGCTCAATCGAGAATCAAGAATTTGGGCCGCGAAATCAACGAGTACTACTGGAATGCGAGGGTTGATCTTTCCTTGCTGGAAGTACGCAACCTGGTTTGCGTCGCCGATTTGATCATTCGCTCGGCTCTGCGCCGTAAAGAGAGTCGAGGCCTTCATTACACCTTGGATTACCCGGACTTGGTTGAAACTCCTGAAAACACCGTGGTTCGCTCCGTAAAAAGATAAGCGCCATGGGGAAAGGGCTAGGGAAGGTCGCCTTGGTCGGGCCGGGAGCCGTGGGAGGCTTCTACGGTGGAATGCTTGCCAATTCGGGTGTAGACTTGAAATTTCTTTTCCGTAGTTCCTATGAGGACGTTTGCCGAAAAGGGTTGTGGATCATTCATCATTCCGAAGATTGCCGGGAGGAAAGGGTAGAGCCCTTGCATGCTTTTGAGGATAACAATGAAATAGGCGAATGCGATTGGGTCATCGTGGCGAGTAAATCGACCGCCAACGATCAATTGGAGGAGATTCTCAAGCCGATGGTCGGGCCAAGTACAAAATTGCTCACTTTGCAAAACGGCATGGGGAACGTCGAAAACTTGGCCAAGGCTTTTGGGTCCAAACGTACCATTTTGGCCGGGCTTTGCTTTACCTGCATCAACCGGACCAGACCCAATCGCATCGAAAGCCTTTTACCGGGGTACGTTCAGTTCGGGCAATATGGATCGGTTTTGCAAGAATCTGCCGAAGAGATGATGTTCGCCTTCGAGAAAGCGGGAGTCCAGATTAAAAAAGCCGAATCCCTTGATGAGGTACTCTGGCGTAAATTGTGTTGGAACGTACCTTTTAATGGTTTGGCTGTTGCCTGTGGGGGCATGACGACCGATTTGATTTTAAAGGAAGCAGAGCACCGTTCGCGAGCCCGCCGCCTGATGAATGAAATTCAGAGCGCCGCCTTGGGGCATGGAATCGCAATCGATGATTCGTTTTTGAAAAGGCAATTCGATTTGACCGAACCCATGGGACCCTACAAGCCGTCTAGCCTGATTGACTTCCTTTGTGGCAGATCCGTGGAAGTGGAAAGCATTTGGGGTGAACCTTTGAGGCGAGGAGAAAGCAAAGGCCTACAGATGAAGGAATTGCGAAAGCTCTATGAAGAGCTGTGTACTCTGACCCAAAATAAGTAAAAGCCCGTTAGTTCTCTTGCGGAGAATCAGGAGGCGGGAAGGACGGAGAACCCTCGGGCGGAAGAGGAGGAGGTGCGTCGGGAGGTTGACCCGGGTCCCACGGAACGTCGTTACGCAGGTATTTGTTTTTCTCTTCGTCGATGCCGGAAAAAAAGAGGTTGAGCATGGGGTGTACGATCGGAGCTCCTGTTTGATCAAGTTTCAGGTTGGACTGGGCTACGTAGGTGGTCTCATGGGAACCGTCGACCAACACGTGATACCACGGTTGATGCCGGTCGGGTTGCGTTTGGTTCGATTGGTACCAGGCGTCGGGGGCTTTACAGGATGAATCCGAGTCAACTACGAGTCCCCTGTACCCGTAGTTGAGGTGATACACGACTTGCCCGGGTTTGAAAGTTGGAAGTTCTTCTTCGGGCGTAAAGCCCTCGCTTAAGTTGATCATAAAATAAAAGTCAAAAAAAGGGCCGCTCGAATGAACGAGCGACCCTTAAAGTCAAACTCTGTTAAGCTCTACACTTAGAAAGTGTAGGTAAGCTCAAGAGCGATAAGGTCGGAATCCGAGTTAGCGGTGTCATGGCTGACGTCGCTGTACTCAAGGATAGCACCCAAAGACTCGGTGATTGCGTAGTTAGGAGCAATCGTGATCTTGTCGACGTCGACATTGGCGGATTCTTCGTAGCTGCTGTAACGAACGGCCACACCGAGTTTATCGGATACGTCGTAGTCGACTAGGAACATGTGAGCGTCCAAGTCAGCAGAAGCGGTGTCAATTTGAGACAACTCAGCACCAAGCAGTGCTTTACCTACTTGGTAGGTTGCGTTGATGTTGGTAACATCGACATCGTTGCTCGGGGTTGCAGTAGGTTCGTTGTCAGCTCTGTGACCAATGTTGAGGGTCAAGTTTTCGATGCCGGTGTAAGACAAAGAAACTTCGAAGTCCAGGTCATCTTTGACGCCGCCTGATCGTACGGATCCACGCTTGTTATCGATTGAAACACCGAGGGTCCATGCGTCGGCAGCGTAAGAGATATTTAAACCTTCGCGAGCATTATCAACTTGGTCGATGTTGCCGAGATTGAAGGCGGATCCACCGTATGCACGGGAAAACGTGTAGAGACCAGCAGGATCTTCACGCTCGAGTCCAAGAGCAGAACCATAGCGACCGAAGGTCAGGGAAACGCCGTTTTCAAGGGTATATGTGAAGTGAGCTTGTTCGATTTCAAGGTCATCTTCAGAGCCATTACCAATGTCTTGGGAATCCAAAGCAACAGTACCGGAAACGGAACCAACGTTGAAAAGGAAGTTAACTTCGATTTCGTCGAGTCCCCAATCAGCGGTGTCGCCAGAATTTTGATCAGTCTTGGATATAGAACCATCAATAAAGCCATTGATGGACAGATTTTCGTTGATTTCGACGGCGGAAACGGATCCCACCATACCGAAAGCAACAAGCATAGCCATTATTTTGTTTTTCATAATCTAGTTTGTTTGTTTGTTTGTTTGTTTGTTTAGGTTAACCTAAGACTTATTCATAAGATCAATTGAATAAATCATGAGTCATCCTACTTGTTTAGATGAAAAAGTCAACCGGTTATTGCCCGGTGGACAAAATTCTTATGTAAGGACTTTTGGGCGCTAAATTGCGCCGAAAGCCTTTAAAACAGAGGCTTAGAAAGGGGAGGAGAAGGAAACCACGCGGTCGCGGAATAAGCTCACTTCTCCAACCTCATTGGTTCCGTCCGCATTCAAGTCTCCTTCGTAGTGGTAGATCTGGTCGATGCGCGGGTTGAGCGATTTCTTGATTTGGTTGGGGTTTCCCAAAAGTTTGCGCACCTTGAATCCAGTCAAATTCCTGCGCATCCCAATCCAAGTCTCTTCCTTGGTCCACGCACCGGCTGCTTTGGCTTCCTCACTTTTCAATTGGAGTCTCAGTTTGGACATGAAAGATTTTTTGGCGTCTTCGTCCTCAGGCAATGCGATGGTTTGAGAGGCGGTTTTGGCCTCTTCTGCCGTTTTTTGTACGACCTGCATCTCTTTTTTTACCTCCGAGTTGGCTTTTTCCAGTTCAGCGACGCGGGTTTCGAGTCCACTGACTTTTCCCAAAATGAGGTCGAGCTTACGGGAAAGGTCGGCGTTGGAAACGGAATCCTCGGCGTGGAGAGAAGTTGCGAGGGCAATGGGAAAAAGGAAAATCGATTTCATAACACTCTAATCCTAGACGAACAGGCTGGAGGCAAGGCAAAAGATCTTTGTTTTCGGCTCATTTCGAAGCTGATTTGGCCGAAACGCAACTGCTCATGAGAAGATAGCTCGAAAATGAGAATGAAAGAGTTTTATCTATTTCGAGGAGAGCGTACGGATGGCAAGATCCTTGAATATCGCGGCTTGTTGTTCGCGGGGTTGCGCGAGCAATTGTTGGAAAGCTTCGAGCAACGCGGCTTGCAAGTCGATGAGGGCACGGGTGCTGAATCTTTTGACTACGGGCATCAATCGACCCAAAAACCATGGGTTCTGAGTGAAGAGGTTCAAGGTTGATTTATCACCCGAATCGGAAAAATGATGAGCGTGTTTGCGACCCAATTGCTCCAGTTTGTCCTTGCTTAATCTTTGGTTCGGGTCGAGTTCGCCCCCGTCGGACAAGACCCGCAATTGGATGAGCAGGCGGTTGCGGTTTTGCAGGGTTGCGAGGAGCGGACGGGCGTCTTTGGCATGAAAAAAATGACGCTCAATGGCGTCAAGGGCCCATTTTAGATCGTTGGAAAAGAAGGCTTCGGAGGCTTCGAAAAAATCACCTTCCCCGAAATCGGGAACCAAGTCGGTGATCAACTCTTCGGTGATGAATCCTCCTTCTTTGCCCAGGTATGCGGCTAGTTTACGAGTTTCCTCGACGCCCAACCGGGAGTGACCTCCGATTTTACCGGCAAGAAATTCCACGGCCCCGGATGCGAAATCAACTCCGCATGCCTGAGCCGTTTCTTGAGCGAGACGCCGAAAAGAAACGTCTTCCTTTTCTTGCTTGGCTACGTCTTCGAGAGAGGAGTTTGTCTTCAACCACTTGATGAATGCATGACTGCGATGAACCGGGCATGCGGAAAGAATCAATTTCGAGTCACCAAGGTTCTCGAGAAAAGGTTTGGCGGACTCGAGAGCTTCCTTGGATCCTTGAGCGGCTCCCGTTTTGGTTTGATTGAGGAAATTGGCTTCGTTGATCCAGACTAGTTTACCGCCGCCAAAGAGAGAAAGAGTCTGGCAGGCGGAACGGGCTTCATTGAGGATCATTTCGACGTCTTCGACTCGGTTTGCGCGCCCATCGATGATTTCGCGGGACAGGTCGTCCGGGAAGGACTCGCAGTTCTCGTCGTAAATTTCCTTCGCTCGTTGGCGAACGAGGTAATCATCGTCGCCCAGAACGACGTGAAATGAATCGGTGGACATGGACCGCTAAAAAGGCAGGACTAACCGTTTAATTCGCCGGTTTCGGAGGCGGCGAACACTTCCTCGAGTTTGTATTTTCTCAGTTTTCTCCTCATCCAATCGAGGGCCGAGGTAGCGGCCCTTCTTCGGTTGGACGCCCGATCTCCGCGTAAATGTATTTTTTTCGCCCATACGCCGACAGGGGAGGAATACCCGAGGTAAATCGAGCCGACCGGAAGAACTTGAGTTCCCCCCGTCGGACCGGCGAATCCGGTTACGCTCAAACCATAATCAGCTCCGAACTTTTCACAGGCTCCGGTTGCCATGGCGATGGCGACTTCTTCGCTGACGGCTCCATGTTGTTTGAGCATGCTTTCGGGCACCGCCACCATTTGAACTTTTGCGTCGTTGTGGTAGCAAACCGCTCCACCATGAAAAACCTTGGAGATCCCTGCGATCTCGGTGAAGGAGGACGAAAGCAAGCCACCGGTGCAGGATTCGGCTACGGCCAAAGTTTTGTTGAGGGAACGCAATTCCCTGAAAATAACCTCGGCCAAGGTTCGATCTCCCATGCAGACGAAATCCTCGCCGATTGCTTGGCGACAGGCGTCCGCCAATTCCTGTAGGTCTTGCTCGGTCAAAACCTCGCCGTCCAGGGAGCTAAGCCTAAGGTCAACCATTCCGGCATGGGCGCAATATCCTACTACCAGTGCTTCCATGTCTTGAAAAAGATGATCGGTTTTCTCCGCCAACGCGCTCTCACCGATCCCGGCCGTGCGAATTTGCAAGTAACAGTCGATCTCCGGGAAAAGGCCCTCTTTTTGAAGGCGTGGAACGACGATCTGTTCGAACATGGGGTGCATTTCCCTGGCAGGTCCGGGAAGCATGACGAGGATTTTGCCTTCTTTTTGTAGCAGGAGCCCTGGGGCAGTACCGAATGGATTCTCAAGCACCTCGGCGTTTTCCGGGCGGTAGCATTGCCGAAGGTTGATTTCCGGCATCGGTTTGCCCAACTGACTGAATCGATCC
>PBMI01000034.1 GCA_002722545.1 Opitutia bacterium | reverse complement strand
CAGCCATTCTTCAGTCGGTTTCCCGCTGGGGTTTTGTATCTGAGGGGCAAGAATTTATTTTTCGGCTGACTCATCACTCGTGGCGCTCCCTGCCAAGATGTATCTGAGGGAGCCGATGATTGAGACGTTGTACCTGACGATCAGAGGGAGGTCCTTGGTCAGGTACAGGGTGATCTGCGAGTCCAAGTTTGACGCCTTGGTGATCGACTGCAGGTACTTTGTGTTGAAGGACTGGCGGACGCTCTTGTTCCCGTTGCGCCCGAGCCCGATGTGGGTGGACCCGTTGCCGAACTGCTCACCGCGGATGTTGTTCTTGGGGTGGATGGCGGCCTCGGAGATGCAGAGGTCCGACTTTGCGCGGACGAAGAAGGTGTCCTCGTTCGCCTCGAACTCGAGGGCGGGGGCCAATGGAGCAAAGTCCTTCACGTGGCGTGCAAAGTCTGCGGAGGGCATGGAGACGATCCGGTCGCACTCGCGCTGTGGGATCTGGACCTTCTCGTAGTCGAGGACGAGGATCCGGAGCTTGTGGACGATCTCGGACTTTGTGAACTCGTTGAAGACCGAGACGCGGAGGAAGATGGGTTCGTCATACAGGACGGACAGTGTGATGGTGTCCTTGTTGGTCAAGGACTTGAGGACGCGCTGGAATGCGGGGACGTTGATTCCGACGTGGGTCTCGTCCTCCGCGAGGGCGAAGGTCTGGAAAGATGGCGCCTCGATGAGCAGGTCGGCGACGAGGCACTGTCCGGGGTCGATCTGCCGGATGGACATTCCCTTCTTGTCGACGACCAGCGTGGTCTCGGAGATGTGTGCGTGGACGAGCGCATCGATGGTGCCTTTGAACGCGATCGCCTGCGCGGTGCAGAGCTCGAAAAGCGACATGAAAGACCAAAATGCAAAGGGTTCGCAACCTTTAAGTTTGGTACGGGCAAGACCGTTTGCCGCAGAGTTGGCGTGGGTTGGAGTCTCCGATGTTGGCGTAGCACACGACGCAGAGGTTTGCCCTGCCGTACTCCTCGAACCGCTTGGCTGCCTCGAACTTCTTGATGAAGAGCTTGATGTACGAGATGTACCCGAATGAGACGCCCGGGAAGCGCTCGTTGTCCTGGTCGAGCCAGTCGACGATCTTCTGGAGGCTGGTGGCGGTGATCCTGTTGTGAGTGATGATCTGGTGGTAGTAGTCGAAGTTGGGCGGCGGTCTGAACGGGTCCACCGGCTTCTGGAAGTTCTGGAGGTCTGCCAGGATGGCGCTCTTGAGCAACTCCATTCAAAGGGGCGGGAAAATTGAAAGGGAGGTTTGGTTTGGTTTGTTTTATTCAACATGGAGCAGATGCAAGCCGCCCACGACGCGGACATGGTTGCCTTCAACACGATGTACGGCATCCTGCAGAGCGCGTACGAGAAGCTGGAGGTTGCCCGGAGCCAGGACGCGATCAAGCATGCGCGGTGCATGACCCATTTGCAGAACGAGATCGATGCGTTGCGGCAGGACCAGCAAAACAGCCGCCTTCTGATCCGGGCCTTGACGGAGCATCGGGAGGCATCGACGCTTCGTTCGGGCAAGGTGCTGCGATGACTTCAGTGCTGTGCGATGCAGAGGCGGGTGATCTTGCTGCCGTCCGTGCTGTACTCAAAGTGGATGCTCTTGAGCGAGTTGAGCGCCTGGATCCCGAGGATGGCGAAGTTGATGGAATCGTTTTCGGATGGGAGGCAGACGGGCCAATTGGAGTTGACCGGCAGACGCAGATGGATCACGTTGCCTGGCACCTGGATCTCGAGTCGCATCAGTTTGGGGTTGTCTTTGCACTGTTCGAGTTCCTTGAAGCTTTGGTTGAAGAAGGTCAATGCCTTTGTTGCGCCCGTGTCGAGCATGAAGTAAACGTCCTTCTTGAAGAAAGCCTGTCCGTTGACGTCGAATGCGCGGAGGTTTCCGAAGAACCAGAGTTTGTTCTTGAACGTGGGGTGGTGGAAGTTGTTCACGCAGATGCTTTTGGCGTACGTTGGCGGCAGGTTGAACTTGACCGTCCTTGTCGTGAAGTCGATCTCGGCGCTTCTGATTCCGTTTTTTTCGGTGAGCTTTGATGGCAAAAGACCGAAGATCCCGTCCACGCCGGCCCGGAATGGGAACTTTGAGACCCTGTGAAGCACGCGGGTGTCCAGCGCGAGATCCTTTGTCAACTGCACCAAACCTTTAACCTTGCACCCGATCACAGTCCCACTGCCGTACTCTATCCTGGAGGGAATCGTGCAGTCGTGTTCGTCCACCGTGTGCTTGGTGACGATCGCCTTGCCGCCGGTGTCGAGCACGTAGACCCCCTTGACACCGTTGATCTTCATCCGGACCGTTGCCCAGTAGAGCGAGCTGCCGGACCCGGTCAGGTCGAACTCCATTTGTTCATTGGACCACATTTTATTTGGCCACTGCCCGCGTTGGGCCAGTGCGATTATTTTCTCGACCACCACCCAGATGTCGAGCGCACTGCAGCACTACATGAAGCTGTACAGCCTGGAGCAGACCATGGAGAGCGTCAAGCGGGAGGCGGATCCCGAACGACAAGACGAGATCATGCAGGAGCTCCGGATCGACGCGATCGACCAGACCAACAACCTGATTGAGGTGAAAGGCACCTTGACGGCTGCCAACGAGCGGGTGCGGAAGAAGATGAGAACAGGGAAAGAGTCGATCCTGGACTTTGTGGCTGTGACGCACCAGACCGACAAGACCCGACACGCGGAGAAGATGGCGGACAACGGGGTCGAGGACAGCCAAGGGGGCTGCCGGAAGTGCCACCGTCGGAACACCTTCGTGGTCCACACGCGTCTTGCGACCAAGGTGTGCTCGCACTGCGGCGAGATGGGCGACTACCAGGACAACGACGCGCAGTACATGGACGCGCTGTGGCGGGACACGACCTCGCACAAGCAGCAGTCCTTCTCGTACAAGCGCTCCAACCACATGCTGTCGTGGGTGCTCCGGATCCAGGGCAAGGAGAACAACAACGTGACGCCGGCCCAGCTCGAGCGGATCCAGCAGGAGTTTGGCAAGCTGCAGCTGGACTGGACGGACCACACGGTGGTTACGATCGACCGGCTGCGGGGGGTGCTCAAGACCGTCAAGATGCCGAAGCTGTACTCGCACGTCCACTCGCTCCGGTACGCGCTGACCGGGCACGCGCCGCCACAGATGACCGAAGCGCAAGAGCATGCCGTCATGGACATGTTCAACGACGTGACCCGGCTGTACGACATTGTGCAGAAGCAGCGCAACATCCAGCGGTCGAACATGCTCAGCTACTCGATCGTGCTGTCCAAGATCCTCGAGGCGCTGGGCTACGACACGTTCCTGGACTCGCTGCGGTTGCTCAAGCACCGGGACCGATTGGTCGAGCAGGAGTGCATCTGGCGGCTGATCTGCGCCGAGTCCGAGCTGCACGACGACATGCCGACCTTCCTGTTCACCCAGTCACCCGTCTTCTGATCCTTTTTTTTGTTGGTCGTTTCTAAATGACCCGCAAGTGCACCGCCACCAAAAAGTCGGGAAAAAAATGCACGAACAACGCTTTGCCAGGAAAGCGAAAGTGTGGCATTCATTCAAAACATCGCAAGACTGGGGCCGTTTCAAATGCGTACTTGCCGAGAGATAAAAGTATTGTATTGGATGTTATTGAAAGCATTTGCAAAGAAATTCAAATTACACCACAAATCACGTCAAATGGCAAGATTCAAACACCCATTCTTAACGTCACACTTCCATCGGCTATCCGCAGCATGTATAGTCCCCCGTTGCCACGAATTCTCACGTTGTCGAATGAATTTCTGGAAGACGATGATGAAGAATTATATTACGACCTGAACACAACCCCAAACCAACGAATTACACCATCCGGGATCTCACTTTTGAAAAAAATGGCGTCCTGGTGGTTGGCCGAAAAGAAAAAAGAAAAAAAGAACAAAAACGTCATAGTCCGAATTCAAGGCGGAATTCAAGGCGGAAATGATGTCGGATACAGAGACATTCTTCACAGTGGCAACCACAAATACATGTACATATTGAACGTGCATGGAATTTACGATTTGAAGATCGATTTGTATACCTTAGGTGTAAATCTTAGCTTGATTGTAAAAGCAGCAAAGCAAACACCATTTGTTTTGAAGAATCTCTGGAAGAGCAGTAAGTGAGATCAAATTACAGCACATTCAAAAGGTTTTAGGAATTCGCAAAGGACGACCCGGAAGAGGTGGTGAATGCGGCGGCCTATCGGCGACAGGACCTCTTGGGCATGTAATTTTTTGTTTGTCCTCTCTAAATGTCCAAGCGCGAGGGCCCTGACACTGCCCCCGAGCCCAAACGGGCCCGGACCAATGAGACCGTGGAGATCCCAAAGAGAACACTGGCCGCAATTTTGCCGTACCTCAGTGACAGTGCCTTCAGCAGAGCAGATCTACCTGATGAACTTTGGGCAGACCTGTACACAACATTGCCCCCAGACACTATCAAAAAACTGTTGCCTCAAGTGAACATAAACCATTACGCATGGAGAATTGAGGAAAAACAGCGGCGAATGGAAGTGCAAGAATTGCTCAACAACTTAGCACCGACAAAAGTGGACCTGAGTGAGGACCTGAACACCTTCAGTGTGACACTTGGAGAAAGTTTTTCGAAAGCCCTGGGGTTGCCTGCAAATGTTCCCATCACCTTACGAAGGAGTAAATACAGTGTCAACGCGACACCAACAGAACCGTGGAAACCGTTCGATTCTTTTGGGGACGTCTTGTATGCTGTTGGATTGGAATCAACACTGTCTGTGTCATTTCTGAAAGACATAAAGTTCGCGAAAGAACGAAAAATGTTGAAAAAAGACGCGATAGAGCCCCGTGAAGACGACGACGAAACGCATTTCTATTTTGCAACCCGAAACAAATTCTTTCGAACGAAAGATCATGATTCGCGCGTTGGCCTGCGTGTTTCTGTCAGAAAAAGCTTTCCTTGGGATGATCCGATACCACGTGGCACTCGTTCTTTGACAGTGGATGTATACAATGAAGAAGAAAAATATAGTTCCGCCGACCTTCCACTCCCCGAAAGACTTGGTCCAGGCATTGCAGCAATCACAGATCAACTATACAATTTCGGTTCGGTGGAATTTGGCATGAAGCTTGACATTGGTAATGAACCAACAGACGACCAATTGGTTTTGAATTTCGAAAAGTTTGGACTATTGGCGCAACAGTTTGACCCCCCGCTAAATGAACCCAGATTAAACTTTGTTCGCTTTGAAGGCTCGGGGGAAGACTTGACGGCTGTTTTTGAGTCAAATACGAGAATGATCATAAATTCAGATTTTTGGCGATCCGGTCAATACGAGAGCTTGTATCAAGGTGACGGCCATGTTTGGGACATAAATTTAAGCCCAAACCGTAATCAAATTGTACTAAGAATTGATAGACTTAAGGGCTCTTTGATTTTTCAATTCGATTCGAATGACAGATGCAGAATGCAATCGCGATTTCCTATGGGAGATGTTTTCACATGGCGCAATTTTTATAACACTGCGAAGAACTATCCTGAACCTCACGAAATTGCAATGAAATTGCTTTGGCGGTATGGGCAAATCGAACCCGAAGAGGTGGTGAACGCGGCGGCCTCTCGGCGACAGGACCTCTTGGGCATGTAATTTTTTGTTTGTCTCTCTACATGTTCCTCTCCAAATGTCCAAGCGGCACCTCAAGTTCCACGCGGCCAAACAGGGCTGGACGTGCGGTCGGTGCCAAGGACTTTTGAAACCAGGGTACAGGGTCAGCGATGGGGTTGTGTGCTGTCTGGACTGCGACGCGTGCGTGAGGTGCCCGGTCGAGTCGTTGAAAATGGGCACGCGGGACGTCTCGTTCGCGCTCAAGAGTTTCGTGGCGTACAGGGATCGGTACAAATGCCGCATGTGCGAGCAAAAGGTGGGCATTGCGTACGAGATCGACCATACGAAGGCGCTGCAAAGGGGTGGAAGCAACCTTGCAAGCAACCTGGAGCTGCTTTGCAATTCGTGCCACGGGCGCAAATCATACTTGGAGCAAATGGGGGTGGTGCTTCAAGACGGAGAGTACCGTTCGATTTATTTTGAACATTAGGGTTCAACTATCGGAAACGTAACAATAGAATATACGATAATGAAAGCAATCAGGCTTACAGCTTCAAAATTGGACATACGTTCTCCTGGCATCAAACGCGTTACCATTCCTGCTGCAATCAAAAACACGATGAACGTGAAGATGAAATAATTCCTTGCGGGCCTGAAAAGCGGTTTGCATGGTTTTTTGGGTTTACTCCTGAATAATGTTCCTAGAATAAATTCCACGCAAAAGTGAAAAACTGGCCACATCAGGAAAACGAACGCGAGGCCTGTTGCTCCAGCTCGAAGGCCTTTGCGTGGATTGTAATCAGGAAGTGCAGCAAGTATTGGAGAATCGAGTATTGCATCCATGATGATGCAGACAGAAATGGAAAATAAATTGGGGGCACAATCTTGATTCACTTCACATAAATGCGCGTGTACCAAGGACATATAGGACAATGAGAGCGAGCAGGGTCACAGCTTCCCCGTTGGACATTCGGTGTCCTGGCATCAAGCGCGTTACCATTCCCGCTGCGATCAAAAACACCACGAACGTCAAGAGGAAATAATTCCTTGCGGGCCTGAACAGCGGTTTGCATGGTTTTTGCGCTTCTAGACCATGTCCTGCATTCCAGGATTTCACGCACAAGTGAAAAACTGGCCACATCAGGAAAACGAACGCGAGGCCTGTTGCTCCAGCTCGAAGGCCTTTGCGTGGATTGTCAAGTGCATCAAGTGCAGCAAGTATTGGAGAATCGAGTGTTGCATCCATGATGATGCAGACAGAAATGGAAAATAAATTGGCGACACAATCTTTTACGTGAATTCGAGGACATCCCGTGCCGAGTCGCCCAAGTAGCAGTCTGTGCCTTCGCATGCGGACTGTTCAAGGGTTGGGATCAATTGAGTGGCCATCGCTGGTTTGATCATTCGAATGGACAAGAGCCCAACGAGCAGGACGACGGCAATGATGATCATGACTCGCATCATTTGTCTGTGTGCGTCACAAAAAAAAAGGGCACGTCCAAAGAAGGTGGGGGTCCGGGCGGTCTCTGCCTCGTGTAGATCCAGACCGTGACCACGACCACGAGCCCCACTCGTTTCCACATGTGGTTAAAGGTTTGGAGACACATGAAGGTCTTCACATGCGGCCTCTGCCAGAACATCTACTTCACCGAGAGCATCTTCCACCGGCATGTGAAGACGCATCGGCCCGACCATGACATCAAATGCGACGAATGTGGGAAAGCATTTATGTTGCGGGGAGACTTGAACCGACACATGAAGCGGCACCGACAGCAGTTGGACTACGATTGCAAAGTGTGTGGGCAGCAGTTTGTCCGGAAATACCACTTGCAACGGCACATTGACTTTAAGCACACCAACACTCTCCGGCCCGAGGATCTGTGCAAAAACGAATGCGGACGACGGCACTCGAAGCACGTGTACCCTTTCTGCACTCCTTGTGCATCGGTACTGGAGGTCAAACGGATGCGGCGGATCCGGGAGGTGGCGAGTGTTGAGGCGTGTCGCTGTTTTGACTACCTGAACCAGAAGTTTGGCCTTGACATTGTGCACATTCACTTTGACTGGCGGGACCGAACGATCGTATCTGGTCACGAGCGGGACGACTACGTTTCGGGACTGAAGATCCGGGCGGACGGGTACGAGAAGTCGAACCCGACGCACGTGTGGGAATATCTTGGGCGACGGTGGCACGGGGAGCCGGGGACCGAGGCATACATCCAGACGATGGCGCGGCTGGAGCTGCTTGCCGACCACGGGTACATCGTCCACTTCATTTGGAGTGACGAATGGAAACGGTCACGCGGACTCAAGAGCGTTCACGTCCTCAGTCGGCATAGTTAAATCCATATATCCGGGTCATCGTCAGATGTGTTGTCATCAGGGTCGGCTTCAATTGGGGCTGTCCTCGTGCATCCCATCGATCTCTTGATGATGAACCCGATAGTGAGTTCTATGTCCCCAATCATGTCGGTCACGGGTACCCTGAGTTCCTTTGCCTTTGAGTTCAAGACCAAGTGGCGGACCTCGTGTAGGTACCCCATGTAATCACTCAGCACTTCGCTGTAAGCTTCTGGATTACCTTTCAAAAAACGTTGAATGAAGAGCAAATATGCGTTCATAATGATCATGGTCTGCCGATACACGTTGGGTTCATCTGAATTCCGCTCAACCCAAATTTGCGCTGCTCGAATTGCCCCTTTCAGTTTTTTTGCACAATCAGTACAGTCTTCGAAATCTCCAATGTCCAGATTGACCAAGCAGAGTGTCAGAAAGCGAATTGGCTTTGAGTCCAATTCTCCATCGTTCAGGATGTTATATAAAGAACAAATGTTCATTTCGTGGTCTTTCCCGTTGTAGAAGTTGCAAAAATACTCACACCTGTCTGCAATCCCACATGACGTTTCTTCGGGTTTGCATCGATAGTAATTCCGCAGAGGTACTATCTGTTGCATTCGAACGGGAACCCCGTTGTTGATTTGTTGGGAGGAGACGTTAAATGACGGCAATCTTGAATCTGGACAAAATGCTGATGGGTTCATTCCCTTTAATTCATTGTTCAACGCATCCATCGTGTCAATGTCAGTAGATTTGTGTAAATCGGTCAGATTCTGTTTTCCTTCAAAATACTCGACGTGCAGTGCATCTTGATCTTGATTTTTGTACACACGGTTGTAGTAATAATTGATCAGCCTCGCGTCGACCTTGAATGTAATGTGGGGAATATCCAACGTTGGCAATGATTCTGAATCTTCATCTGTGAGGAGTCCGCGGACGAACTGGCGGAACACGACGTCCTGCTTCTGCTGGTACTGGTTTGCCTCGCTGATCTCGGCCTTGAGTTCCCGCACCTCCATTTCGGCGGGCGTGATCACCCGGTCCTGTCCCGGTGGCGCGAGGTCGTTCTCGAAGAACTCAAAGGGCTCTTTGGGTGCGCAGTCCCCCGACACGAGGGGGTCGCAGTCGAGCTCATCGTCCTCGGGCCCGTCAACCTCCTCGTTCTTCTTGCGCACCTCGGCCAGGAGTTGGTCGCTCTGTTTGGTCAGGTCCCGCTTGAGCTCATCGTTGCTCTTGCGGGACAGCTCGGCCTCGAGCAGGTCCTCGTCGTTTTCGAGCAGTGCCGAGATCAGCTCACTTTTGCCCAAAGTCTGAATTTCGGACCGGTTAAAGATTGTCCTTCCCGGGGCCGCCGCCATTTTGTCTTTCGCACGAGAAAAAAACAATGGGGGACGCCCACCTCTGGCAGATCCTGCAGCACCCCCGGCAGGCCGACTTCTACTCGCAAACGTCGTGCGACATCTGGTGCCATCACTGCTGCCACCCGTTCGAGGGGCCGCCCATTGGGATGCCGATCGTATACAACGAACGCAAGGAGAAGATGGTGCTGCGGGGGGTGTACTGCTCGATCCGATGCTGTTTGGGGGCCAACCAGGAGACGAGCGACACCCGCTCATTGGTCCGACCGATGTGGCTCAGACACATGGCGAAAAAGGTGTACGGGATCCCTTTGAAGAGGCGGATCCCGCCCGCACCTCCGCGCCGCTGCCTGAAGGCCTTTGGGGGGTGCCTCACGATCGAGCAGTTCCGGGGTAGCGAGGACCAGGACATCGTGATGCAGACCCCCCCACTGCTTCAGATGATCCCGGAAGAAGAGTCCATCCTGGAGCGGCTCAAGCACCACCAGGTCACGCCAGCAATCAAGAAAAAGGCGCCACCCTCGCGCAAGAAACCGGGACTCGCGTCATCATCGTACACAATCAAGCGGAATGATGCCGCCACGGAAACCAAACTTCGTCACGCTAGGTTGGCCAAACTGGGCATCAATGTTGCAGAGTGATTCATTGGTCGCGTTGCCACTGAACAAGCGCATCAGGCCGCCTGGCAAAGCTTCCGGATCTGCTCCAGGTCCAGCTTGCCCGCCAGCGCCATTATGTACGTCTTCGGATAGCCGTACGCGCACACCGGAAAGTCAGGAGCCAAAGTCTCCGCGATCTGCAGGACGCTCTTCCCCTTGAGGTTGTCCGGTTTGGTCGCCACGTGTGCAAGCAGTTTCTCAAAGTGCTCTGCCACCTGCTTGGGTTCGATCTTTTTGGGCAAGAGGGCAAGCTTGTCCTTGAAGACCTCGGACCCCTTCTTGTACTCTTTGCCATTGAAGTTCTTGCGCCGGACCGACATGCCTTTGTCACTGTGTTGGAAAAAATTTATCTCTTCTTTTTGCGGCGCCTGGGGGGTTTGGTGTACACGATCTTGACTTGGTCGGATTCGTCGACATCTCTCCGTTGCGCCCGCTCTTCCCACGCGACCCGGAACAACCCAACGTCCTTCTCTTCCACGGTGAATTCGCCCTTCACGAGCGTCTCTTGCACTTGTCTGCACACGGCGTCGTACTCGAACGCGGGTGCCGAATCCAGGATTGTCGGGACGTCGATCTCGCAATGGTCGAGACCGGACACTGCCGCCGCCCTGATCTGTTTGTTCACGTTGGGCATGATGATGTCGAATGCCATCTGGTTGGCGGTGGGCAACGACGTCGCCAGCCGCGTCATGTCATTGCGGGTCAGCATACTCTTGAATCACAAAATATTGGTTTGGTTTGCGCGCGCTCAAGGATGTCGGTGGACATGTGCCACTCCGACTGCGAGTGCGGGCGGTACGATGACGCGACGCTGACACATGAAGACGTTCACAAATGCTGCGTTGCGATCAAGAAGGGCAGGATAGAGCAGAACCTCCATTTGCTGGACACGGTGGCGCACAAGATCATGGCGCGCTGGTCGGGCGGGCACGAGTTTGGCCCTTTCAGAAGGTGCCCTGTGCAGGTCCTTGTCGCCACCATTGTGTATTGGATCGAGGAGTCCTCTCTGGCGGAGTTGTTTCGGAAAGCGCACGGGTGCAGTCACTGCGGAAGGCTGGTGCGGACCAAATCGTGCCCATGCAAAACGGTGCGGTACTGCTGCCCAAGCTGCCAGAACGCCCACTGGCCCGAACACAAGCGGTTGTGCAAACACATTTTTAATCCAAAATGAACCCGGCGGCAAACGTTTTGGAGACGTCCGGCTTCTTCACGGGGCTCTTGCGCTTGCGTTCGTACTTGGAGATTGCCGCATTGTCCGCACGCACCTCCTTCAGCATCTCCAGGAACTTGTTGATCTTGCCCTTGACCGACTCGTAGTATCCTTCCGTCCGGCGGCAGGCGGTGATGTCGAACGCGCCCTGGTTCGTCCCCATCTGCACAAAGTCGGCCACCTCGATCTGCGCAATGTGCATCAGGAGCTCGATCTGCGATTGGTAGTGTTTCGGGACCACACCCGGGATGATCTGTCGGGACACGGGGCACTTGACCTCCACCAGCCGTCCGCAGTGCGTGATGCCGTCTGGGCTGCCCGCAATGTGCGTCTGGCCGGGCACCTGCGACCGGAGCAGCCCGAACGACAACACGCGGTGGCCCGTCTGCTGCTCGTAGATCTCGATCGCACGGTCCTCGTTGTCGTTGCCGTGCTGGCATGCAAAGGTGGAGCTGCTCGAATCGCCCGCCAGCCCGACCTTCTTCTTGAGGGTCTGCACGCGCGAACAGTACGGATTCTCGCAGATCACCGAGGCCAACTCGGAGGCCGTCACGCACTGCTTCCGTGCCTCGAACCACTCTTGGGTGCGCTGTCCCGTCGTCACCTCGAGCCCCCGCAGCTTCTGCACCCAGTCGAGCGGTCCTTTGGCGCAGATCTCACACTTACCCGTAAGCGGCTCGTTCGAAGAGAAGATCAAGTTCTTCGTCGGGTCGTCCTGGTCCTGGTCCTGGTCCTGCTCCTGCGACTTCTTCCAGGACTCCAACGTCTGGAGCGCCGACTTCAACTGGTTGATCGCCTCCGTCACTTGGCTGATGCTTCCATCCGACATGACTTAAAAGTTGTAACAGTGCGTCCGCCAGGTCGTCCTTTTTCTTTGCCTCTGAAAAGGGCGGGACAAAATTTTCCAGGACTAAATGCGCGCTTGGGTTCGCGATGTGCCACTGCACTTCGGCCACCGCGCGCTTTTTCAAATTCAGTTCGTCCGTCTGCTGCTCGAGTCCTTGAAACTTCCGTTTTGCCGCCATAAATGAAAAGGGCAAATGCTTCGTGTGGGCCGCCCCCAGGATGGCGTGCGCGATCCCAAAGTTCATCCCGCTCTTTCGGACCTGCGCCTCACAGACCACCTCGGTCGACACCTCAAACCACGGCAGCAGATGGTCGACCACCTTGAGAGCGGTCGCCGCAACGGTGGTCGGCTTCTTGCCCTTCAGCACGTCGCACACCTCTGCCTTGAGGACTTCGACGTGGACGGAACCGTCACCCCGCGGCGTCACCCTGCCCAGGACTTTGGCGCAGTTGCGGTACCCAACGTCCACACTCAACACAAGACGCATTGTGTTCGTTTATGTCGCAACATTATAAAACTGTGCTCCCATCTGCACCTGCAGTCGCAACTGCATGTCGAGCATTTTGCTGTTGAGCTGCATGTCCTTCTGGATGTCTTGGATGCTGAGGTCGCTCGTTTGCAACGTTCTCCTTGCGTTGTAGACAGCCTCCAGCAGGCTGTGCGTGATGTTGCTCATCCGAACGAGGAGTTCTAACCATTCGGACAGTGTGCGCGCGCTCAACCCTTTGGCGCGTGCAGTCTCCTGCCACCGCGACAAGTTGCCCATCAGGCAGTCGACAATCTCCGAAGACAGGTTCCTGCAGTAGACGTACTTGTACAGCATGTCCGTGTCCTGTCGCATCATCGCATGCGCTAGCCCATCGAACAAAAAGGTCTGCATGTCCCGCACCTGCATCAGGGCCTCCATGATTCGCAACCTTTAATTGAGTCCGAGTAACGACATGCGCATGAAGGCCGATTCGTCACGCTCCACCTTTTCGAAACAGTTCGAGCTCAGGATTTCTCGATTGTATGGATTTCGGTAACCAAGTTGTCCCAGCGTCTGGGGAGTGTGAGTGCCTTTAAAACAGTGCCCGGATGTAGTTTGGAACACCATCGGGTAGTTGAGATCCTCCTCAAAGTGTTCGGACGTGATTGGGTCTTCCGTGTTAATGCAACCCCCTTTCAGTCTCACTTCGCCATCATCTGTACGTCGCCTCAACTCATACTCTTCTCTGTACTTTGTGTACCTGCACTGCACCCCGCGAGTTTCAATGAACCATGCATCTGCCACCTCGAGGGCCTCCTGGACCGTTTCTGGATTCGGGAACGGTGGATAGTTGTCCCGGGGTTCGCCAAAAATGGTGACATCAATGCGGCCCAGTGACTTGTAGATCTTGACAGAACAAATGTCCCAATCCAACGACATCACATCGTCATTCCAGGAGATATTCAAGAGAGAAGGTCCATGAAAGTCCTGATTAATGAAATCGAAAAACTCCGGTGTCGGGTATACTGGAAAGTTATCATCCATCTCGACTGGTTCGTCTTCTGCCGTTCCGAATGTGTAAATGCTCTGACCAGCAACTTTGTCTTTCAAAACAAGACGCTCTTCAAAATCAAACATGAAGAACATCATCTCCACTCCAAGACCTGCACCTTCTCTACGTCGCGGTTCTTGAATATAAGGGTTCATTAGAACATCTACAGCATTGCGATGTCCCAATTCCCGAAGGACGTACTTTACAATTACATTGACGTATTCAGGTGCATTGGCCTTTGTCACTGATTGAAGAAAGATCCTAACACGTACTCTTAGTCGACCTCTCTGCTTTTCTAAAAGTAAAGTGAAATGCTCCAGTTCTAATTCTAACCGTTCAACATCATATCTTAATCTAGCGCTTTCTTCTTCGAACATCTCTTTCGTCCTTTGAGACGGGATTCCAATAAATGCCTCAAAATCAATCGACTCGCCGTTAAACGCGTTTTCCAGTACGGGGTCATCAATAGTTAGTCTAACTTTGGCATCAGGCAACGGGGGTTCAGTCAAGTAGCGAAACTCTTCCGGGAATGTGGCATGCAAAACCGGCTCTTCACTCCGGTGCTCGTAGATGTCAACCGGCCTCAACAGGTCCATCATGTGCCTAATGCTGACAAAATAAATTCAGGACCGGAAAGGGACGGTTGTCCAGGATTCCACTTTTGAGACCGAGGCGACGTCCGCCCGGCACACGGGACAAGTGCCAGGGCTCGTGCGGACCCACTGCTCCCAGCACTCGGCGCACATGGACGCGTGCAGGCAAGGACGGGCCACACAGCACACCTTCTTGTCCATGCACGAGTCGCAGGTCCGCTCTCCCAGGATCGCCTCGAGCAGTCCCTGTCTGTGGTCGGTGAAGGCCCTCCGTTGCTTCTGGCGCAGGGCAGTGATCTCGTCAAAACAGGCCTTGGAGTAGTTCCGGAGCACGTTGGCCGCATTGGCGTAGTGCGCACCGGCTGCTTGTGCGATCAAACGCTGTCTGCTGACGTATTTGCCAATCAGGTCAATCGCTTTATGGGCCAGTTTGGCACGGTGGGGTTGTTCCGCGACCACGCAGGCAATCTCGACCGTTTTCTTGGCCTGGCAGATTAGATGCTGTAGATCGTCAATGGTGCTCGGCGGATCGATGCGCGCCAACTCAGGGGGCACGCGCCAGAGGTCGTACTCCCCTTCCATTGTCATGATGCACCGACACAGTGGCGTCTGCGGTTGCAGACATATGGTGCACACGTCATGGGTCACAAAATTGGCGCCTTGAAGACTGTCCTTCACGTCCTGGGGCCACGTCTCGGGGATCTGTTCCTTGCAAGACATGTGGTGGCGCTGGCCGGTGGTGAGGTTGATGTACGAGACACCTTGACCATTCGAGCTGAAGAGCTCGTATTGACAGCCGTCGATCTCGAACAAGAGCCCCATCAAAAACTCACAAAGAAATTATGTATTTCGGATTCAGAGCGGGGGTTTGTAACAGAACGACTTTGACCGGGATGGAGTGTTCATCGGCATGTCGGCAATTCCCCGAACCGATCTCGCTGTGTGACTTTGGTCCAAGGTTGAAAACGAACCGGGTGCACAAGTATGTGATCAACAGGAAAGCCGTCGAGCATGTGGGCGAGAGAAACGACTCCAATGTGGGCTCAAGAAGCGAGGTGTTCAAACCAAAGAACGATTTGGCGGGATGCTTTGGGCTAGATGGTATGGTGATTCGCGTCACTGTGCAAGGGCTGTACATCCAAGAAACCGCTTACACAAAGCTGCAAGAAGAGTACGCGCACTTGTATTGTGATGAGGTCATGGACGAATCAGTGTAGGAGGTCTCGGGTTCACTGGGGGCGGACCCATTTCGAGAGAGTGCAAAGACCCCATGCGGAAGAGCTGAGACCGAGGGGCGTTTTCGTAGACCACTCCCTCCATGACGCCACGTGCTGCTTCCATGAAAGCATCGCTGTCAAGGTTGTTGGCGGCGCAACCACACTGGCATTCTTCCGCTTGCATAAACTTGTGGACCAACTGCATCATCTTTCCAACGTACTTGTCGAGCTCATTCGGGCGGAACATGACATAGCTCCAGAATTTGAGTGTTGTGTCGGCATGCTCACCGTGAGGCGCAAAGTGTGAAAAGACGTTTGCTTTCTCGTGATCACTGATGTCGGAAACCCCTTTGGCCCTGAAGAGCATGAGCAGGACGCGCAACTTTTCACCCTGGAGCGTGAGCAAGGAGTCCGGAAAGGGAGAGCACGCCATGCCCAACCTTTAACCAAGAGTGTTACAAAAAACCCACGCATTATTTTCGCAGTACACTGGTACAAACATGATCACTGTGAATCGGGTCATCCTTCTGTTGTTGGTTTTATTGGCCCTGGGAGGTGGGGTGTACTACCACCGCAGAGAAGTCAAACGAAGAGAGATTGGCGGTGAGAGGTTCACGATGTTGTGATCTCCTCTTGGTCGATGGTCGACAGGGTGCGGTCAATGAAGAAACGGGTGTCGAGACAATTGACGATGATTCGGGGGCACGACCCATTGGGGTCCGTCACTGAAAGGATCGCAAAGAGACCTTCTTTGTCTGGTTCGCCTACGAAGGGTCCGAACAGTTGGATGATGCACTCCTCGATCTTTCCGGGCAACTCGTTGTGTTTGTCGTCGGTCACCTTCAGGATGATGTCACTCTTGGGTTTTTGTGCTTGAAGGATTGGGAGCATGACCTTCTTGACGCTGTGGGTACCGAGCATCTCGAACTCAACCTCAAGGAACTGACTGAGCTGGGCGACGCGGGACATGCCGAAGACCATTCGATATTGCATGTGTCGGTACGCGTAGGAGATGAGTGAATACTCCGGACAATGCTGGATGTCCATGACGCACAGATCGCCTGGCTCATCGATGCCTTCGTCGAGAGTGGCCAAAGAACTGGACGAGGTGGAGGACGACAAGGACATTTGGTCGTCTTCGGGATCGGAACGGAAGTACGCGCGAACGGTTTCGATCTTGGAGTGTACCCACAGCTTGACACTTGCGACAATGAGCGTCCACAGGAACGGGTTGCGGCTGACGAAGGAGCCGAGGATCGAAAAGAAAATGAGCAAGAGCAGACAGAGTGACCACAGGACGAAGGACACGAACATGATGATTCACAAGGAGGTGACCGAAAATAAATCGATTGAATTGTGCGCAACAAGATTTTTTTTCGTGTGTTGAATCCAATAATGTCCGTCGAATACGATTTCGATGGCACCAGTGGCTCGTTCCGTGTCACCAATCCGGAAAAGCGACTCGCCGACCTGCTCCGGGTCGAACAGGCAAAGTTGAACAGACTCGTGATCTCGGGCGCGAGTGACACACAAATAGATGAACTGCAGCGGTCAATAAAGAATCTAATGATCAAAGCACAGGAAATGGAGAAAACGCTATCGGCACGAAACGAAAAGATTATGGAGTTGCAGAGAACGAACCAACAACAACAAGCAATAAATCATGAACGTCTTGAAAGTCTGACAAACAAAGCGCAACAAGAATTCGAGGTGTTAATGCAAAATGCAGAAACAATGCAGCAGCGCATAGAAGAACTTGAGCAATCATTTGCAAATCAGCAGTCAGCATGCAAGGAAAAGCTGCAAAACCAAAACGAGAAGCACCAGACTGAACTGGTAAAAGCAAAACAAGTATACGAGTATTTAATGCAAACTGCAGAAGAATTGCAGGGGGACATAAGAAAACTTCAACAAGAAAAGAGTAGTATTGAGCAAGACATGTTGAAGGTCTCACAAAATAAAGTGCTTGCAGAAATCAAAATCGAGACATTAAAAACAAAGCTGAAAAACCAAAAAGCCGAGCACGAGCAAGAAAGAGTTGAACTACTTCAGTACTATCGTGATGCGCCGGAAGAACTTCAAGACCCAAACAAAGATGAACTCGGAGACGCATTGTCGGAGGCGGAAAAGGCATTGGAAAGAGTCAAGGCCAGGGACCGACCCGCGGTCAAAACAGGTCGACGAGGACGACCACAAACCGGCAGTGATTCCGGATCCGAAAGTAAAACACAAACACGAAACGAACTCAAATATCAATCAATGTCACCCCTCGATGTCTTAGACAAGTACAAAGCCGTCCCAACCTTGTTTAACCGACCTTTGCGCTCCCCGCGGACTAACCCCGACCTTGTTTAACCGACCTTTGGGCTCCCCGCGGAACATTCAATGACCCCTTCGTTCCTGTCATTATTTTATGCAATCACAAGAAACAGTGCCATGGACCCGAATAAGTGGGGCCCCGTCACCTGGCGCGTCCTGCATGGACTCGTCGAGGAGTACGTCCCCGCACTGCACGAGTCGTACCAAGGCCTTTTCTACAGCCTGGCCGCCACGCTCCCTTGCAGCAAGTGCCGCAACAACTACGTCCTGAAGCTCATCGAGCGCCCCTTCCCCTGCGACCGATCCATCGTGGTCGTGCGGAACTGGCTCATCGACATTCACAACGCCGTCAATACAGACCTTCGCAAACCCGTATTGTCGCGCAAAAAGGCGCGCGAGAAAATTGTGCCGTTGAAGCAGGGTGACGTCAAGAAGATGCTCGGGTTTATTCGGACCAACATGGTCAAGAACAGACCACCGAGGTCCTACCGCGCCGGCCTGAAGATCCTTGAGCAACACTTGGGGCAGATCCTAAGCGTCGTCACCTCGTTCCGGAAGATCAGTCCTCCAGCACCTCCTCGTCGTCGTCCACCACCTCGGTCTCGTTCGGCGCGGTGACCTGCACCCCGTCGCCGTCCTGCTCGGGCTCGAGCTCGTCCAGGTCGAAATCGAAGTTGCTCTGCCCGCCCGCGGTCTTGTGCACCACGCAGCGTGACGCGTTGTAGGTGATGCCCATCCCGTTGGCAGTCACCCAGATGTGACGGGGCGCAACGACCGCCTGGATCTCCGAGTCCTTGGACAGCACGTCCTCTGGGACCAGACTCTCCCCCTCGCGGGTGTAGCAGCCGATCTGCATGACGTGGGTGGCAGACAGATCGTCCGTCCGCGCACGCTTGTTGTCCCGGCGCTTGTCAAAGTCCACCTTGGCGCTGAACGTGGGGTTGTACTTGTTGTTCAGATCCTCCTTGACCGACCGCGTGAAGGTCTCACGGATCACCGCCTCGCTCTTGGTCTTGTTGCCGAAGAGCGTCTTCTTGTTGTCGACGATGTACTTGATCGCCATGTCGTCCAGCTGGTCCAGCAGCGTGGCCAGCTTCTGGTGTGGGCCCTGCAGGTTGTCCTTGAAGGCATTGAACTTGAGCGCCAGTTTGCAGTTCGGGGGGCCGTTGTTGAGCCCCGTCTTGACCCCAGTGTCCCAAGGAATCGACATCCGAGGAAACTGCAGCTCAGGACAGTCGATCTTGCACAGGTGGCCCGCACCACTCCGCATCTTCATCGGCGGCTCCACGGTGACATCAGTAGACACATCCACTTGAGAGATCGCCTTGACCATGATGGCTTACTCGTTCGTCCAGAGAATAATTTCGGTCAAATGCACACACTGCTAAAGGTTAAGAACCGGTAATGCGCACCCAATTACACTTCACGAAATCAAACCAAACAAAACTGCTTTAAACTCCGAGGTACTATTCTGGGATTCGGACCTGAGGCCTTTGTGTTTTTCCAAAAAACTCGATCGCGATTTTCAGAAATCCCAAGTGAGTACCTCGGCGTTTAAAGCAGTTTTGTTTGGTTTG
>PBMI01000033.1 GCA_002722545.1 Opitutia bacterium | reverse complement strand
TCGCCGAGACAACTGCATTCGGTTCTTCAATGGGCGTACAACTCGCATCCGTTGCCGACGAATCATGGGATTTCAAGAATGATTGGTCTTCTTACCCAAGGCACTTGCTTGCGGAAGCCAGTTCCAAAGGCGCTGCCCGCGGTTCTATCGATGGTTCCATTGGATACTTATCCACGCAAAAAGACGTCGATGCAGGAAGGTCCACAACGGTCGGCGACTTTGTTTTCTTTTTCGAACAAGATCCAAACATTGTCGACACCGCATTCAAGACCGACCGTAATGAGATCTCGTCCGCAGCAAACGGAGCCGCAACCGGTTCTCTTTTGGGAAATACCGCGTTTGCCATCTACTACCCCACCCAACTGCAGCCAGTTATCAACTATTCCGCCCAAGGTGCCGCGATGGGCGGAATGTCTGCGAATTACCTCCATGAGGTGGATCCAGTTGTGGGCTTTACCGAACAATTTGATATTCAGGTTGCACGAGCGCTTGCCCATGGTGCCGCCATGGGGGCGGTTTTTCAGATTGTCGGCATGCAACCAGGATCCATGCCCGACAAAAGAAACTATGACATGGAAACTATCGCAGCGGTCGAATCCGTAACCTACGGCTCTACCTTTGGAGCAATCACGGGGGGTCTAACGGACGCCGGAGAAGATCCGATCATTATTCAACAGGCGATCAAACAAGGCTCGAGTGAAGGGGCAAATGCCGGAGCGGCGTTGGGACTTGGTGTTTCCGAACAATATGCCAACACCCTGGCCATCAAGTCTCAAGCGGCTATTAAAACGGCAGTAAGAACCTCCAATGAAAAGGCCGCTGCAGATGCCAACAGTAACATGGCCGTTAAATCGGTCCGAGCCTCGTCCCGAGATATGCTACAGCTCATGAAGCTTTACAATATCAGCCCGAGATACACCAATCCTTCTGGAATTTTCAGTAATCCCAACCGAAAGGAGCAAGACCAAAACATCTTCAAAGATCCTTTTCCCGTCGCTTCTCCCATCTAATGTCTTTGATTGGGGCCTGATTCGACAGATCTAATTTTATCTTCCGAGACGCACAATATGAAAAACAAATGAGAGTGATTGTGCTCGCAGGTTTCATTTAATAAATACATTATATATTGATGAATTCTTCCGCCTCCGAAATAGGTTTAATCGGCTTGGCCGTAATGGGCCAAAACTTAGCGCTCAACATAGCCGATCATGGCTTTGGTATATCCGTCTTCAATCGGACTTTCTCCAAAACACAGGCCTTCTTGGAAGAAAACCAAACCACAAAGAACCTTGTCGGTTTTGAAAACATCAACGAGTTTGTCGACTCTCTAGCCAGACCCCGCAAGATCGTCATCATGGTTCAGGCAGGAGCAGCCACAGATGCCGTCATTGAATCACTGATTCCCCTTCTTGAAGACGGAGACATCGTTATTGATGGCGGCAATGCCAAATGGACCGATACCATAGACCGGGAAAAAAGATTACGAACTAATAATCTGCATTTCGTCGGTTCCGGTGTCAGCGGAGGTGAAGAAGGAGCCAGATTCGGCCCGTCACTCATGCCCGGGTGCTCGCTAGACGCCTGGGAGGGAATAAAAGATATTTGGATGTCCATTTCAGCCAAAGTCGATCCAGGCACAGGCAAACCCATCGAGGGAGCAAAGCCCGGGCACCCCGTTTCGGGGGGTGTTTCCTGTACCGCTTACATAGGTACCGATGGCTCTGGGCATTACGTCAAGATGGTTCACAACGGAATCGAATATGGTGACATGCAGATGATATGCGAAGCCTTTCACTTGATGTCCCGGATTACAAAACTTTCGCCACTTGAAACCGGCAAAATCTTTGATCGGTGGAACGATGGTGAACTTGATTCCTTCTTGGTTGAAATTACTGGAGACATCCTGAAACAAACCGATCCGCGGACCGGGAAGCCTTTCGTGGAAATAGTGATGGACGCAGCAGGACAAAAAGGAACAGGAAAGTGGACTTCGGTTAATGCTCTTGATATGGGAGTTCCTGCCCCGACAGTCGCGGAAGCAGTCTTTGCAAGATGCCTAAGTGCCGTGAAGGAGGAGAGGGTTTTTGCAGCCAAAACACTAAGCGGGCCTGTTGACTTTCACGATACCGAGGACTCCGTCGATCAAATTGTAGAAGCCATAAGGGACGCCCTTTATTGTTCAAAGATTTGTTCTTATGCCCAAGGCTTTCAATTGATGAGAGAGGCTCAAAAAGAATATGGTTGGAAGCTTAATTTCGGAGAGATAGCTCAGATATGGAGAGGTGGCTGTATCATTCGGGCAGCCTTTCTTCAAAAGATCACCGAAGCTTATCAGCACGACCCACACTTATCCAATTTACTACTTGACGATTACTTCAAAAACTCCATTGAAAAATATCAAGCGAATTGGCGGAAGGTCGTTTCCCTGGCTGTTGCTCATGGGATTCCCATACCTACTTTCTCTTCCGCTCTAGCCTATTACGACGGATATCGGCACGAAAGTTTACCCCAAAACCTCCTGCAAGCCCAAAGGGATTACTTTGGCGCCCATACCTACGAGAGGGTCGACGAGCCAAGGGGGAAGCACTTTCACTTGGATTGGCTGCACCCCGAGCGCCCAGAATTCGCAAGTTAACCTTTTGACCCTTCGATCGGGTTGCTGGAGCAACTAAGATAGTAATCCCTCAGCCTTTGGTAATCGGCATCTTTTCCTTGGGAAGGAAGCACAAAGTCGAATTGTTCCTTTTTCTCAATTTCCCGTTCTGCTGTTTTCAATCTCTTTTCAATTTCGGCAAGATCGTCGGAGCCTCTTTGAACCAAACGATCTCTCAATTCTTCGATCGAAGACGGGAGCACGAAAACGCTATAAACCGCACCGCGCAAAAAAGTATTGTTCTCCGCAAAGTTCTTGAGAGAAGAGGCCCCGTTCACGTCTATATTAAGCAAAAGGTCATTCGTTCTTGAGTCGCCGCTGAAGACCAACAACGCATCCTTTTGTGTTCCATATAGATTTTGATGCACGACTTCGTATTCAACGAATGAACCTTGCTTGACTTGCGCTAGAAAAGTCTCTTTGGGCAGGAAATGATAATCCACCCCATCCATTTCTCCAATCCTGGGTTTTCGGGTCGTGGCGGTCACGACCCTTCGCAACCTGCTGGAAAACTCAGAAAGCAAACGGTTGCACAAGGTGGTCTTACCTACCCCGGCTGGCCCAGATATAACAAAAACGATTCCTTCCACGGATAATTAAAATCAATAGCTGAAGGAAAGCCCAAGCAAAACTGCGGCACACCCAACTATCCCCCAACCAAAGCGGGTTGGTCGGGTTGGCTTATCGAAAAGCCAACTTAGAAAATCTCTCATTCTGTAAGGCCAAGCTCCGAAATAAAGGGCTCCGACAACAATAAGATAAATAAGCGAGACCAGAAAAAGCCTAGTGGTGGGTTCTTGCAGAAATGCTGCATCCAGTACTTCCCTGGAGTAAAACAAGACGAGAATGCATAAAGCTCTGACCGCGAGAAAATCCTGAACGAAGACATAGGAAGAAACTCCTATCAAAATCGCAATGCCACCAATATACCATCGGTATTCGCCGAAGTCCGCTTCACTTAAATTCATCACGTGACGGGAAATAAACCAAGATAATCCAAGGGCCAAAAAGAAGACCGACAACTTCAAAGAACGAGGGAAGCCGCGAATGAAGGTATTGATTGAACTTCGATCAAGCGCGAAAAGCAACCCAATGACGAAGAGAAAGAATGAGGTCAGAATCGAAAATTGAAATAAATCCATATATTATTCTTGGACAGCGATTAAAGAAAAGGGTGTTGCTTCCTTGACTCGAAGAGTGACAAGAGATCCAATCGATTCGCTCGGTCCCTCGAAAATTACTTTCCTAAAACATCTCGTGCGACCCATGAGCTTGCCATTCCCTTTTTTTGAAAAGCCCTCTACGAGTATTTCCATACTGCGTCCAATGAGATTTGCGTTGGAGTCATTTGATAACTTTTGAGTCAAAGTCAGAAGCTCTTGGTTCCTCTTTTCCTTTGTAGATTGCGGTACCTTGTCATCAAACTGCACGGCCGGCGTTCCCGACCGGTCACTATACTTGAATACGAAAGCATGTTCAAAGGAGGCTTCGGTGAAAGCTTCCATGGTACGATCAAAATCTCCATCCGTTTCCCCGGGGAACCCGACAATAACGTCGGTGCTCAATCTCATGGATGGACTGTTCTTCCTGAGCTTGCTGACAATCGAAAGAAACTTCTCGGAAGTGTAGGGTCTCTTCATCGCCTTGAGGATACGATCAGAACCACTTTGCATAGGTAAATGAGCATAGGTGCCGAGTTTGGGTAAATTTACGAAAGCATCGATGAGATCATCCCCAAAAGAGGTTGGATGAGGCGAAGTGAAGCGGATCCTATCGATAGAATCTATTTCGTGAATGCGTTCCAAAAGTTGAACAAAGGGCGTCTTGCCGTCGCGACGAGGCATACTTCCTCTTCCATAAGCGTTCACAATTTGGCCGAGAAGGGTTACCTCGCGAACTCCCCGGGATCCAAGTTCCGTAACTTCAGAGATAATGTCATGCATCGAACGGTAACGCTCTTTTCCTCGGGTTTTAGGAACGATACAAAAGGCGCAGGTCATGTTGCAACCCTGCATGATGGAAACAAACGCCGTCACTTTGTTGCTTTCTGTGAAATGCTCTCGGATTTCGTTTTCGGAACCGATTTCCTCGGCTATGTGCAAGAGGCTAGGAGTCTCTTGTGCAGGGTTATTTCGGGCATCTATCAACTGATCAAGGTAGTCTGGAACATGGTGGAATTTTTGGGTGCCGACAATCAAATCAAGATCAGGCAAACGATCGATGAGATCGTCACCTCGGTTTTGAGCCATGCAACCCATGATGCCAAAAATGAATCGAGGATCGTTTCTTTTCCTCTTGGCCAGATGACCAGCTTTTCCGATGGCCTTTTGCTCCGCTTGTTCGCGTACGCTGCAAGTATTTAGCAAAACAATATCGGCCTTGTCTTCATGATCAACGACCTTGTAACCGCGCTCCTGAAGCTTGCATGCAACGGATTCGGAATCTCTTTCGTTCATTTGACATCCGTATGTCTTGATGAAAACTCGATTCATAGACGAGAAATGCTACAGGATGTATTCTTAGGGTCAATCGATAACGAGATGCAATACTTGCCGAAGATCATGGGTCAACTCGCTTACGCATGAGTCTAGTGCTTTGGGAGAGTTATGCCCTCCTGTAAAAAGTAAATTCTGAACTCCCAAGTGAACCGCTACCTCTTCATCATGAACGGTATCTCCGACAAGTAAGATAGTTGATGGGTGATGACCAATTTGAGCAAGATGAGATTCAGAAATTCCTTTTTTGCCTTCGGCTTGTATATTGGAAACACCAGAAATCACGTCTATGTGCTCGGAAAGCCCGAATTCGCGAACGAAGGTAATCAAATCAGATAATTTGCCGGCCGAAAGAACGGACTGCCCTATTCCCCATTCCGACAATTGCTTAACAACGGAAAGCGCATTGGGTTGAAGACTGCATGTTTTCCAGAGTCTTCGGTATTCGGCAATAAAAGTCTCTGATACCTTTTGATAGCGAGCTTCCTCGATAGGCAAACCTATCTTTTCGTAGTACGATCGAACCGGGAAGCTGAAATTATCCCGGTAAAAATCGAATGAAACATTGGATAAATTCACTTCGGAAAGGATTCCGTTAACGATATTTACACATAGAAGGGCATCGTCTACCAAAGTTCCATTCCAATCCCAAATAACATGATCAATGCGTCTCATAATATAAATGTGTTTTAGGGAATACAGGTTATTATAATAGTTGGAAGGACTTAGATTAGAGGGCGGGGTAGCTAGTCGGTTGTGGAGGATAGTAACAACGTATGATCTTAGTTGAAAATGAATTGCGCGTTTTGTCTTCGATTATGGTTACGGTTACATTGGTATTTCAGATACAGATAGGACTTCATGCGAAAGAAAGCCCAATTCAACATAGAAATAGAATCAAACGCGAATAATGAGTGAATTCACCGTTTGACATGCACATTGCTGCAAAATCTATGAATAAAGACTAGAAGAAAATAAATCAGAAAAATGCAAATGGACGGCAGACGTACTGATGTTTTAAAAGATAAAGACATAAACTGTATTACGACATGAGGGTCTTATTTGATGATAAGTCATGAGAAAACAAGTTGAATTTCAAAGTTTATGAGAAACGGCTTGATTCTCTTTTGATAGCCCTCAATGTAAAAAACTCCATCAATTCTCAACATGGCTAAAAATACTACAACCGATAAAAAGAAATCTCCTGCAAACCAAGATCTTGAACTCGCTTTTCAAGGTATAAACAAGAAATTTGGGGAAGGTGCTCTGATGAGACTCGGAGATGCGACTAAAATGAACGTCTCCGTCCTCTCGACGGGTTCCTTGGCCGTTGATCTTGCTTTAGGCGCAGGAGGTTTGCCTAGAGGAAGAATCGTAGAGATATACGGGCCCGAATCATCAGGAAAAACCACCTTTTGCCTAAGCGTAATCGCCGAGGCGCAAAGAAATGGAGGGAACGCGGTTTTCGTGGACGTCGAACACGCTCTGGATCCCAGGTATGCTAAAACCGTTGGCGTTGATCTCGACAATTTAATGGTATCGCAACCTGAAAGCGGAGAAGACGCATTGAACATTACCGAAACACTCATTCGCTCGGGAGCCATAGACGTTATTGTGCTGGACTCTGTCGCGGCTCTCGTTTCAAGGCAAGAACTTGACGGCCAAATGGGCGATACCACCGTCGGACTACAAGCAAGAATGATGAGTCAAGCGATGAGGAGGCTTACTGCGGCCATTTCAAAGACAAACTGTGTTTGTATTTTCACCAATCAAATCAGGGAAAAAATAGGTGTCATGTTCGGGAGTCCCGAAACAACGCCAGGCGGGAGAGCACTTAAATTCTTCTGCTCGATCAGAATGGATATTCGAAGGATTGGGCAAATTAAGGAATCAAACGGTACGGTTACCGGTTCACGGACCCGGTTGAAGGTAGTAAAGAACAAGGTCGCGCCTCCTTTCACTGCCTGTGAATTCGACATTATGTACGATGAGGGGATATCGCGGACTGGCTCCGTTGTCGATCTGGGTATAGAGCACAACATTCTTACTAAAAAAGGTGCTTGGATTTCATACGAAGGCGATTTAGTCGGACAAGGGAGAGAAGCAGCCAAGCAAGCCCTCATGGAAAATCCGGAATTAATGGAAAAAATTACTTCCACGATACTCGAAAAAGTAGAAGTAACCGTTGGTGCCGTACTTGCTCAAAGCAAAGATGACAACTCGGATTGATCCAAGTTGAAGAAGAACCCGCAATGACTGACACAATCATTGCACAGTCCACGCCTTCAGGCCAATCTGCTCTAGCGATAGTAAGAGTAAGTGGACCTCTGTGCGATAGAATAGCCAAGGACGCCCTTGCACTCCCCTCCCCTACTCCAAGAGTTTCGCACCTTAGAAATTATCAATTGAGCGATTCCGAAATAATCGTGGATCAGGTCATCTCGGTATTTTTTCCTTCTAAAAAATCGTTCACCGGGGAAAACACTCTTGAGATTTCGTGCCATGGAAACCCTTTCATCGTTGAAAAGATACTAGAAGATTTGGTGAAACGAGGTTGTAGAATAGCCAAGCCAGGAGAGTTTACGAAAAGAGCGTTTCTATCAGGTAAAATCGATTTGACGCAGGCAGAGTCGATAGCCGAATTGATTTCCGCGAAAAGTGAAGCTGAATTGAAAATAGCCAATTTGAATTTAGCCGGAGTTCAAGGATCTTTTTGTAACTCACTGCAAGACAGAATATTAACATTACAAGCAAAACTCGAAGCCTCTATTGATTACCCTGAAGAGGAGATTGAATCGGACTCAAAGTCGATTATCATGAACGAAGTAGAGTCGATCATCAATGAGATGCAGTTCGCAATCGAAAGTTCCGGTAAAAAGAAGTTTCTGACAAATGGAATAAAGGTTTTGATTTTAGGACCCGCGAACGTGGGGAAGAGTACCCTCTTTAACTCTCTCATAGGAGCGCAACGAGCGCTTGTCAGTCAAACGCCTGGAACTACCCGAGATTATATCTCAAGTCATGTCTACATTGGAGATTTTCAAATTGAACTCATCGATTGCGCCGGCATCAGAACTACTGAAAATTCAACTGAAAACCTTGGGATTGAAAAAACCGTTGAATTAATCGACGAAGCGTTTCTAGTCTTGTTTACCGTTGATGCCTCACTCCCCTACCCTATTGATTTCGACCAAAGAGCTTTGGATAAAATTTCAGGAAAAGCCGTAATTGTCGTCGAAAATAAAAAAGATCTGACAAAGGTCGTTACCTCGGATCAATATCCTGAAAATATTCAAACCATTTCAATATCTGCTCGTGATGATGATGACGTCAAAAATATAGCTTACTTGATCAATGCTCATCTCACCCAAGAATTTTCCCATGATCCCTCGAAGGAACTAATGGTTAATACTAGACACGCCAATTTACTCAATAATTCCTTACCTCATTTGTTGACTGCCAAGATACTTATCGAGGAAGGTGAAGGTGAAGAATTCGTACTTCAAGAATTATCGAACAGTAGGAAATTCATTGATGAAATCATAGGAATCAAAAGCAATGAAGATATTCTAGACAAAATCTTTTGCGAATTCTGTATCGGGAAATGAAGAACAAGGGCTCATTAAGAACCGACCCCCATCACCCTTATGACGTAATCGTATGCGGAGCGGGTCATGCTGGATGCGAAGCAGCACTTGCTGCTACAAGAACTGGTGCAGAGGTGCTCTTACTCACCGGCAACCTCGATACCATCGCTCAAATGAGTTGCAATCCTGCGATTGGTGGTCAAGCGAAGGGACAGATTGTCAGAGAAATTGACGCATTGGGCGGAGAAATGGCGCTAAATACAGACTTCACTGCCATTCAGTTCAAGCTTCTGAATACTTCCAAAGGGCCATCCGTACAAGCACCAAGGGCTCAATGCGATAAAAAGGCTTATCAAACAAGGATGAAACACGTGTTGGAACAAAACCAAAATCTTTGTATTTTCCAAGCTTTGGTTGAGGGACTCTTGGTAGATCAAGGTAAATGCACGGGAGTAAAAACCTCTCTTGGCTTCTCATTTTTTGGCAAAACTGTAATTGTAACTACCGGTACTTTCCTTCGAGCATTGATGCATGTAGGCAAGACTCAATCAGAGGGAGGAAGACTCGGTGATCATGTTGCAAAAGGACTTTCCGCTGATTTCATTAAGTATGGGATTGAACTGGGACGATTCAAAACTGGAACACCTCCGCGATTGCTAGGTCATTCTATCAACTTTGATAAGACCGAGGTACAAAAAGGCGACGAAAAACCGACCAGATTTGCCTTCTACGATACTCGAACCATAGAAGAGACGTTCCACGTGGAACATAACTCTAGATGGTTCCACGTGGAACCTTCTTACGAACTCCCCCTTGCTAATCAAGTTGAATGCAGGATAACGAGAACAAACGCCAAAACTGGTGAAATCATTAGAAACAACCTACATCTTTCACCTCTTTACGAAGGAAACATCGTTGGGACTGGACCACGTTATTGCCCAAGCATCGAAGATAAAATTGTAAAATTTGCAGAGAAAGAAAGTCATCAATTATACCTAGAACCTGAGGGGATCAATACGGATGAATGGTATGTAAATGGACTTTCTACGAGTTTGCCTTTTGATGTACAGAACCAAGTTCTACACTCAATACCCGGATTGGAAAGAGCAGTTATTATAAGACCGGCCTATGCGGTTGAATATGATTATGCACACCCTACACAACTTTCGAGAACACTCGAGTCTCAAAAAATTGAATCCTTGTTTTTTGCTGGTCAAATCAATGGCACCTCAGGCTATGAAGAAGCAGCAGCTCAAGGGTTAATCGCTGGTGCCAATGCTGGTCTTCAGGCCACTGGACAAAAGCCTCTCATCATTGGGCGTGACCTCGGGTATATTGGGGTTCTGGTAGATGACCTCGTAACCAAAGGCACAACTGAACCGTATCGCATGTTCACCAGTCGCGCTGAACATCGTCTTTTGTTCAATCATGGAAGTTCAGAACTTCGATACCTAGACCTTATTGAAGAATTCCCCTTGTTATCCGATACTCGAACTTCAGCTATTCGTCAAAAATCTGATAAGGTAAACCAATGGCTTAAAACACTTAATCAGGTAAAGGTTATGGCAAATGATACTTTTGCGGACCAGATACGAAAAAACAAGGGATTCGATAACTTTCCAAATGATTTTCTAAAACTCAACGAGGAACTGAAAGGCGAAATCATATACAAGATAAAATACGATGGATACCTTCAGCGAGAGATGAATAGCGTCCGTAAGCTTAAAGATTCCGAAAAACTTAAAATACCCGTTGACTTCAAGTATGAAAACACACCCGGTCTAAAAAAAGAATGCGCTGAAAAATTGTCCGGAATTAGACCTGAAACATTAGGGCAGGCATCAAGAATAGCAGGGGTTGATCCTTCTGCCATCAGCGTCTTGATGATCATGATAAAAAAAATGTCCAGCTCGCTCCCTGATATCAATGAGTGATATTTTTTTAAGAAGTTTCCCAACCGATAGCGAACGCCAAAAGAGGGTAGGGCATTTTTTCGAGAAATCCCTTTTACCTTCTTTATCCAAATCAGACTCCGATTTTTTTGATTTGGAAATTGGTTGCGGTCACGGACATTGGCTCACCGAGTATTCAACAAGCAATAAGCAATTGTTTTGTGTTGGAATTGATTTGATTACAAAAAGGATAACCAAAGCCACCGCAAAAAAGGAGAAGCGTTGCCTAGACAATTTATTTTTCTACAAGGCTGAGGCTCAGGAATTTGTTTCACTCATCCCTAAACCGATCCAAATTCGCAATACATTTATAATGTTCCCGGATCCATGGCCCAAAAAAAGGCATCATAAGAGAAGGATAATTCAGCAAGATTTCCTTTCCTTGCTCCATTCTAGAACAATTGAAAATGGAACATTCTTTTTTCGAACTGATCATGAACCTTATTTTGAATGGACCGTAGAAAAAATATCTCAGTCATCTTTTTGGAAAACCTCAGAGGTTGCGTTTCCGCTTGAGCACAACAGTTATTTTCAGGAATTATTACCTGATTTCAAAACAACCTGCGCATCACCAGTCCATTAGCTGTAGTTATCTAGAGTTTGTGTAATGCAAATGATAGCTTCATCGATAAAGCAAAGGAAATTCCTAAAATGAACACATGTTAGAAGTATTTTAAAACATAATTATACAAAAACCGTATTGACCTGTACTTAATTAAAACTTATTAAAAAGCCCCTTTGAATAAATTTTGCACAATTGCTGTTTTGTTTTTCACCTCCCCGTTTTCTGCTTTAGCAGCATCGGAGGTATCCAAGTCTGCAGATCAGATAGATGTCGGCTTTGAATTTTTCGGCCTGCCGATAACCAATTCAATGATCACGAGTTGGGTCGTCTCCCTATTTCTGATACTTCTGATAAGGTTTACCGTCGGCAAGCCCAAGCTTTTGCCCGGCAAAGGACAAATTTTCGTCGAGTCCGTTATTGGCACCTTGAGAACCATCATTCAGCCAATTGTAGGTCGTAAAACTTTCTTCCCTTCATTTTGGCTTTTGAGCGGACTCTTCTTCTTTATTTTAATACACAACTTAAGTGGACTTATGCCTGGGGTTGGAACCATTGGTTGGGGTGAAATGAACGAAGGCCATTTTGTGATTAAAAAATCATTGATCAGACCAGGCAACGCCGATCTGAATATGACCTTAGCCCTTGCTGCCGTTTCAATGGCTTGCTGGTTTTATTTCATTTTTACCTATGCCGGTCTCAAGGTGATTTTATACGATCTGTTCGGAACCAAGGCCAAAAAAGCCGACGTAGGAGCTGTCATCTATTATTGTCTCGTCCCAATGTTTTTAGCCGTAGGCGTCATTGAAATCATCTCCATAATTTTCAGGCCAGTTTCTCTAACTTTCAGACTTTTCGGCAATGTATTCGGTGGTGAAAGCCTCCTACACAGCATGTTCGTGTTGGGTGACAAGTTCAACCTTGCTTGGATTGTTCCCGTTCCTTTTTACATGATGGAAGTTCTCATATGCACCGTTCAGGCACTTGTTTTCATGCTTCTAGTAGCCGTTTACATAGGACTTATATGTAACCATGGTGAGGGTGATGGCCATTAATCTTTCCGACCGTGACCATGCACTGACAGTGGGCGATCGAAACCAACCGTAATTATAAAACATAAAAATCAAATGATAGAAATACTAGCAGACGCAAATGCAACAATCGAAATGACAGCAGAACAGCTTAAGCAACAAACAGATTTGCTGAAAGCTCCCTTCAAGCCTATTCAAGCTGGTTTGGGTTGCCTTGGCGCGGCCATTGGAGTTGGAATCGTCGGGATGAAAGGCGCTGAGGCCGTGGGTAGAAATCCGGATGCTGCAACACAAATTCTTGTTCAATCCATCATCGGAATGGCTCTCGCGGAAGCTGTTGCTTTCTACGCTCTCTTCCTTTAATTTGTGGATTTGGGCAATTTCAAACAGATCTTCTTGCTGATGTTATGTTTTACCTAGCGAACATTGATAGTTTATTGGTCGAATTCGGGGTCGATTGGCCCATGTTCATTGCCCAAGTCATAAATTTCGTTCTCGTTGCCTTTCTGATTTACCGATTTGGCTTCAAGGGTGTTTTATCCACGATGCAAGAGAGAGAAAAACAAATCTCCGATTCACTCAAGCACGCCGAAACAATTAAACTTGAACTCGAAGAGATAGAAAGAAAGCAAAAAGAAACTCTGAAGGACGCGTCTCTAAAAGCCAAAGACACGGTGAGTAAGGCTAAGGATCAAGCCAAATCATTCGCGGAAGCGCAAAAAGAAGAAGCCCGCAAGCAAGCCGAGGACATCATCGCCAAAGCAAAGGAATCCACTGAACTCGAACGAGAGCGCGTCCTCAAAGAAGCCAAGGAGGAGATTTCCTCCTTGGTCGTTCTCACAACCGCGAAGGTCTTGGACAAGGAATTGAGCGAAGATGAAAAAACGCGCTTCTCAAACGTTGCAGCCAAAGAACTGAATTTGGCGGACTGACCTGCAAATCGAACCCTCATGTCCAACAGCAGCAAAATAAAAAAAGTTGCCAAAAAACTGCTTGAACTTTCTCTTGATGATCAGGGGAGGGTAGGGGTAGACAAGGTTAAGGCCGTCCTTGATTCTTTGCGCGAAAACCCACCCTCGGACCACAGAACCTTGCTTAGAGAATTTCTTTTTCAAGTTCGTCGTTATCTTCCCAACTACCAGTGCGAATTGGAAACGGCGAATGACGCTCAATCTGATTTGAATTCCGTTCTGACCGAAAAGGTCAACGCTTCCAAAGAAGCTGACTACACTCTGGACGCTTCCCTCAACAAAGTTCTTATTGCCGGATACAAGCTCAGGATCGGAGACGACGTCTACGAGGATTCGATCCACCAGCGACTTGAAAACCTTAGACGAACACTTTCTTAATTTTATATAACAAATGAGCTCCATAACTGAATTAATCCGCAAGGAAATTGAAAGTCTCTCCACTGATCCCACGAAAACCAATGTCGGTACAATCACCGCATTGGCAGATGGTGTGGCCAAGGTGGAAGGTCTGTCCAAAGTCATGTTTAACGAGATGGTCGAATTCCCGAACGAGGTGCTGGGAATCGCTCTCAATCTTGAGGAGGATTCAGTCGGGTGCGTCATTCTCGGTGATACCAGTTCCCTAAAGGAAGGCGACGAGGCCAGAACAACGGGAAAACTACTCTCCGTCCCAGTCGGAATGGAACTCCTCGGCCGGGTTGTCGATGCAGTCGGTCGCCCCATCGACGGCAAGGGGGCAATTAAATCCGAAGTTGAATTTCCGGTGGAACGAATCGCCCCTGGTATTATTCCTCGCAAGTCCGTTGACCAACCCCTTCAAACCGGCATTATGGCCGTTGATTCTATGATTCCCATTGGTCGCGGGCAACGCGAACTGATTATCGGTGACCGTTCCACAGGTAAAACCACCATTGCCATCGATACGATAATCAACCAAGCCAACATAAACAAACAAGGTGAAAAATCGGGTGACCCGGACTTTCGCCCCGTTTACTGTATTTACGTAGCCATAGGGCAAAAGAACTCCAACATTGCCCGAACGATCAAAGTATTGGAACAGACAGGAGCTATTGACTACGTAACGATTGTTTCGGCACCTGCAGCGGATAACCCAGCAAATCAATACCTCGCTCCCTATGCCGGTTGCGCGATTGGCGAATGGTTTATGGAAAACGGGAGGGATGCTCTCATCGTTTACGATGATCTTTCGAAACACGCTGTCGCCTACCGTCAAATTTCCCTCATTCTGAAAAGGCCATCGGGGCGTGAAGCTTACCCCGGAGACGTCTTTTACCTGCATTCTCGTCTTCTTGAGCGTTCTGCGCGTCTAAATGAAGACAACGGAAACGGGTCGCTGACCGCCCTTCCGATTATCGAAACTCAAATGGGGGACGTCGCCGGGTATATTCCGACCAACGTAATTTCCATCACGGACGGACAAATATTCTTAGAAACCGATCTTTTCAACAAGGGTATTCGGCCTGCAGTTTCCGTTGGACTTTCTGTTTCGCGTGTTGGTTCCGCCGCCCAGATCAAGGCATACAAAAAAGTCGCCGGCAAGGTTAAGCTTGAGCTTGCGCAATTTCGAGAACTTGCCGCTTTCTCGCAATTCGAATCCGACTTGGACGCAACCACAAAAGCGCGCTTGGAAAGAGGTGCTCGTATCGTTGAGATGTTCAAACAAGGAGCCTACAATCCTGTTCCAGTGGAAGTTCAAACCGCAGTGATGTGGGCAATGCAAAATGATTTCTTCGATAGCATCCCTGTATCTCAAATCTCGGAAGCCGTAATCAGTCTCAAGGATTTTCTCAAGACTCAAGGGCAGGAGCCCTGTTCAGAAATCTATATTTCAGGCAAAATGGAAGAAGAGACGGAGCAGAAACTCCGTACCGCCATTGAAGAATGGAAACGTTCTTTCGCTTGAGTTACTAGTCTTTTAACTTGGTAACATGGCCAATACAAGAGACATACGAATACGTATCAAGGGAGTAAAGAACACTCGGCAGATCACTCGTGCGATGCAGATGGTGGCTACTTCCAAAATGAAGAAGGCACAGGAAGCCGCCAAGTCAGGAAGACCTTACGCTTTGCTTTTGGCCGATGTCATCGTTTCCATCGCAGATGAATTCGAAGAAGTCACCCAATCCTATTACGTAGAACGGCCCATCAAACATCGCGGTATTCTTGTCATCGGTACGGATAAAGGTCTCTGTGGTGCGTTGAATTCGAACTTGTTCAGGGAACTCAATGAGGTGGACTCTTCCGCCAAGTTCGTCTCCGTAGGCAAAAGAGCCACGCAATACCTTTCAAGGACTCGAAAAGACCTTCTCGCCGATTTCTCTCTTCCCGACAAACCAACCTTCTCTGAAATCCGTAAACTCGTCGAATTCCTATTAAACAGCTATGACGAGGGTCGCATAGACACGATCGAAGTTCTTTTTACCAGTTTCATCAACACTCTTAGGCAGGAACCCGAACTTATCAGGCTTTTTCCCCTGAATGACCTCGACTCCATGACCAATAAGTTACACGAAAGGTTTGGTCAACCTGACCACGTTGCCCCCAAAGACACTCGTGAAATTTTGTTCGAAGATCGTGATGCCGTTCTTTCGGAAATTGCCAGTTTATACCTCAAACAAGAGGTTTTCCAACTTGTTCTCGAGGCCCAAGCTTCCGAGCACAGTGCTCGGATGGTCGCCATGAAGACGGCGACCGACAATGCAGGCAATCTAATTGATGACCTAACCCTCCAATACAACCGGGCCCGACAAGCGGCAATCACCCAGGAAATTCTAGAGATCTCGGCAGCCTCCTTTTCCGAGTAGACCCCAATAAACTTTTCATCATGGAAAACGAAAATTCTAAAGTAGGTAAAATCATACAAGTCATCGGTGCCGTTGTAGACGCCGAATTTCCTCCGGGTTCAACTCCGGAAATCTATGACGCTCTCGAGGTCCACTACAAGGCATCCGACGCCGAGGGTGAAAAAAAACTTGTTTTGGAAACGCAGCAGCACTTGGGAGACAATCGTGTGAGAACAGTGGCCATGTCCTCCTCCGAAGGACTCGTCCGGGGTACCGATGTAGTGAACACCGGTGCTCCCATTTCAGTACCGGTCGGCGAGAAGGTACTTGGTCGTATCTTCAACGTTACGGGCGACACGGTAGACAACTTAGGGCCATGCGGGCACGAGGAAACCCGCCCCATTCACCGGCAACCTCCCACACTTTTGGACCAGGACACGGAATCCAACATTTTGGAAACGGGCATCAAGGTGATCGACCTGATCTGTCCATTCATCAAGGGTGGTAAAGTAGGAGCATTCGGTGGAGCAGGGGTTGGCAAAACCGTTGTAATCATGGAACTGATTAACAACATCGCCAAAGCTCACGGTGGATATTCCGTATTTGCCGGGGTAGGGGAGCGTTCCCGCGAAGGTAATGATCTTTATCAAGAAATGTCAGAGGCCGGCGTCATCAACCAGAATGACATTTCCAAATCCAAAGTGGCCCTTGTGTATGGACAGATGAACGAACCCCCCGGAGCCCGTATGAGAGTAGCGCTTTCCGGACTCTCCATGGCCGAATACTTCCGCGATGAAATGGGGCAGGACGTACTCCTCTTCGTGGACAACATTTTCCGTTTCTCGCAAGCTGGTTCCGAGGTGTCCGCACTCCTTGGTCGTTCTCCTTCAGCAGTAGGTTACCAACCCACGCTATCGGAGGAAATGGGGATTCTTCAGGAACGTATCACTTCAACCAAGAAAGGGTCGATCACTTCATTCCAAGCCGTTTACGTCCCCGCCGACGACCTTACGGACCCTGCTCCTGCAAACACCTTCGCTCACCTCGACTCAACCATCGTGCTTGAGCGATCCATTGCCGAGTTGGGTATTTACCCTGCCGTTGATCCGCTTGCTTCCGTTTCAAACGCACTTTCGCCTGATATCGTTGGCGAAGAACACTTCAAGGTCGCACGCGGTGTTCAAGAAGTTCTGCAATCATACAAAGACCTTCAGGATATCATTGCAATCTTAGGATTGGACGAGCTTTCGCCCGAACAAAAACAAGTAGTTTTTCGAGCCCGTAAAATCCAAAAGTTCCTTTCCCAGCCCTTCCATGTCGCAGAGGTATTCACGGGTGTCTCCGGTCAGTATGTCTCGGTGAAAGATACCATTCGGGGTTTCAAAATGATTCTCGATGGCGAACTCGACGAAGTTGAGGAAAATGACTTTTACATGAAAGGTGGAATCGACGGCGTGATCGGAGAGGAGGAAAACTGAATTTACGATGGCTGAGACTGAAATAAGGCTCGAAATCGTTACTCCGGATAGCACCGTCTATTCGGAGATTGTCGACCATGTCATAGTACCGACGGCAAATGGAAAGATTGATCTTTGGCAACACCATGCACCCTTAATCGACAGGTTGGAACCTTCCGATATCAAAGTCCTAAAGGAAGGGAAAGTGGAATACTTGGCCGTTGGTGCCGGTTTCGTAGAAGTATATGCTGAAAAAGTTTCCATTATTACCGATCAGGCAATCCTAGTAGACGAGGACAACTACGAGGAGATCGAAGAAGCCATCAAGAGGGCGGAGGTTGCCCTCGAAGAGGCCAAGTCCAGCAATATTGACGAAGCTCAATTGCAACTCCTTGAAGCAGCGGCTAAGTTCGAACACGCACGTAAGATCGCTAAAGGGAAGTCTAGTTAAGGAGTCCAAAACGGTTTTGGGATAATCCCATCCGGTTTGAAAATGCTTGTTAAACCTCAGGTTATTTTTTGGTACAAGATTTTTTGCGGGGTAATGGCTGTCGTCTACCTACTCCTTTTTTTGGGAGGAATATTTCTTATAAGCGGAGGGGCTCAAGATGAGGAGATTTTCATCAATGGCATAGTATTCTGCCTCTTGGGGCCACCCTTTTTCATCGCCTTTGGTCTTGGCCTCATGTGGGACGAGAAACCTTGGCATTGGATTTACGGTCTTGTCCTGATTTGCCTGACCCTTACAAGTTGTTGCTGCTTTCCCGTATCCATCCCACTTCTCATTTATTGGCTCAAGCCAGAAACTAAATCTTACTTCGATCGGCAGACCGAAAATTAGGCAAATACAGAGTAACTCAATCTCCTCTAAACAACTCAACCGTTTAGAGAAAGTGCGCTATTGGATTCTAGTTACTCAGAGCTTTGAGGGGAGGAGCGAACTTAGTCAGGTTAATTCCCTCCACAGCCGCCTGGTACTCTTCCATGGTGGGAATTCGGCCTAAAATTGCGGAAAGTACCACAACAGGAGTGGAAGCAAGCAAGGATTCCCCCTTCTTGCGATCGGAATCCTCAACCACTCTTCCTTGGAATAGGCGGGTCGAAGTGGCCATCACGGTA
>PBMI01000032.1 GCA_002722545.1 Opitutia bacterium | reverse complement strand
GGTGATTCTCTTGGAGTCTCGGGCGATCTTCCATTTTCTCGAATCTCTGGCATGAAGGAGCTTTTCCATTCTTGCCTCTTGTTCGGGGTCTTCAGGATTCCCTTGCCATCGAGGCAAATATTCCATCGGGGAGGTTGATGAGTTCGGCTTCTGCCCGGCGATCAGTAGGTATGTCTCTTCGTTTCCGATAATTGCTTCGAGTTCCTCCTTTTCCCAAAGGTAATATCCTCCTTCCTTACCGTTTGAATCGGAGGAAAGCGATGAAGAAAAACCTGTTGTGGGGCTTCCCATTTCACGAAGGAGCCATTGGACCGTTTTTTCGACGGTTTTTCGATAGAGGGGTAAACGATACTTGCGATAGGCTCTAGAGTAGGTGGAAAGCAAAAGTGCATTGTCGCAAAGCATTTTCTCGAAGTGCGGCACTTTCCATTCTTCGTCGGTCGAATAACGAAAGAAGCCTCCTCCCGTATGATCAAAAAGCCCTCCCGAAGCCATGGCATCCAAGGTTTTTTGGGTACAGAAATCAATTCTTTCGCCAAACTGTGAATCGGCCCGAACTTTTGCCGATTCTCCCATGGACATAAGAAAATCGATCTTCATCGGAGAAGGAAACTTGGGTGCCTGAGAGAAACCTCCCTGCGAATCGTCGTGAATTTTGCAAATCGATTGGACCGCATTCAGGAGAAGCGAATTTTTCCATTGGTCCGCAGGTGAAAAATCAGCGTCATTGGAATGCTCAAGATTGCCGAGGACGTTTTCGGCGTTCTCGATTAATTCTTCTTTGGCGCGCCCGTAGTGATCGGATATGCGCATCAACAGTTGTGGCCAGGGGACAATCCCGTGTCCAGAATCTTGTTTCGGGAAATAGGTGCCTCCCCAAAAGGGACGCCCGTCGCTTAGGCAAAAGGCATGGAGAGGCCAACCGGCCGATTGGTCGAACATCCGAATGGCTTCTAAATAAGTCAGGTCGACGTCGGGTCTTTCCTCGCGATCGACTTTTATGCATACGAAATGCCGATTCATAATCGACGCAACGAATTCATCCTGGAACGATTCTTCCGACATCGCATGACACCAGTGACAAGATGAATAGCCGATCGAAACAATGATCGGTTTGTCTTCGCGTTGGGCCTTTTCAAATGCACTTTTCCCCCAAGGCAACCAATCGACGGGTTGGTCGGCGTGTTGCCTTAGGTAGAGGCTTTTTTCTGAACTTAGAAGGTTGGACATTAGAAAATTCTCATTTTTCAGAGATTTCGGTGATTCCCAAGCTTAATGAGATAAAACTTATTTTCCCATTGTCCCTAAGCCTTCCTGCCATTACGCAAAAAGGATGCCGCAAATACGAATTCTTTCCGACCGGGTAGCCAATCAAATTGCCGCTGGCGAGGTAGTGGAGCGTCCCGTTGCCGTGGTGAAGGAATTAATCGAAAACAGCATAGATGCGCGAGCTTCGAAGATTGAGGTAGAATTCAGAAACGGAGGGAAATCTTATCTGCGGGTTGAAGACGACGGATGCGGCATGAATGCCGATCAAGCTCTGCTTTCCCTCGAACGTCATGCCACCAGCAAAATAAGAAAAGCAAGCGACTTGCATGAGGTCCAAACCTTCGGCTTCCGGGGAGAAGCTCTTCCCTCCATTTCGAGCGTGAGTCGATTTACGCTTCGAACCCGATCCCAATCGAATCCGGAGGGAAACGAAATTTTCATCAATGGAGGAAAAATGATCCACGTAAAGGAATGCGGAATGCCTTTCGGAACGAGGATCGAGGTGTCGCATCTTTTCAACTCCGTGCCGGGTAGAAGGAAGTTTCTCAAAACCGAAGCCACCGAAGCGGCCCACATTATTCATATTTCCAAGCTTTATGCCTTGGCCCATCCTTACATTGCCTTTTCTTTGATCGAGGGCGGACGCACTCTTTTTCGTTCTCCTGCCTGCGAGGGGTTTGCCGAACGGGTTCGTGAGACTTTGGGAAAGGGCTTGGCGGACTGTTTGGCGCCCATTGAGTTTTCTCAAGAAGATCTCGCCTTGGAGGGGCTCATTGGAAAGCCCGGTCAAAGTCGCCCGACGCGCAAAGAGATGATATTTTTCGTGAACCGCCGGCCCGTCGAAAGCAAGACCCTTTCTTATGCCGTGCTTGAAGCTTATCATACTTATGCTCCGAAGGGTCGATTTCCCCCGGCGATTCTCTTTCTGTCTCTGGACCCTGCCCAAGTCGACGTGAACGTTCATCCCGCAAAGCGCGAAATTCGTTTTCGGGACGAGCGCAAAGTCCGTCATTTTCTCATGGACGGCATTCTTGAGAGGAACCGGCAGCTTACCGGGAAAATTGATGAAGTTGCCGATGAACAGGAGATGGAAAGAGACGATTCTTCGGGGATGCTCGTGCCTAAAATCGACCCGCACGCTCTCGAGCTTAACCAAGCCAAGCCGGGATTGTCCTTGAGCGGGGGAGTAGGACTCCCGCGTGAACCCGAGCTCCGTCTGTCCGGAGGGTTGGCGTATCAAAATTCGGAATCGAAGGCAGAGGGAATTGAGGAGGAAGAAGGAGTGCGGGAAGATGCGCCCGTGTCTTCCGTGGGTTTGCGTGGCGAGCTAGGTGCCGAATGGAAATTTTTAGACCGTCCTCATGGAGATATGGCGATTTTCTCAACGCCTCAGGGCGTGGTCGCTTTACATTGCAGGGCTACCTACGAACGAATCCGTTTTGAGCAACTTGAGGATTCCTTGGAAGGAGAGGGTCCGGCGTCTACTCAGGCTCTCCTCCTTCCCGAGTCTATGGAGCTTGATGGGGTGGACGCCGGGTTCATGGAGAAAGGCCGAAGTGGTCTGGAGAAAGTTGGTTTTGCTGTGGAAGAATTTGGTCGGAATTTCTACCGTATCGAAGGATGTCCCACTTGGATTGATCCAAGTGAAGCAGCCGGTTTTTTACTCGATTTTCTTGAGGTGGCTCGTGAAAACGGAGGCGATATCAATATCGAAACTTTTGCCAAGGAGGCCTTGATCCGCCAGGCCACGAAAAGCCAAGGTCAGGGAGAGCGTTTTTCCGATGATGAAATTGTTCGGATGGTCAATCGATTGCTCGTTTGTCGCAATCCCTTCACCTGCCCACGCGGTCGCCCGACTTATTTTGAAATCCCGAAAAGAGATTTTGAGACTAAGTTTCGCCGGAAACTTTAATAAAATTTCGTATTTCGTAAGAATTTGCTTTCAAAGCGCTTCCGATTTTTAGAAAAACAATGGAATGAAATCTTCACGTTGTTTTATCTCAGCCCTTTTCTTGTCCTCTATTCTTCTGCAAAGCGGATGTACTCTTTCAGAGGTCGGAAGCAAAACGAAGGGTGGCGTTGTGAAAGGCGCCTCCTTCCTCTCATCCAAAAGTAAAAAAGCCTATCAAACCGGGAAGACCGCACTTGGTTTCGCACAGGCTGAAAAAAAGAAAGCCAAACCCATGACCGTTGCAAAAAAAGCTTTTGGCGAAATGCCTGATGGTTCGAAGGTGAGCGAATACGTTTTGACCAATGCCCATGGCATGCAGGTTTCCCTGTTGGATTATGGAGCAACCGTGAAGGACATTATGGTTCCCGATCGCAACGGAGTATACGACAATGTCTCCCTTGGATTCGGTAACCTGGACGATTATCGCGAGAAAAGCCCTTACTTCGGATGCACCGCAGGGCGATATGCGAATCGAATCGCCAAAGGTTCTTTCACCTTGGATGGCAAGGAATTTAAGTTGGCTACCAATAATGGGCCCAATCATCTCCATGGGGGAGAGCGGGGTTTTGACAAACACGTTTGGTCCACCCGCGTATCCGAGACGAAAACAGCCGTCACGTTCACCCGGAGAAGTCCGGATGGCGAAGAGGGTTATCCGGGGAACCTTACGAGCAAGGTCACTTACACGCTTACCAACGATAATGAATTGAAGGTGGAGTACGAGGCGACTACGGACAAACCAACCGTTTTGAATCTTACCAATCATACCTATTTCAACCTGGCCGGCGAAGGTGATCCAACGATTTTGGATCATGAGCTCACCCTTTATGCGAACCAATACGTTGCAACGGACGAGACGAACATTCCGACCTCCGTGGATAAAGTGGTTGGTACCCCATTTGATTTCCGAAAGGCCACGGTCATTGGCAAACGCATTGAAGCGGATCATCCACAGATCAAGTACGGCAAGGGTTATGATCACACTTGGGTCGTGAATCAAAAGAAAGGCAAGCCTTTGGCCCATGCCGCCACCTTGCGAGACCCTGGTTCAGGTCGCGTCATGGAAATTTACACCGATCAACCGGGTATTCAGTTTTATGCTGGTAATTACTTGGATGGAACGTTCAAGGGACAAGGCGGAAAGGTCTACCCATTCAGGTCCGGCATGTGTTTGGAAACTCAGGTTTTTCCTGACAGCCCCAATCATCAAGGGGAAGACGGATGGAAAAGTTGCGTCTTGAGACCCGGTGAAACCTACGTCCACATGACTGTCCACAAGTTCAGGGTCGAGTAAATTATTTGTAGGAAAATCTCGCCAATTTTTCGTGGTTTGATAAAGTTGGCACGATGGTTGCCTTACTGACAGGGCAACCTTTCCTATTTATAGATGATTTCCCAGACGACTTCTAAAACCATTAGTTTAACGCAATCTCAAGAGGCTCCCGAAGAATTAGTCGCGGAACTCAAAAAAGCGATTGCAAGCCAGCTTCGGCTCACCCTGGCCCGTCATTTTGACAACGCCACCCCGAGGGAAGTTTGGATGGCGACCTGTTTGGTGGTTCGTGAAAAAATCATCGACCGCTTCATCGAGACTCAGGCTGCCCACAATCGAGAGGAAACCAGAAGGGTATACTACCTGAGCCTAGAGTACCTGATGGGGCGTTTGCTCAACGTCAACTTGCGCAACACGGGACTTCATCAGGCGGTTGGAGCCGCTTTGGGTGAGCTCGGTTTCGATTTGGAGGAATTATGCGAGGAAGAGCGAGATATGGGCCTGGGCAACGGTGGTTTGGGGCGCCTGGCCGCTTGTTTTCTCGATTCCATGGCGACAATGGACCTTCCTGCAATCGGGTATGGCATCCATTACCAGTTCGGCTTGTTCCGGCAAGAGTTTGAAAACGGAAGACAAGTGGAGCGTCCGGACGATTGGCTGAAGTACGGAAATCCGTGGGAAATCGTTCGGCCCCAATATGCCCAAAAAGTATTCCTTTACGGTCGGGTCGAGCATTCGTGCGACGATTTGGGGGATTACCGACCACAGTGGGTTGAAACCAAGCAAGTCGAAGGAATTCCCTATGACTTGGCTATCGTCGGGTACGGTGCCCGTACCGTGAACTTCCTTCGATTGTGGGAAGCAAAAGCCTCCGAGCAGCTCGATCTTCAGGTGTTCAATCAGGGTGGTTACGTGGAAGCCGTTCGGGAAAAAGTGATGGGGGAGAGTATTTCGAAAGTACTTTATCCCAACGACGAAACGGAGAGCGGAAAAGAACTCCGTTTGGTTCAGCAATATTTCTTCGTGGCATGCTCCCTTCAAGATATGATTTCCCGGTTTCGACGCAGCGAAGACGATTGGAGTTTGTTTCCCGAAAAAGTGGTTGTCCAACTCAACGACACGCACCCCGCGGTGGCTATTTTGGAACTGATGCGAATCTTTTTGGACGTCGAGCACATGCCTTGGGAGAAAGCATGGGATTTGGTAGGAAAAACTTTTGCCTACACCAACCACACTTTGCTGCCCGAAGCCTTGGAAACCTGGGGAGAAGCCTTGTTCGAAAAGGTTTTGCCTCGGCATTTGCAGATTGTTCATGAAATCAACAGAAGGTTCGTGGCGGAGGAATTGGCAACCCGTTGGCCCGATGACTCGGAAAAGATCCAAGCAATGTCCATTGTTGCCGACGGTCAGGTTCGAATGGCTTTTCTCTCCGTTGCGGGTAGCCATTCGGTTAATGGAGTTGCGGCTTTGCATACGAAATTGCTCAAAAATCGATTGCTCAAGGATTTTGCGGATTTGTATCCTGAAAAGTTCAATAATAAGACCAACGGAATTACTCCCAGGCGTTGGTTGCTAGGTTGTAACCCAGAGCTTTCCGAATTGGTTACTTCGGTCGTTGGGGAGAAATGGATTACCGATTTGAGTTTACTTCGGGGCCTGGAGAAAGTCGCCGACGATTCTTCCTTCCAAGAAAAATTCATGGACATCAAGCGAAGGAACAAGGTCGTTCTGACTGAGATGATCGAGAATGAAATTGATTTGAAGATTGATCCCGATGCGCTGTTCGATTCCCAAATCAAGCGTCTGCACGAATACAAGCGGCAGCACCTTAATCTCCTTCATTTGCTCACCCTTTACCGCCGTCTTTTGCATGATTCCGACTTGGATATTTCACCAAGGGTGTTCATTTTCGGAGCGAAAGCAGCACCAGGATACCATTTGGCCAAAGTTATCATCCATGCCATCAACTTGGTCGGCGAACGCATCAATAATGATCCTAGAATCAAGGGTAAGTTAAAAGTAGCCTATTGGCCGAATTACGGTGTTTCCTCTGCGGAAAGAATCATTCCCGCGACCGATCTGTCCGAGCAAATATCGACGGCGGGAAAAGAGGCATCGGGTACCGGAAACATGAAGTTCGCATTGAATGGCGCCTTGACGATTGGAACCTTGGACGGCGCCAACGTGGAAATTCTCGAGGAAGTTGGAGATGATAATATTTTTATTTTCGGTCAAACCGTCGAGGGGATCGAAAAGTTGAGGACCGAGGGGTATGATCCCAGAAGCTATTACGAGGGAGATGAAGAACTCAAAGCGGTTTTGGATTGGTTGTCTTCCGACTTCTTTTCACCCAAAGAGGGGAATGTTCTCGAGGATCTCCCGAAAAGTCTATTGGATTGGGGTGATCCTTTTTTCGTCTTGGCGGATTATCGCGCCTACGTGCAATCTCAGGAAGAGGTCAATTCGGCCTATTTGGATAAGGGACGTTGGGCATCCATGGCGATTCGCAACGTTGCCGGTTCGGGTAAGTTTTCCTCCGATCGAACGATTGGTGAGTATGCATCCGATATTTGGAAATTGAGTCCGCTAAAGGTGCCGGACCAGGCTTCATGATTCGTGCAGCGGTATGCATTTTGTTCTTTTTTCCGGCTTTTCTATTTGCGGTCGAGCTTACGAATTCATTGCCTTTTCAGCCCGGTGAAACCCTAAGGTACGACCTTAAATGGGGCTTTTTCCCCGTAGGGTCGGCAACCATGAAAGTTCTTCCGATGGATGAGGATGCCAGTGAGAATAGTTTTCACCGCTTGAGCTTTTCCGTGCGAACCAACGAATTTGCAGATGCATTTTACAAGGTGAGAACGAATATCACGAGTGTGGTCGACCGGTCCTTCAGTAAGTCGATGTGGTACAAAAAATCACAAAAAGAAGGCAAAACAAAGAGGGAAATCAAAGTTCTATTTGATTATGATGCCGGAAAGGCCAGCTATTTTGAATCGAAAAAAATGGTGTCGACCCTGTCGATTCCTTCCCAAGTTCTCGATCCCCTGTCGATTGCCTATTTTTTCCGCTTGCAAGAACTCAAACCCTCAACGGAAACCATTTTGCCCACCTGTGACGGCAGGAAAGTGAAAATGATCAAGGTGCGGACTGGTAAAGTCGAAAAGGTTCGGGTGCCTGCCGGTAATTACAAGGCAATTGGAACGGTTCCCGAAATGAAAGACTTAAGTGGTGTTTTCAAGAAAAGTCCGGATGGGGTTCTCCGAATTTGGTATTCTGACGATTCCTTGAAGCTACCCGTTAAAATAAGTAGCAAGGTAATCGTTGGGAGTTTCAATGCCCGGCTTGTTTCAGCCGAGGGCTTGAAGAAGAATTAGAAATTCTTCAGTCCAATGGATTTGCATTCTTCATCAGTTCAACGAAAGAACGAAGAGCAGGAGTAAGCATACGTTTTTTCTTGTGGATGATGGCAAGAGGTCGGACATAACTGCCGAGATCCAATTTGCAGGTGGTCAGTTGATTACGCTCGGATTCGTTGATGACCGTATTAGCTGGAAGGATGGCAATCCCGGCATTGATTTCCAAGGCTCTTTTCACGGTTTCCACGTTGTCGAATTCCATAACGGTGGAAATTTCGACTCCTGCATTATTCAAAATTTCGTCGGTAGCTTTCCGAGTGGGAATATCTTTCTCGAATGAGATAAAATCCTTTCCGCCCAAATCCTTGATGGTTAGGTTCTTCTTCTTGGCGAACGGGTGCTCCGGATTCATCGCGACAATCAGTTCGTCCTGAGCGAATTTAATGGTGGTCAGTTCCTTGTGGTTTAAGGGAAATGCGACTAACCCGATATCGGAGGTTCCGTGCAATACGTCTTCATAAACCAGGTTGGCTCGGCGGTATTCCACTCGGACGTTGACTGAGGGAAATTCCTTGATGAAGGATTTCAAATAGGGAGGCAATTCATGAAGTCCAATGCTGTTTACGGTTGAAATTTGGATCGTCCCACTGACGATGTTTCTCATTTCCAGTATTTCACAGTTGAGTTTCTCGTAAAGGGAAAGGATTTCTTTGAAAGTCGAATATAATGCGGCCCCTTGTGGAGTGAGACGAAACTTCTTTTGATTGCGATCGATGATCAGCATGTCATAGTGGGTTTCCATGGCCTTGAGTTGTTGGCTAACGGCGGATTGGGTGACCTCGTTGAGTATTGACGCTTTCGAGAAGCTTTTTGTCTCGACCAAGTCACAAAAGGTTTTGAAGTTTTGAATATGCATTTCCAATCACTATAAAGAGAGCTAATCAATAGCAAATTTATTATTTGCTCTGCTAATGACATCTCATGCTAAAAGAAGAACAATTTAGGCGAAACCTAGTCGAAGTCCTAAGAAAAATGGAGCGATTGTGTGATGAGTTCAATCGTTCCCCCGATGAATTGACTTTGCTCCCGGTGACAAAAAAGTGGCCAAGCGAAGCCGTGCGATTTTGCCAACGAGCTGAGATCATGAGGATTGGAGAAAACCGCGTACAGGATGCTTTGGTCAAACAGCAGGAGGTTCCGGGAATGTCATGGGAACTCATTGGTCATCTGCAAAGCAACAAGGTGAACCAAGTGATCGGACGGTTCGAAAGGATCCAGACCGTTGATTCCCTCAAACTACTGCGAAAACTACAGGCGGGGGCTGAAAAAAAAGAGGTGAACTGCAAGATTCTCCTTCAAGTAAATACTGGAGAGGATCCTGCGAAGTACGGTTTTCTATCTGAACAAGTCGATTCAGCGTTCGAGCAAGCCCTTTCTTCCTCCAATCTTTTGGTGGAAGGTTTGATGACCATAGCGCCCTATGCCCCCGAGGATCCTTCGGTTGCCAAGCGAACTTTTGTTCGTCTGCGCGATTTGAGAGATCGTCTGAACGAAGACTTCGATACCGATTTGAAGGAATTGTCCATGGGAATGTCCGGAGATCTTCGCGAGGCAATAGAGTCGGGGAGTACGATGATCCGGGTCGGATCGGCGCTCTTCGGGGAAAGACCGCAATGAGATTTTAAAGATGAGGGCTTGCCCCCTTTGAGAGAAGGCGCGAATATGAGTTCGATGGAAATTGACGATGGGGAAGACTTCGCTAGACGGTGGAAGCCGTTTCGCTCCTTGCTTGACGACGAAAATCCGCTTGTTCGCAAAGCCTTGCTCGATCGGCTCAATAACAATGCCGACGAGGGAGTTGTTTTCCTGAGGGAAATGGCGGATGATCATGACCCTCTTTTGGCCAAGCATGCTCAAGATTTGATCAAGACCCTTGGTTGGGTTGATGGAGTAAGTGGTTTCATCGAATTTATTCGCTCGCAAAGATACGAACTCGAAACAGGGTGGTTCCTTCTCGACCGAACCGTCTATCCGAATTTCGAGCTTCATTGCGCCACCCTTTTTTTGGACAAGCTTTCCGATCGTTGCAGGGAATTGCTGACTCCTCCCATGCTGTCTCTCGAAATCTGCTCGGTGATCAACCGGGTTCTTTTTCACGAATACGGTTTTCGGGGGGCCGGCAAAGATTTCGAAAATCCACAGAACAGTTTTCTCCATCGCGTGCTTGAGCGAAGGAGGGGACTGCCGATTACTTTGTCGGTTTTATACATCCTGATCGCCCGAAGGCTTGGCTTCGATCTCGAGCCCATAGGATTGCCGGGTCGGTTCATGGTTGGTTGCTTCTGTGACGATAGGCCTTTTTACCTTGATCCTTGGGCGGGGGGAAGAATTTACGAAGTCGATCAGGTTGAGGAATTCTTGGGAGATTATTCGATCGAGGACTCCGGTTCGGCCTTGTTGCCCGTTACCGTAGCCGATACTTTGGTCCGAGGTTGTCGCAATTTGATTCATCATTACCACAAGGCCGAGGACCCAAAGAAGTCGGGTCTTTTTACCGGCTTTGTTCTCGAATTCGAAAGAGTTCAACGGATTGCCGCAAGTGCCTGAAGGATCTCTTGAGATTGGCGAGTTGAGTCCTCTTGCCGATGGTCAAGTGGGTTTGGCTGTTTTGGGTTGCCCCATTGCCCATTCGATCAGTCCTCAGCTTCATAATGCGGCTCTGAAAAAAATGAGCGAATCCAATCCAGAGTATGCTCATTGGATTTATCACAAGATAGAAGTTCCTGCCGACAAACTTGCCGAAGCCCTCCCGAAGCTTGCCGAAATGGGCTACCGTGGTCTGAACCTGACCATACCCCACAAGGTAGAGGTTCTGCCTTTGGTCGAGAGGATTGACGAAGAGGCCAAACTCATGGGTGCGGTGAATACCCTCCGATGGAATGGAAACGGATGGATAGGGAGCAATACCGATGGTTATGGCCTGGAAAAAGGAGTGTTGGAGGACTTGTCCGTTGCCTTGGAAAACTCCGAAGTCTTGGTTCTTGGAGCTGGTGGCGCCGCTCGTGCCGCAGTCGCAAAATGCCTCTTGAATGGATGTGCCGAGATTCGGGTCGGAAACCGCTCTTTGGAACGTCTTTCGGAGATGAGTGAAACCCTCGGAGAGGAGTTTGGTAAGGAGCGTATCCACCCCTTTGCCCTATCGGCCATTCCCCAGGAAACAAGGGACTTGAATAACCTTCTCGTCATAAATGCAACCTCACTAGGCCTTCGCGAAAAAGATCCTTCCCCTCTGTCATTGTCGGGGTTATCTTCCGATACCAAAGTGTACGATATGATTTACAATCCGCCGGAAACCGCTTTGCTTACCGAAGCGAGAAAGGCGGGCATGGCTTTTGGCAACGGATTGTCCATGCTTGTACATCAAGCGGCCCGGGCATTGGAGATCTGGACAGACGAGCCGGTTCCTGCGGACGTCATGTTGAAGGAAGCCGAATTGGCCATGAAAGGCTTGCGATGACTTTGCCGGAGTTGCTTTCGAGTGAAACGGGAATGCTTTTGGCCGGTCTTTCCTTGGGAGCCGTGGCTGGTAGCTTTCTTAACGTCTGCGCTCATCGGATTCCTCTCGGTCAATCGGTCGTTTCGCCACGCTCACGTTGCCCCCAATGCAAATCTCCCATTCCATGGTACAGGAACCTGCCTCTTGTGAGTTGGTTGATTCAAGGAGGGAAGGCGGGTTGCTGCACTTTCAAGATTCCTTTTCGATATTGGTTGGTGGAAGCTTTTGTCGCTTTGGTCTTCGGTTATCTTTTTTACTGTTATGCCCAAATCCCGAGCTTGGGGCTCTTGGTGGGAGGATGTATTTTTGCCTGGCTGATGGTTGCGGTGGTGGTTGTGGACATGGAGCATATGATCATTCCGGACAGGTTCAGCATGGGTGGAGCCGTGGGAGGAGTTTTGTTATCCATTGCCTTTCCCTCCCTTCACTTAATCCACCAATCGAACGATTTTCTGGAACGTTTTGGCGGAGGTATGAATTCCCTCATCGGCGTGCTGATCGGTTCCGCTTCCATGTATTGGATTGGAATCCTTGCGGAGAAGGCCCTGAAAAAAGAAGCTTTGGGTGAAGGAGACGTCAAGTTGATGGGGTGCATCGGTGCCTTTTGTGGATGGAAGGGAGCAGTCTTCGCTATTTTCGGAGGAGCGACGCTAGGGGCTCTGATCCTGCTCCCTGTGATGGTGGTCGGGAGGATGAGGTCCAATGAAAAAGATGATTCCGAAGCTTTGGCTTGGGGGCAAGAAGTCCCTTTCGGCCCCTATCTTGCCTTGGCGGGTTTGCTTTATCTGGGGTGTCTGAGGTCATGGGTGGATGGATGGTTTGACTCCTTTGCGTTGGTCTTTCGGACCTCTTCGGTAGGATAAATCCTTTTTTTACGTTGAAAACCTCCTGCCTTGAAGGCATTTTTTGCACGCTCGCTCACTTAATCATTAAATTCTCTCCATGAAAAAAATCCTCGTTGCAAATCGCAGTGAAATTGCCGTTCGTATTTTTCGCTCCGCGACTGAACTTAACCTGAGAACCGTTGCCATTTATGCAGAGGAGGACAGGTTCGGCGTCCATCGATTCAAGGCGGATGAAGCCTACTTGGTTGGCCGGGGCAAGGGTCCCGTTGCCGCTTACCTCGATATTGACTCGATTATCTCCCTCGCCAAAGACAAGGGTGTCGACCTCATTCATCCGGGTTACGGTTTTCTCTCGGAAAATGCCGAATTTGCAAGAGCTTGCGAAAATGCAGGTATCACCTTCGTCGGGCCAAGACCTGAATTGTTGGAAAGCATGGGAGACAAGGTTGCTGCGAAAAAAGCCGCTGATGAGGCCGGGGTTCCAACATTGCCCGCAACGCCCAAAGCCGTTTCCAAGCCTCGAGAGGCCCTTCAATGGGGAAGAAAGATAGGCTTCCCTCTGATCATAAAAGCCGCCTTTGGCGGAGGAGGCAGAGGGATGAGGGTCGTAACGAAGGAACAGGACCTCGAAGCCATGCTGGAGGAAGCCCAAGGCGAAGCCGAACGGGCGTTCGGTAACTCGGCTGTGTTTCTTGAACGCTACGTAGCCCGGGCAAAGCACTTGGAAGTACAGGTTCTTGGTGACAAGAAAGGGAACATAGTACATTTGCATGAACGCGACTGCTCGGTTCAAAGGCGCTACCAAAAAGTGGTTGAGGTCGCACCCTCGATCGGTATTCCGATGGAGGTCGTTTCCGAACTTTGTCAGGCAGGTGTCGAGCTAGCGCGCAAGATTGGCTACGACAACGCGGGTACGGTCGAATTTTTATTGGACCAAGATACCAATGAATGGTTCTTCATCGAGATGAATCCGCGTATTCAGGTTGAACACACCGTGACCGAACAGATTACCGGCATAGATATTGTGCGCTCTCAGATTTTGGTGGCCATGAACCAAGGTTTGCATTCCACCAATATAGGGATTCCTCAACAGGACGACATTCCCAGAAACGGATGCGCCGTGCAATGCCGGGTCACGACGGAGGATCCCGAAAAGGACTTCACCCCCGACTACGGAAAAATCCTCAGCTATCGTTCGGCCGCCGGTTTCGGGGTTCGATTGGACGGAGCGATGGGTGATACCGGGTCGATCATTACCCCTTTTTACGATTCTCTTCTGGTCAAACTCACTACTTCCGGTCCCAATCTTCCTCAAGCATTGGACCGTATGCACCGGGCCTTGAGGGAGATGAGAATCAGGGGCGTCAAGACCAACATCCCGTTTCTTGAAAACGTAATCAATCACAAGGATTTCGTCGCCGGCAAAGCGACGACCAAAATGATCGACGTCACACCTGATTTGTTCAAGTTCAAGGCTCGTCGTGATCGGGCTTCCAAGCTTTTGAGCTACTTGGCCGAGATTATCGTGAACGGCAATCCTCAGGTCAAGGGGCGTCCCCGTATGGAAAACCCACTTCCCTTGATCGAACCCTCATTTGATTCAAGAGAAGAGCCACCCAGAGGAACCCGTGATTTATTGCTTTCCATGGGAGCGAAAAAGTTTTCCCAGTGGCTTCGCAAGCAAAAGCCTCTGATGGTCACGGACACGACTTTGAGGGATGCCCATCAATCTCTTTTCGCCGCTCGTATGAGATCCTACGACATGCTTGCGGTTGCCGATTACATTACTCGCAAAACGCCCGAACTTTTCAGTCTCGAAATGTGGGGTGGGGCGACCTTCGATACTTGCATGCGTTTTTTGGGGGAATCGCCTTACGATCGTCTGCGCTTACTGAGGGAAAAAATCCCAAACGTTCTTTTTCAAATGCTTTTGAGGGGCTCGAATGCAGTGGGATATGCGAATTATCCGGACAACGTCGTCCGTGAATTCGTCGTTCATGCATCGGAAGCAGGTATGGATGTTTTCCGCATATTCGATTCCCTTAATTACCTTCCCAATCTCAAGGTTGCCATGGAAGCGGTGAGCGAACGGACTTCTTCCCTTTGCGAGGCTGCCGTCTGTTTTACGGGTGATTTCACCGAATCGACCGAAGAAAAGTACGTGTTGAAGTACTACGTCGACTTGGCCAAGGAATTGGAAAAAATGGGCGCCCACATCATTGCGATCAAGGACATGGCGGGCCTTTGTCATCCAACGGCCGCCTATCGGTTGGTGAAGGCTTTGCGCAACGAGGTCTCCCTCCCCATCCACTTTCATACGCATGATTCCAGCGGAGTTGCCTCTGCTTCGGTTCTCAAAGCCTCCGAAGCGGGGGTCGACGTGGTTGACTTGGCCATTTCGTCTCTTTCGGGGTGCACCAGTCAGCCCAACTTGAACTCAGTGGTTCATTCCTTGCGAAATGCTCCTCGTTCAACCGGTTTGGACGTTAAGGCTCTCAACGAGCTTTCGATTTACTGGGAAGCCGTCAGGCAGTACTACTCTCCCTTTGACAGTTCTCCGCCTTTCGGCAGCGCGGAAGTCTTTGATCACCAAATGCCCGGTGGGCAATATACGAACTTACGCGAACAAGCCGGTGCCCTTGGGTTAGGCAAAAGATGGCCGGACGTAGTCAAAACCTACCGCGAGGTAAACCAAATGCTTGGAGATATCGTTAAGGTTACGCCTAGCAGCAAGAGTGTGGGTGATCTTGCGATCTTTCTTATCACCAAAGGAGTAAAACCTGAGGACCTGGTGAATTTACCTCCGGAAACTGGCTTTCCCGAATCCGTAATCGATCTTCTTTCCGGAAACCTCGGACAGCCCAAAGGTGGTTGGCCCAAGGCCGTTCAAAAAGTCATTCTTGGTGGGAAAAAACCACTTCGAGGCAGACCGGGAGCATCGGCCAAAAAGATTGATTTGAAAAAGAGCTCGAATTCTCTTCGTCGCAAAATGGGGCGAAAAATAACCGCGGATGATCTATTTTCATCTTTGATGTACCCCAAAGTTTTCGAAGATTTCCAAGGTTTTCGCTCCAAGTACGGCGACGTTTCCGTCTTGCCCACCACCGCCTATTTTCACGGATTGGAGCCAGGTGAAGAGATTTCAATTGATATCGAGGAGGGTAAAACTCTGTTCATCAAGCTTTTGCATGTGGGTGACCCGGATGACAAGGGCGTTTGCTCCCTTTCTTTCGAGGTAAACGGCAAAGCCCGTACGACCATGGTGAAAGACAGGTCGGTCAAGGGAGATGCCAAGGTGCGCGAAAAAGCGGATCCATCGAACCCGATGCACGTGGGAGCTCCGATTCCCGCTATGATCAGCAGCATTGCCACGAGCGTGGGCAAGTCTATCTCGAAGGGAGAAAAAATCGCCGTGCTTGAAGCCATGAAAATGCAAACGACCCTGTACGCTTCCGCAGATGGCACCGTTGACGATTTACTGGTTCAAGTCGGAGATTCCGTGGAGTCGAAGGACTTGATTGCCCGTCTTCGCTGATTGTCGTTAAAGATTTTCCATTTTTATCCGATTATGCAGGCGTAATGAGTATGCTTGCCGTATTATGGCCCAATCGTCTTATGGGTATTCTTCTTTGGTCGTCGATATTCGCGACTTTTGCCGATGCCAAAAGATTGCGTGTGCCCGAGCCGAGTTTGGAAAGGGCATTGGCCGAAACCTTGGGTGTTCAACGGGAAGACTTAACGGAGGAATTGGTAGCCCGAAACCTTCGCTTCCTCGATGCCGGAAACCGTCAAATCAAAGATTTGACCGGGTTGGAAGTCGCAGAGAATTTGGAAGTCCTTGTCCTCAGGCAAAATCAAATCGATGACATCTCGCCCTTGGCTGATTTGCCCAATTTGGTCAGATTGGATTTGTCTGGAAACCGAATAAACAATCTTTCGGTTCTCAAAACCCTTTCCTTGGATCTTATGAGAAAGGAAGTATCTCAAATTCAGATCGCTCTTCAATCCCGTACTTTGCCCAACGAAGGAAAGGCCGATTTGATCGTGAAACTCTCCCAGGTGATAAAACGAATCAATCGAGGCACCTGGTCTTTGCAGATACTTTCGGTTGCAAACAACAAGCTCCTGGGCCTTTCGGGAATAAGCCATCTGTCTTCCTTGCGTTATCTGGACGTATCTCGGAATTCCCTGATCGATTTGGAAGGCGTCGGTCAACTCAAAAGCCTAGTTACTCTAGCCGCTCAGGGTAATCAACTCGGGCGAATCGAGTCCTTCGTGGACGTCGACAAGGACAAGGCTTACACGCCTGGAATAGATCAATTGAAGGACGAAAGCGGCAATGGCAAGAGAGATACCGATCCATTGGTCGAACTTCAGGCAATGCCCAACCTGATTAATTTGTATCTGTACGATAACTTGCTGAACCATACGCTTTCTCTCTCCGATCTGCCTCGTTTGAAATTTCTACTTTTGGCTGGAAACGAGTTGGAAAGAATCGATAACTTGAGCCAATTCAAGAGTTTGATTCGGTTGGCCCTCTCTGATAACCGAATCACCGACCTCTCCGGATTGGAAGGATTGCCCAATATCGAACACCTCTATCTCGAGGAAAACATGATTTGTGATCTCCGACCCTTGAGTTCCTTGTCGACTCTTCAGGAATTGCGCCTTCAACGGAACCAAGTTTATCGCCTTAATTCCTTGAGAGAGTTGAGTAAACTTCATGTTCTTGCATTGTCCAATAATTTCATTCATGAAATTTCACCCCTTTTGGATTTACCCAAATTAAAGAGGCTGTCCCTTGCTTCCAACTGCATTGTATTTGATGATGAGAGCTTGGAGGAAAAACTAGAGCGGATGCGTAGATCCGGGGTCTTCATCACAGAGGGGACTCAACGCCCAAGAATCGTTGAGGCCGAGCAATTATTCGAGTCTTTGTCGGGTCGCCCTTCTTCCAATAAAATTTTGGGTCAATTCCTCAGGGACAAGAATAAATACGATAGGCTCATCGATCTTGCCGAGGACTCTGAAGTGGCGGACCCTCTGAAGAAGGTAGCTTACAAGAATTGGGAGAACCTTCTTCGGCGCGGGAAACTGGACGAGACTACCTTCCTTTTGCCTGGGGATTAAGTCGTGTAATCGATTTTTGGCTGAGTTCTTATCTGTTAATGTAAAGCAAAGCCGCCAAAATCACTGTGGTGATGAAGCATAACAAATAAAGCAGGCGCATGAAAAACTTTTGTATTCCGTGCGAACGAACGACTCCGTCAACAAAACGATAATACTCTCTCTTCCACTTTCGGGAGAGCTTTTTATTCTTTAAGAGCACATCCAAGTAATATTTTGGAAGTTGTTGTTTTGCAAGCATTCCATTTGCCTTCCTTCTTTACAGAATGGAACTGTTCAACTAAACAAAATAGGCCATATGCCGACTAAACAAAGGACCATTCGCAAAGAGCGTTCGATCAGGGGCAAGTCATTGCATACCGGAGAGGAAGTGACTCTGACCCTAAAGCCCGCGAAAGAGAATGAGGGCTATCTTTTTCGAAGAATCGATCTGTACGGGAAACCGGAAATCAAACCTTTGGCCTCAAATGTCTCCGAATTGGTACGGAGCACGACCATATCGAACGGAAATGCAAAGATTCACACGATCGAGCATGTCCTAAGTGCCCTGAGCGGATGTGGGATAGACAATGCAGTCATTGATCTGGACGCAAGCGAACCTCCAATCTTGGACGGATCGGCCAGACCGTTCGCCAATTTGGCTTTGGAAGCCGAGCCGGTCGACCAAGAGGAAGAAAGGGGTTATTTTACTTTGCAGGAGCCCGTATCCGTGACTTCCGGCAATCGATCGATGATTGCCCTGCCTTACGACGGTTTCCGAATCACTTGTACTTCTGCCGATGACCGGGGTAGTCACGTTCAACACCTTTCCGTCGAGATTGATCCTGAAACCTACTTGGCTCAAATTGCCCCTGCTCGAACCTTCACCGTCTACGAAGATATCGAGGAACTGCTCAAGATGGGAAAGATCAGGGGAGGAAGCCTGGACAGCGCCATCGTGATCAAGGGTGACAAGATTTTGTCCAAAGAACCTCTTCGTTTCGATGATGAATTCGTTCGGCACAAAATACTCGATATCGTCGGGGACTTGTCTTTGCTCGGGAAATTCATGAAGGCGCATATCATCGCGGTTCGACCTGGTCATGCGCTCAACGCCGAGCTTGCGAACAAGCTTTTCGAAAAAATGAAAGGGGCGGAGGCGAAGCCCAAAAAGACAAAGAAAGAAGATCCAAAATCCTTTGTTCTGCCAAACGAAACCGAGTTGGACGTACGGAGGATTTTGGACGTGCTTCCACACCGTTTTCCCTTTGTTATGATAGACCGGGTCGTTTCCATCGAAGAGAACGAAGTGTTGGTGGGCATCAAGAACGTCACGATCAACGAACCATTTTTTACCGGACATTTCCCCGGTCATCCGGTCATGCCGGGCGTTCTTCAACTCGAAGCGATGGCTCAGGCAGCCGGTATTCTTCTCCTCAGAAGAGGTTCCGCCGAGGGCAAGGTCGCCTTTTTCATGAGTGCGGACAAGGTTAAGTTCAGAAAACCTGTTGTTCCGGGCGATCAACTCAAGATTACCGCCAAGCTTGAAAAAGTGCGTGGTAACAAATTGGCTACCGCCAGCGTAGAGTGCTCCGTAAATGGCAAACCGGTCTCTTCGGCCAGTTTGATGTTTGCCATAGCCGACGCAGGGGAAGATTCCTGATATGGGAACGGATATCCATCCTCAGGCGATCGTTGATACAGGTGCCGAGTTGGGTGAAGACGTTGTGGTCGAGGCATTTTCCATTGTCGGGCCCAAAGCCAAAATAGGTGATGGTTGTCGCATTCATCATCATGCCTCGGTCGAGGGTCGGGTGGTCTTGGGCAAAAACAATACGGTTTATCCCTATGCCATGATTGGCGGTCTTACCCATGACCTGAAATACCAAGGGGGGGAACCCGGCCTATCGATTGGGGACGACAACGTTTTTCGTGAATACGTCACGGCCCACGTTGCTACGAAGGCGGAGGACGAGACTGTGATCGGTTCCGGAAACGTATTTCTTGCCTACAGTCACGTCGCGCATGATTGCATCGTCGGGAATAACTTGGTGATGAGTAGTCATTCCGCTTTGGGGGGGCATGTCCGGGTTGGTGATTTCGTCAACGTAGGTTGGGGTGCCGGTGTTCATCAGTTTTGCCGATTGGGAAGACATTGCATGGTTTCGGCTTGTTCGAAGCTCGTTCAGGACGTTGCTCCTTTCATGCTTGCGGACGGAGCTCCTGCTGAGGTTCGCTCCATTAACAAGATTGGCATGGAGAGAGCCGGTTTTTCAAGCGAGGACGTCGAAACCGCCCGCGGAGTATTCAAAGTTCTCTACAAGAGTGATTTGAATCGTAGTCAGGCCATTGACTACCTTCAGAATGAGTTTTCAAAAGGCAATAAGGCGGTTTCCGATGAGATAATCAAGTTCGCCCAGTCGAGCGAACGCGGTTTGGCCTGACGAAGCCCATCTTTGCTTTCTAATCTTTTTTTCCAGCAATTTCGGCCAGGTAGTCCCAGGAGAAGATACCGGTGTTGTGACCGTCGCTGAATTGGATGCGAATTGCATAGTTTCCGACGTACTTGAACGCATGGATTCCAACGTCCGAGTAGTCTCCGTTTGGGTTGCCTCCGGAAACTCTTCCGAAAATATCGGCTTCTCCCGCTTGTTCGGCACTGGGAGAATGTTTGCGCAAGAACGAAGATTCGAGAAAAAATTCCCTACCGTCTTCCCAAAGAAGGGCGAGGGTATTTCCCACCAACTCGATATTGGTCGGTGAATCGTGCATATCCTCCGATTGACTAAATGAAAGAATCCAAACTGTTCCCTCCGGAAGGAGGATCGGAGGAGTCGGATCCGCTTTGGTAGTAAGGATCCAAGACTTCGTTTGAATTATAACGACTAAAATCTTCGCCCCTTTCGGCAGCCCGCTCAAACTCTTCGCTTTCTCGACGAATCATCTCCTCCTGCAAATCCTTTTCTTGCAACTCACGGTCCAAACTTCTCTCTTCCCAATAGCGGTCATTGTGAAATTGGCTGGGTTGTGGTTCGGCGGGAAGTCGGGTTGGTTCGACAACTGCCCAATCGGGGTTGCGTGTCGAGTCAATCCCCGCATCATCCACGTTGTCGACGCTTTCCATCGGGTCGCCGGGAACAGGATGTTGCATTTGCTCGGCAAGTGTCTTGTCGTTGGCGAACGCACCTGAGAGTTCAATGGGTTCGGGCGATTTGGTGACCCTCAGAGAACTGTCCACGCCGACTTCGGGAACTTCAAGGTCGGATTTGTCCTCTTTTGCAAACTGCATTTCACGATGAATGCTGTCGGAAGACTTGTTTATGCCGTCGTAAGATGGTGAATCCATAATTGTAAACATTGATGGGAATTCCCCTTATTTGCAAATAATAAAAGCATCCAACCGTTGATTCCCTATTCGAATTTGAGGTAAAGTTTTGCGTTGATCGAACGGCTTCTAAGTGACAATATATTGAATCATGGCAAGAGAAAGTATCATACTCGAATGTACCGAAGCACGGAAGGAAGGAAAGCCTCCATCCCGCTATATGAGCTCACGCAACAAGAAACTTCAGACCGAGTCGGTCGAGAAGAAGAAGTACAATCGATTCTTGCGCAGGCATACCCTGCACCGCGAGATCAAGAACTGAGGCTCCTTAGACTCCCAGCATTCCGATCAGGGACTTCGCTACTTCCTGGATTGCTTGGCTGGCTGAGTTTTCAGGGTTGGTAACGACAACTGGAGTGCCATGGTCGCCTCCCATTCTCACTTCTTGGTGCAAAGGTATTTCTCCCAAGAAGGCCGTATCCAAGGCTAGTGCGGTCTCGGCACCACCTCCTTGACCAAATAGATAAGATTTCTTTTCTGAATCCTCATCCTCCAGGTAACTCATGTTTTCAACCACCCCGAGAATCGGAACGTTGACCTTTTCAAACATTCTGGCTCCGCGGCGGGCTACGTCTGCAGCCGCTTTTTGCGGGGTTGTGACGAGTATGATACCATCCAAAGGCATAATCTGAGCAAGGGATAGTTGAGCGTCTCCCGTTCCTGGTGGAAGATCGATCAAAAGAAGGTCGAGTTCTCCCCATTCGACGTTTTCCGTAAATTGCTGGATTGTCTTCGTGACCATGGGACCACGCCAAACGATAGGAGTTTCCTCATCCACCATAAAGCCCATCGACATGACCTTGACGCCATAACTCTCGATTGGAGAGACGAAGTTTTCTTCATTGCTTTGCGGTTGTCCGGTCGCGCCGATTAAAAGAGGCACTGAAGGGCCGTATACGTCGCAGTCCATTAGTCCTACTTTGCCGTCTTTGTCCGAGGAGGACAGTAGCTTTTCGACGGCGCAAGCCAAATTGACCGCAAGAGTCGATTTTCCTACCCCTCCTTTTCCACTCGCAATTGCCACGATTTTTTTGACCTTGGATATCGCGGATGCCCGATCGTTGCCGGAGTCGCCTGCTTGCTGTCCTTGAGGGCCTTGGACGACTAGTTGGACGTCGATCTCATGGATTGAGTCTTCCTTGAGCAAGGTTTGTTCGATCTCTTTTTTGATCTTCTGGGGGAGGGTGGGGTCATTCGGACTGAGCTCGAGCTTGACGAAGGCTTTTCCGCTTTCATCGAGCTTGGTTTCCTGAACCAATCCGAAGGACACGATATCCCGACTGAATCCGGGATATTTGACATTGGAGAGCAAGGCAAGAAGAAGGTCGTTCGACATGGTAAAAGATAGAAGAATGTCCGATGAGACTTGTTGGGCAAATTAAAAGGTTGAGAAAAAATTGAGCGATTTGGCGAGATCGTTCGTCAAAATTGATTAATGTGAGCTTTTGCGCTTGCTGACTGTGGCGGGTTTTCGAATGTTATGCAAATGAATGTGGAATCGAATGGATGGAAAGGGAGAGGTCTAGGACCCCTTCACGTTGTTTTTTTAGCGTCGCTAGCTGCGCTTGCCTTCATGACGGGTAGCCCGTTGTGTGGACAAGACCGAGGCACAATTGTATTGGGTACGATCGAGGGTGAATTGAAGAAGAAGCAAGTGCCTTTGGATCTGGGAAAGACTTCCAAGACTTTGGCCCGCCTGATCGCCAAAGCGGTTTCGGTACACGGGGGGGTGCGGCTGGCTCCACCAAGCCTAGCTCGCTACAGCGTCTATTTTGCTCCCCTCGGAGGAAATCAAGTGAGAGTGGAAATTTCGAAAGGATCGCCGGACGTGCCCAAGAAGCTTTTCAAAAGTTTTGTCATACAAGGGAATTCCATCGATGACGCCGTCCTGAAAGGATGTGACCGAATGGTTGAATCAATTCTTGGAATACCCGGGTTCTTTTCAGGCAAGATCTGTTATCTCTCCAAACTTTCGGGAAACAAGGAAGTTTTCGTGGCCAATTCTCTCATGACTTCCGCCCAACCCCATACTTCTTTCAAAAAAATTACCTTCAATCCAAGTTGGGACAACCGGGGCACAGGCGTTTTTTTCACCAGTAACCGCAAGGTTTTCAACAATATTTATCATTTGGATCTCTCGAGCAGAAAGATTTCCACGATAGCCAATTACAGGGGAAGTAACTTGAGGGCCGTTCAGAATCCAAGGAATTCGGAAGTGGCTATGATTCTCTCGACCTCCGGGAACCCCGAGGTATGGCTTGCCTCTTCACCCAAGTCGAAACCCAAGAGAATTACCCGCAACAAGAGCAATGAGTCAGGTCCTTGTTGGTCTTCGGATGGTCGCCGGTTAATCGTAACCTCCGATAGCCGGGGTAAACCGCAACTCTACGAAGTGTCTCTTTCATCGGGACGACTCACGAGAATTCCCACCAACGTCAGTTCGCACTGTACGGAAGCGAGCTGGAATCCTGCGGACCCCACGAAGATTGCCTTTACGGCGGCGGTGGGCGGCGGGTTTCAGGTGTATGAGTATAGTTTTTCCTCTAGAAAAAGCAGGGCATTGACCGGAGGAAGGAACCACGGCATGCAACCTTGTTGGGCCAATGACGGTCGTCATTTGTTCTTTACCGAAAGATCCTCCAACGGAAATACTCGCCTGATGATTTTGGATACGGAATTACCAGGGGCAAAAGCCGTTGCTCTCCATGGGACTAGTTTTGGGAACTGTTCCCAGGCAAGTTTTCACTATCCACGCTGAGTTACCTATCGCACTACTTTTGTAGACTCCCTTTGTCTGTCCCAGTTGCATTGTATTTTTTCTCGCTTATCCTCGTACCCATCCCATAAATGGGACTCTCTATGCTTTTCAACTACAAAAGCCTTCTTTTCTTACTGCTCTTTACGCCTTTCGTTCTTACTGCAAAAAAGGTGGAGATCGAGCTTCAGTCGGGAGCCTCGGTTTCCGGTGAAGTTCTCAAGAAAACTTCGGAATATTGGGTGGTCGACCTGGGTTTCACGGTGTTGCAAATCCCCGCCAAGGAATGCGCTGAAGTCAAGGAAGTGAAATCGGGGAAAGTCCTGGGGGCGGCCAAGAAAAGCGATTTGTACCGGACGGACCAACGGCTGAAGAATCGATCACTTCGAGATTTGGTTGCGGACTTGGGCGAATGCGTGGTCATGATACGCACTCCGATCGGGCTCGGTTCGGGCTTTTTGATTCATGAGGACGGTTACGTGATCACCAATGATCACGTGGTTGCCGGAGAACGGCAGGTGTCCATCACACAATTTACGCAGAAAGACGGAGAGTTGATCAAGGAGAATTACGATAACGTCAGAATTGTCGCGACCGGTGGGAACGTCGACTTGGCCCTGCTTAAGATCGAGGGTCACTCGAACAAAGTTTTCCCCACTGTCCCCCTTGGTTCTTCCGCTGAGCTTCGGCAAGGAGAACGGGTTTTTGCAATCGGTAGTCCATTGGGGTTGGAAAGAAGTGTTTCCGAGGGGATCGTAAGCTTGCGCAATCGCATCGTTCAGGATCGTTTGCATATTCAAACTACGGCTGAGATCAGCCCGGGGAACTCAGGCGGACCCCTTTTCAACTATCGGGGGCAGGTGGTTGGCGTGAACAACATGAAAGTAGTCAGCGCCGGCGCCGAAGGATTGGGTTTTTCGATTCCTGTCCGCGAGCTTAAGACTTTTCTCGAAAACCGCGATGCCTTTGCCTTCGATCCCCGTAATCCAAACGCCGGGTATCGATACCTTGCTCCTCCTCGCTAACCCCGTTCTTAAAGAATTCTCTTATGAAACCGATCCTAGTCTCCCTCTTTTCATTCTTATTCCTCTTTGGCTTAGCCGGCCGACTTCTCGCCGAAACCAAATTACTCGATCGGATACCGGGGGACTCTGTTTTGGTTGTTTCGGTGGATGATTGGAGCGATTTTGCTGAAAAAATCGAGGATGGGCCGTTTGGTCATTTTTCAAAAAGCACCGCCTGGAGCAAAATGAACGAATGGATGGAGAATAAGTTTGAAAGTGGATTCGGAGAGAAGGAAGCCGCCGTTGAAGAAATCATTGAGCAAATCAAGGAATGGAAGGATTCCTTTGATGGTGGAATGGCCATGTCCATGGGCGGATTCGATAAAATGGTCGAGAATTTATCAGAAGTGGAATTTAAAGACTTATCTCCTCCGACTGCGGTTTTCCTTTTGGATACTGAGAAGACAGACAAGGATCTTATCAAAACCCTTAGATGGATGAAGAAGGAAATCAAGCGTTCGGATGGAGACTTCGGATGGGAACGATCGAAGATTGAAGGGACGGATCTTCATTGGATCGGCTCAAAGAAAAGCAAGGACAATGAAAAGGCCGCCGTTTTCATTAAAGAAAAAATCTTCCATCTGATTCTCGGTGGTGAAGAGCATGTCCGGGAAATCCTGCTCTTGGGGTCCGGAGACGCCTCGATTAAGCCAATCTCGGACAACGATCGATACCTTGATCTTTTCGACGAAATCGGGAAAGGTGATGCCCGTCTTTTCATGAATTTCAAGCCCTTGGTTGCCATGATGGAACAGCTTGTCGAAGACCCGAAGCTCGAGCTTCCCGAAAATCCTTTTGGCATAAAAACAGAGGCCTTGATGAATGCCCTGGGATTGGATTCGATGGATTGTTTGGGTGTGCAACTTAACCCGTCAGACGAAAGCTTCTCCCTTTCGAGCGCCTTTTTCGTTTCCAAGTACGATGGTCTTTTTACCCTCATGGAAGACGACGGAAAGAAAGCCAATCTACATGCCTTTGTTCCAACGGGTGTCATGTCGGCCTCTTCGGTCAGGTACGATCTCTCGCAATTATGGCCGAAGATGGAAGGAATGATGAGAGAAATCAGTCCTCAACTTCTCTTGCTCGTGAATTCGCAAATTCAAGCCTTTGAAGATCAAATCGGGGTTCCTTTCAGAAAGAACGTTCTTGGTTCTCTGGGGGACGACCTTGTTTCGTTTTCCCGCTTGCATACGGATTGGGCTAAAAACGTCGGCCAACTTTTATCGGACGAGGACGAACTCGATGAACTTGACCTTGATCAGTTGTCCTCCCCCACGAGTGACGTCTATGCCATTTCCCTTCGTGACCCCAAGCTTTTTGATCAAGCCCTGCGGGCGACCATGGACGGCGCGACCAAGGGTGCGGATATGTTCGAGGAAAGGAAGCACAAGGGTACGCTTATCCGTTCGATGCGTGGGCTTGAACAGTCAGGTGTTTCGATTAGTTATGCAGTGACCGGCAAGTGGTTGCTTCTCACAATGGGTGAAGAGCAGTTTCTCAATCAGGTGATTGATCGTATGCAATCCGATCAAAAGAGCCTTTGGGATGAGAAGGAAGTCAAAAACGCATTGAGAGATTTTCCCGATCAGCTCTCTCAAGTCGAATACTTCGACCTCGCTCAAGTCATGGAAATGCTCAAGCCCATGATTGGTGAAATGATGGAAGACGAGCTTGATGACTTGGATTTGAAGCCCCGTGATCTTCCTGATTTTCCATACTTCATGATGGGGTGGGCAAAATACGTCAAAAAAGGTTTGGTTTCCAAGGTAACTCTTTTCCCTCGGTCGTCGAAGTGATTTTCCTGTTTAGAGTTTTTGGTTTCGGAGTATTCCTTGTCGGTCTTGCCAATAGCCTGGTTGCTGAACAAACTCCAAAATTTTTGTTATCCGCGCCCCAAGTGATGAAGGCCGGATGGAATGCACGGATCCTAAGGCATTTTGATTTGAACAAAGATGGTTTGGAGGATTTGGCTTATTACAATTTGGATCGTTCCAGGATCGAGTTTCTTTACCGTACGAAGGATGGCAAGGCCCCTCCACGAGTCAGATCGGCTCAACCGGATCGTTGGGAGCCACTTCTTGAAGACGCTCCTTACGTAAAGGAATACCTTTTTGTTTCGGAAGAATTGACTGCCTTTGCCTTCGGCGACCTCAACGGTGACGGATCAACCGATCTTGTCCGGGGGAGCCCGGAAGACGGTCTGCTCGTTCACTTTCGTACGAAAGACAGCAAGTGGAGCAAGCCCGTTGAAATCGAGACGAAGACTTTGAAGAGCCATTCTCAGGCGATCAAGGTTTTGGGCAAATCCAAGGACTCGCCTGCTCGAATTTTTCTCTTCACTGAAGAAGGTCTTGAGGTTTTGCCCTTTTCGAAGGGCCAGCCTCTTTATCCGTCCAAACTGTTCCGGGAGGATTCGAAAAGGGCCAGCGGACTGGACTTGCTCGACCTTGATGAAGACGGGCATCTCGATTGGCTCTATCTCAAGCCTGGTTCGGACCGTTCCTTGAGAATTCGTCACGGTGATCCGGAAGGGTTTGGCCCGGAACGCTCCTTCGATCTTGCCCTAGGCTCATCCTTCAATCCTTTGCCCAAGGGTAAAAGAGGCAAGGAGCCGGTTCGATTCTGCGCCATAGACAGGCTTTCCGGCGAAGCGATGGCCTTCTCTTTTTCAAAGGAAAAAAAGGATGAAGCCGAAGGGCTTTCCGTAAGTAATTTCGACGTCTTTCCGCAAGATCAGAAACGAACCTCATGGGTCTTTGCCGATTTTGACGGAGATGGCAAAAAAGACGTCGTGACCGCCTCGACCACCAAGGGTGAAGTACTTTATCTATCCGGCCGCAGCGGTATGGTTTTTTCCAACCCCGTTCCGTATCCATCCCTTAATGGAATTACCTCCATTTCGGAGGTTCGGTTGTCCCCGAAAACGGTCGGTCTGCTCGTTCTGAGTCCCGAAGAGAACCTAGTCGGGCTCTCCCATTTCAAACGCGAGAAGGGTTCGATCCAGGGTAGTTTTGGCTTTCCCGTTCCCATTCCCGTAAAAGGGGAGGCAGTGAATGCTTTTTCCGCGGACGTGGATGGCGACAAAAAAGATGAAATCATTCTTGTCGTTGAGGATCGATCTGATTTCTCGATGCAAGTTTGGCAAGTCAAGAGCCGAAAGTCCTTCAACTTACTCTCCGAGATCGAATTGGATTTCCGGCGCGAACCATCCGGAGTTTTTCCCTGCCGGATCGATGATGATCAATCCATCGATTTTCTCGTTCTCTCCGAGCGGGAAGCTTCGCTGGTTCTTCTCAATGAAGGAGAAGGCAAATTCAAGGAATCATGCAAGGATTCTTCTATTCGCAAAAGTGTACTCTCGGAACTCGTTCCATCCCGCCTTGGTACGGCGGATTTGGATGGGGATGGAAACCCCGAGCTTCTGGTTGCCGGCAAGGGGCAGGTCCGAGCCTTGGCGTGGTCCGGAGGGGAACTGATCGTATCCCGCCAATTCAACGCGACCGAACCTCAGGGGGATTTGTCTGTTCCCGCCTTTCTTGATCTTGATGGCAATGGAAAGACCGAGTTGCTGTATTATCACTCGGGAGGTTACTGGGAAGCTCTCGAGGAAGATGCAGGAAAGATCTATCGTTCGGCATACAAAATGGAGGATGAACCTGTTTCGCCCGACAAAACTGAGATTGAATTGTCCGGAGACTCCCGTTCTCTTTTGATTTTCGGCAAGAGTGCTCTTCAGATCATGACCAAAAGGGGAGGGCGATTGGCTCTTCAGGTTGAGTCGCGCTACTTGACCGATCTCCCGAAGATCGAGCATGCCGCGGTAGATTGGGGAGATTTCAATCACGATGGACGGCCTGATCTCCTTTGCATTGACGGAAGAAGGCACTTTTTGGAATTCCTTTCCTTTGACGAACCAAGTAAGCAATGGAAGAGCGTCTTGCACTTCAAGGTCTTCGAGGAAAACCTACATTACCAGGGCAAAAAGGGGAGTGCTTTCGAGCCGCGCGAAGGTTACGTCGTCGATTTGAACGGCGATAAGCGGGACGATATCGTCTTTCTCGTTCATGATCGGTTGCTCTGCTATTATCAGGAAGCTCCCTGAAAGAGATGAGAATTTTGGTCCTTGGTGATATTGTGGGTCGGCCTGGCCGAGCCTTCCTCAAATCTCGCTTGAAGGAGGTGAAGAGCGAACAAAAAGTCGATCTTGTATTCGCCAACGGGGAAAACGCGGCCGGAGGTGCGGGTATTACAGCAAAGACTGCGGAGGAAATACGCAAAGCCGGGGTTGATGCCATCACCTTGGGGGATCACGTATGGGATCAAATGAACTTCCATCGTGAAATCGATGAGCTCGAGTTCGTCTGTCGACCCGCGAACCTGCCTTCCTCGAATCCAGGGAGAGACCATCTCGTCCTTGACTCGGGAGGTAAGAAAGTTGGGCTTTTTACGGTACTTGGGCGAACCTTCATGGGACCCAAGGTGAGTTGCCCTTTCGACACGGCCAATCGCCTGGTCGAAAAACTAAAGAACGAGGTCGATGCTCTGGTGGTTGAGATTCATGCAGAAACAACTTCGGAAAAGGAAGCCATCGGCTGGTTCCTTGACGGAAAAGTCAATTTGATCTTTGGCACGCATACCCATGTTCCCACGGCGGATGGAAGAATTCTCAAAGGCGGTACTGCCTACCAATCCGATTTGGGAATGACTGGCCCGAGAGAATCGGTTTTGGGCCGTGAAATTGAGGCATGCGTAGGACGGTTCGTCGATGGGTTGCCACGAAAATGCCCCGTAGCTCAAGGTGACGTCGGATTACAGGGATGCCTCGTGGAGATCAATCCTGCGACTGGAAAAACCATCGCATTCGAGAGAATCGAGATCAGGGAGGAAGACTTGAGTCCCTCGTCCATCGATGAGTCTTAGTCGCTAAGGCGCTCTTTGTTCCCCTCGCTTCTCATGATTCATCGAAGAATCATGAGTTTTAGAGTTGCAGAATGATGTCGTCCCAATTTTTCCAGCAGTACCAACCCATGATTGCAAGGGTTGCGAGAAAGATCAGTACGGCAAAGGCAATTAATATCTTACCTCCAATTCCGCCGCTCGACTTTTGCTCTTCGTCCTTTTCATCGGCAAATCCGGCCATCG
>PBMI01000031.1 GCA_002722545.1 Opitutia bacterium | reverse complement strand
TCATTGCCAATCAGGCGAAGGAGTGGAAAAGAGTAAACGTTTACGAATGGTATTACCATGCACAAGCTTGCTTTCAGGCCACAGGAGTATCCGGTGGAGAAAGATTTTGGAGGGCTTGGAACAAGGATTTTCAACAAATCTTATGCGGAGCACAAGACCCCGACGGACATTGGCCTCATGGGGCTCACTATCATGGAGACACTTACATTTATCGAACATGTATGACCATTCTTATGCTTGAAGTTTTCTATCGTTACATGCCAACAAACAAAACATAGTTGGTAATAAAATTTAACTAGAAATTCAGCCCACCTTCATCACAAGCTCGTCGTCCTTGATCGAAAAGGTGACTTTACTCCCTTCCTCGACTTCACCCGCCACAAGTGCCCGGGCGAGTTGAGTCTCGACTTGCTTCTGTAGGAACCTCTTCAGTGGACGGGCTCCATAAGTCGGGTCGTATCCTTTCTCCCCGATCCATTTCTTGGCGGCTGACGTAAAATCAACGGATACTTTTCGGTCTTCGAGCCGTTTATTGAGTCCGTTGAGCAATAGATCGACAATCTCGGTAATCTCCTCAAGAGACAGTGGTTTAAAAAGCACCACATCGTCAATCCGGTTAAGAAACTCAGGGCGGAAATGATCCCGCAAGTCAGCCATGACCGATTCGCGGGCAGACTCGGGGATTTCTTTTTCGGTCAAGTCATCCTGAAGATAACGGCTACCGACGTTGGAAGTCATGATGACCACCGCGTTCTTGAAATCAACGGTGCGACCTTGTGAGTCGGTCAGGCGACCGTCGTCCATCAATTGAAGAAGGACGTTGAAGACGTCGGGGTGCGCTTTTTCAATCTCGTCGAAAAGAATGACGGAGTAGGGTTTTCTGCGGACCGCTTCCGTAAGCTGACCGCCCTCTTCATATCCGACGTACCCCGGTGGGGCCCCTAAAAGACGGGCAACGGAGTGCTTCTCCATGTATTCGGACATGTCGATGCGGACTACGTTGTTCTCGCTGTCGAACAAGCTCTCGGCAAGGGTTTTTGCCAATTCGGTCTTCCCGACCCCCGTCGGTCCGAGAAAAAGGAAGGATCCAATCGGACGGTTAGGATCTTTAATCCCGGCACGGGCCCGCATGATCGCCTCGGCGACGGCATCGACTGCTTCTTCCTGACCAATCACGCGTTCGTGCAGAATACTTTGGAGTCGAAGGATTTTTTCGCGCTCTCCTTCGATCAGTTTGGTCACGGGGACTCCAGTCCAACGGGCGACGATTTCGGCGATCTCTTCGGCCGTCACTTCCTCCTTTAAAATGGAATCCTCCCTTTTGTCGGCATTATCGAGATTCTCCAATTCGGCTTCAAGGTCGGGAAGTTTCCCATGCTTGAGTTCGGCCACGAGGGTAAGATCATAGGCCCGTTCAGCCCGTTCCATTTCCGCCCGAGTTGTTTCGATTTGTTCGCGCAGGACACGAACGTCGTCAATGCCTTTGCGCTCCCCTTCCCATTGACGCTTGATGGTCTCCATCTTGTCGCGTGCATTGCCCAAGTCCTTGCGGAGCACCTCGAGCCTGTCCTTGCTCGCTTTGTCCTTTTCCTGCTTAAGGGCTGTTTCCTCGATCTCGAGTTGCAGAACTCGCCGACTGATCTCGTCAAGCTCGGCGGGCATGCTGTCGAGTTCAGTACGAATCATGGCGCAAGCCTCGTCCACGAGATCGATCGCCTTATCGGGAAGAAAGCGATCGGAGATATAACGATTCGAAAGGACTGCCGCGTTGACCAAGGCCTCGTCCCGTATGTTTACTCCATGGTGAATTTCGAATCTTTCTCGCAGTCCACGAAGAATGGATATGGTGTCTTCGACGTTCGGCTGATCGACCAGCACGGTCTGGAAGCGTCGTTCGAGGGCTGTGTCTTTCTCAACATGCTGGCGATACTCGTTCAAAGTGGTGGCTCCGATGCAGCGGAGTTCTCCTCGGGCAAGCATGGGTTTGAGCATATTGCCGGCATCAATGGCTCCGTCCGCTTTGCCGGCCCCTACGATGGTGTGCATCTCATCGATGAAAAGAACAATGCGGCCATCGGCTTTGCTCACCTCGGTCAAAACGGCCTTCAGCCGTTCCTCGAATTCTCCCCGGAATTTGGCGCCGGCCAAAAGCGAACCCATTTCAAGAGTAAAAATCGTCTTGTCCTTCAGCCCTTCGGGCACGTCGCCACGAACGATTCTCTGAGCGAGCCCCTCGACGATAGCGGTCTTTCCGACCCCGGGTTCACCTATGAGGACAGGGTTGTTTTTTGTCTTCCGCGAGAGAATACGAATGACCCGTCGGATCTCGGAATCACGACCGATAACAGGATCGAGTTTTCCGGACTTGGCCTGTTCGACCAAATCCATCCCATACTTTTTCAGTGCGCGGAATGAATTCTCCGGTGTACGAGAGGTAACTTTTTGTCCTCCACGGAGTTTTTGGAGAGCTTCCTTGATCTTTTTTTCGGAAAGTTCGAAGTTTTTGAGGAATTGCTTGAAGGTGGCGGGTTTGCCAACCGCAGCAAGGCCAAGGAGAAGATGCTCGGTACTGATATAATCGTCCGACATTTCCTTGGAAACCTTATGCGCCTTCTCCACTCCTTCGGTCAAGGCGGACGATGCATAGGAACGGGAAGTGTTAACGTCACCGGCAATCTTGGGCAGGTTTTTCAACTCACGTTGAAGAGCAAGTTGAACGGGAGAGGTACCAACGCCCATATCCTCGAGAAGAGCAGGGACGATTCCATCTTCCTGTGCCATCAAAGCAGAAAGGAGGTGCCAAACCTCCACTTCTTGCTGCCCGTTGCGCTTGGCCACTTCCGCCATCTCGGTGATCGCGGAAATTCCAAGCTCGGTAAACCTTTCTGGATCGATGTTCATAGGTAGAGTATTGCAAGTTGCATTCCGAATCTTGTCAGGGTCTCCTTCAACCGAAAACCGCTTAAACACTCAAGCTTAAGCAGAAACAGATCAGATAGAGTGACGTTCTCAAGAATAAATACAGACAAGAAGGGACAGAACGTCTCACTTTGTGAGGTTGAACGAAATTACAATCTTTGCCAAAATGAGAAGATGAAATTGAGGGAGCGGGTGGAATGGATCGATCGGACATTGGACGAACTTTATCCTGACCCACCCATTCCACTTGATCACAAGGACCCGTTCACTCTGCTTATAGCTGTTTTATTGTCCGCCCAATGCACGGATGCTCGAGTGAACAAAGTTACTCCGGAACTCTTCGCATTGGCCGACAACCCTTTTGATATGTCTAAGCAAACGGTGGAGGCAATCAACCCAATCGTTCGTCCTTGCGGTCTCGCCCCTCGCAAGGCCCAAGCGATTCAGGGACTATCCGAAATTTTGCTCCACAAACATGAAGGTGCCGTGCCTTCCACCTTCGAGGAATTGGAAGAACTTCCAGGAGTCGGTCATAAAACTGCCTCGGTTGTGATGACCCAAGCCTTCGGGCATCCTGCATTTCCCGTAGACACCCATATTCATCGCTTGGCTCAAAGGTGGAAATTAACGAGTGGTAAAAACGTAACCCAAACGGAGAAAGACCTAAAGAGACACTTCCCCAAAGAACGCTGGAACAAATTGCACCTGCAAATCATTTATTATGCTCGCGAATATTGTCAGGCACACGCATGCCACGGTATGGAATGCTTAATATGCAAATCTTGCTTTCCAAAGAGAAAAAGAAAGTTGAAGACCAAGAAAGCCTAACCCCCCTTGACGAACATCTTAGGTCTGGCTACTCCTAAGCGGGCAATGGCATCCTCGGTCAATCCGCTCTGATACAAGTAAACCTCTCTCAGGTTTTCCATGCCAATTAGAGTATCGATCAGAGTATCGTCCATTTGCGCCCGAACCAAATTAAGGTGCGTGAGTTTCTCAAGAGGTTTGAGTTTGGCGACCCCCGCGCTTGTAACCGCTTTCGTCCCTTCCAGGTTGAGCTTTTCCAAGTTTTTCATTTGCAGGAGCAGCCCCAATCCTTCGTCCGTTACTTTGGAATTGGTCAGGTCAAGAGAAACGATATACTCTGCGAGCGGATCCAACGCGGAAAGATCATCATCTTGCATGGCCATTTCCGAATCTATCGACGAAATGATCTGCAAGCCTTTGTCTCCTTCAATCGGCAGAATTCTAATCCCGGAAATACGGAGTCTTTGAAAATGCTCCTCCTCAAGCATTACTTCGGCAGGATTGGTGGGTTTGGCATTTACTTTAGTAACGGCATTAGTTGCTGCACTTACTTCGGTGGATTTGTTCTCAAGCGGTATTCCCAATTTGGCTAAAAATGGACCCATGGTCTCAGGCATGGCGAAGTACAATCCGGTTACAACCCCGCAAACCACGATCAAGGTAACCGTAAAGACAATGAAAATGGAAAGGATTTTGGAAAACGCACCCCGTTGTTTGGTAACGACGACGGGACTTCCCTTTTTCATCCCGCTTATCTTCCTCGTTTTACGACGAACGGAAGTCGAGGGATGGGATGACGTGCCCCCTTTGGGTTTATCGGCTACCGTTGCGGGCAATGATTGGGGACTGGAAACTTCAGTTGTACTTACCGCTGAAGGAGCAAAGGCAAGAAGCTGACCAAGAGGTTGCCAATCCGTCTGTCCTTCGAACAGAGCAAAATCCTGTTCCAAAAACTGTCCGGAAGACAAATATTCTCGTGCTTGTTCAATCGTGTAAGGACCAAAAGTTTGACCCTCCCTGGAGAGATACAAGTTCATTTCGTTCCAGTGCTGTTTGTTCCCTGGTTGGAATCAGATGAACCTGAGGAAGGAGGTTCGGGAGCAGGAGCAGGCGAATCACCACTCGGTCCTTCATGTCCAAAAAGTTGAAGGGGAATCCCGACTCGCTGGAGCTTAGGGCCCACATCCTCAGGCCACACCGTGACTAAAACAAAAGCAACGAGATACGAAAGGACTGCAAGGATAAGAAAAACCAAAGAAATCGTGTAAAGCTTCGAAAATATGCCCGCACTCTTAACGACAATTACTGTTTGGCCCCGGTTCAAACCTTTTATTTTTTTTGATCTAGGGGTGATGGGACTAGGGCGGTCGGAGTGGTCATTGTCTCTTGCTTTGGCCTTGCTTTCGCGAACCGACCTTGGGGGAGAAGAGGAGGCGACCGGGGGTGGAGGGGGTGGAGGCGGAGGCGGAAATTCATCGGGGACCGATTCGGCTGCTGCAGGTGGTGCTTGAAAGGATGGAGCTACAGGTGGAGGAACAGAGGGTACAACTTGATCTTCGGCGATTTCCAAGGAAGGGGGAACACTTGTCTGCACGGGTGGGACTGGGGAATCGTCGTCCTGATCATCTACGAATTGATCATCATCCTCAAACCCTTCTTCGTCATCAACGAAAACATCCTCCCACTGTTTCATTTTTTCATGGTCGAAATCATCTTCACTTTCTCCCTCTGAATCAGGAGATGAAGATAGAAGCTGATTGAGGGAAACCCAATCCTCTCCACCCTCCCATGATCCAAGATCATCGGGAGAAAGTTCCCCTTGCGCAACGAGTTCGGCTACCTGATCTTTGGAGTAGGGTCCAAAGGTTTGATCATCTCTGGCTATGATTATGTTCATTTAAACAAATATGATCATAATGGTTTTGCGAAAAAAATCCAAAGCAAAACGTAATTTTACCGCATATTGCGGAGGGCCATTCGCAACAGAACGGTCCGAGGTCTTCAAATAGTATGAACTAAACCATTCGCCCGACTTAAATTTGATATCCTATCAATTGAAACAGGCCCTGAAACTCGGAATGGAAACTTTTCCATGCAACAAGAAACTAAAAAATTATTCAGGAAAGGCAGGCAAAGGTGGAAAATCTTCTTCAGCTGAATCTGCACCCGGGAGTGGAGGCAGATCTCCGGAATCCGAATCAAGTGGAGGGAAGGCAGGGTCGTCTCCGCCGGGCAGAGGAGGCAAATCGCCCGAGCCTGAATCGAGCGGAGGGAACGCAGGCGGCTCGTCTGTACCAGGCAAAGGTGGCAAGGCAGGGGGTTCCTCACCGCCGGGAAGAGGGGGCAAGTCATCCGAACCTGAATCAAGCGGAGGGAAGGCAGGGGGCTCATCTGCACTTGGCAAAGGTGGCAAAGCAGGAGGTTCCTCTCCACCGGGCAGAAGGGGCAAGTCATCCGAACCCGAGTCGAGTGGAGGAAAAGCGGGGGGCTCATCTACGCTTGGTGGAGCGGGAATCGGAGGAAGCTCGGGTTCGTCTCCACCAGGAAAAGCAGGTAGCTCGCTTGAGCCTGAATCGGCAGCAGGAAAAGCAGGTGAATCTTCAAGCCCCGGAAAGGAAGGTGTTTCGTCTGGGACGGGATTGGAAGGAGGAAAGGAATCCGTTACCTCATCCACTACAGGAGTTGTAGGAGCATCAACGGAAGGTGCTTCCTCAGGCTCACTGCTTGAGACCAAATCGATAGGCGTTCCATCGGAACGCCAAGTTGCATCTTTGCCGCTTTTAAGACCATCGCTGTAAGCTCGTACATACATCTTTTGACCATTGGGCCACCATCGAGTTACGGTGCCGTGCCACTTGCCGTCGTCATAATTTCTCTCATACATCTTCACGCCATTGGAGAACCACCGAGAACTGACCCCGTGCTTCCTTCCTTTTGCCCAAGATTCGTCTGAGGCTACGTACTCGCCCCCATCTGCGCTTTTTTCCACCGTCAAGACACGGCCGGTGAAAGGGCTGTCGGAAAACTTCTGAAAAAGCAATCCGTAGCGTGTTTCGAAAAACTGATCGTACTCTTGGGCAGTGACTTGATATGCGTCGCCGGAAACACTGACCGCACCACTTGACGGGGTCGTAGATAGGGCGTTTGTCTGCCTGTATTGATTTTGACAAGCTGTGAAAAACAGCAGGGGGACAATGGAAAAGATGCTTAGCAGAGATACTTTCATAGGGACGATTCTGTTTATGAAGGTAAGATTTGCAAGGTCGAACATGAGCATCGGACAATCTTGTTGTAAGTTGCCCCATTTTACGTTGTTTAGAGATATCTCCTGCCCTGTTAACATCATACATTAACCAAACTCTCGTATCATGACACTTGCCGATTTGCCTACTATCATACCAGCTTTCGGAGTATTGGCCCTTCTTTTTACTTGGTGGAAAACCAAGGAAATCAACAACGCCCCCGAAGGAACGGCCCGAATGGGGAAGATTGCCAAAAGCATCCAAGAGGGCGCAATGGCTTTTTTGAAAGCGGAATATAAAATTTTGCTTTGGTTCGTAGTCGGTGTGGCCGTCCTACTTTACTGGAGCGGTTCGACTAATGATCCAGAGAGTCAAGGAATGATTGCCGTGGCTTTTGTCGTAGGGGCCGTTTGCTCGGCATTGGCCGGATATTTGGGAATGAAGGTGGCAACCAAAGCAAATGTGCGTACCGCGAACGCTGCACAAGAAAGTTTGGGCAAAGCCTTGGAAGTTGCTTTCGCAGGCGGGTCCGTCATGGGCCTCGGCGTGGTCGGTCTTGGCATCCTGGGCCTGGGTGGGTTGTTTGCCTATTTTGGGAATCACTTTGATGCTTTCGGTCCAGGCAAGAGTTTGGGCACCACACTGTCCGTCTTGACCGGCTTTTCTTTCGGAGCTTCATCCATTGCCCTGTTTGCCCGAGTCGGGGGAGGAATTTACACCAAAGCGGCCGACGTCGGAGCTGACCTCGTGGGTAAAGTAGAAGCCGGCATCCCTGAAGATCACCCTCTCAACCCCGCCACGATAGCCGATAACGTGGGAGACAACGTGGGGGACGTTGCCGGAATGGGAGCGGACCTGTTCGAGTCCTACGTAGGGTCCATCATTGGCACCATGATTTTGGGAGCCGCCATGGTTGCCGCGGCCGGTCAAAGTTTTACGGACAACCTTGCAGGACTTTCTCCCGTTCTTCTACCCTTGGTTTTGGGCGCCATCGGCATCGTAACATCCATTCTCGGCACCTTTCTCGTAAAAGTAAGGGATGGAGGAGACCCCCACAAGGCGCTAAACGCAGGTGAGTTCGCTTCATCCTTTGCAATGATCGTGGCGGCCTACTTCGTAATTGGCAAGTTGTTGCCAGTCGAATGGGTGTCCGGAGGAAAAGAATATTCCGCGGACGGAGTTTTTTATGCCATTATCATTGGCCTGATTGCAGGTCTTGCCATTGGCAAGATTACCGAACACTACACTGGAACCGGAACCAAACCCGTTCGGTCGATCGTTGACCAATCGGTTACCGGCTACGCCACAAACATTATTTCCGGTTTGGGAGTTGGTATGATTTCAACGACTTTCCCGATTATTATTCTAGCGGTCGCAGTGGTCGGAGCCTATGAATTTGCAGGTCTATACGGTATAGCCATTGCAGCAGTTGGAATGCTTTCAAATACCGGCATTCAGCTTGCCGTAGATGCATACGGCCCAATTTCCGACAACGCTGGAGGAATAGCGGAAATGTCCGAATTGCCGTCCGAAGTACGTCAACGCACGGATAAACTCGACGCCGTCGGAAATACAACTGCAGCAATTGGAAAAGGCTTCGCAATTGGTTCGGCCGCACTCACCGCCCTAGCCCTTTTCGCCGCTTTCAAAGTGGAGGCGAATATCACGGTAATCGACGTTTCAGCTCCTAAAGTTATGGCAGGATTGTTCATCGGAGCCATGCTGCCTTTCCTTTTCAGTGCTCTGGCCATGGGTGCGGTTGGCCGTGCCGCTATGGCTATGATTCAAGAGGTAAGAAGGCAGTTCAAGAACATACCAGCCTTGAAAACAGCACTCGAAGTAATGCAGTGCAACGAAGGCAAACCGACCGAGGAATGGACAGACGAAGAAAGAAAACAATTTGACGAAGCGATTGATTCGGCCGAATACGGCAAGTGTGTCGAAATCTCGACACAATCGGCGATCAAGGAAATGATTGCCCCTGGCTTGGTTGCAATTCTTACCCCCGTTGTAATCGGACTCGGAGGCGAGCACTTTTTCCCGGGAAGTGGTGCAGTGATGCTTGGAGGCTTGCTCGCAGGAGTAACCGCATCAGGTGTCTTGATGGCCTTGTTTCAATCCAATGCCGGAGGAGCATGGGACAACGCAAAGAAAATGGTCGAAGAAGGTTATGAAATCAATGGCGAAATACACGGAAAAGGTTCCGACATTCACAAAGCTACCGTAGTTGGTGATACAGTCGGAGATCCCCTCAAGGACACTTCAGGACCATCCCTGAACATATTGCTGAAATTGATGTCCGTTGTAGCCCTGGTATTGGCTCCATTCATAAAAGTTCCCTGAAAAAGATTTGAAGGTTAATAGTTTTCGATGGAGCCGGCAAATTCGTCTCGAGATTTTTTGTCCCCTTTGAAGTAGGCTGTTCCCGCGACAAGCACGTCCACGCCTGCCTCCAAGCAAGGCGTGACTTGTTCAGGGCCCACCCCACCGTCGACTTCAATCAGAAAAGTCAGGTCCTTTTGCTCACGGAGGGAAGATAATGCTCGAGTTTTGGAAAGGACGTTCTCCATGAAACTTTGGCCGCCAAAACCTGGAACCACTGTCATGCAAAGAACTAATTCCACGTCGCTCAAATAGGGAAAGACTTCTTCCGCCGGAGTAGCTGGATTTAGTACGATTCCAGCCTTTTTGCCCATCGACTTGATCTTTCCCAAGGTTTCGGAAATATCGTAATCGGGCTCAACGTGAATAGAAATAAGATCGGCTCCGGCCGCAGAGAAAGCTTCAATGTATTTCTGAGGTTGATCGAGCATAAGATGAACGTCGAAAAACAAAGATGAGTGCTTCCGGAGATCGGCTACGGTTTGAGGTCCAAAGCTAAGGTTAGGAACAAAATGCCCATCCATGATATCCAAATGGATCCAACTTCTGCCATCTTGGTCGGCACATAAAAGTGAATCCTTCAGGCTAGCGTGATCACCAGCCAAAATAGAGGGCGCCAGTATTCTTTTCATAAAGCTACCAGTTGTAATTTGAAACCCGTGAAGAAATCTTAAGGCCCAATTCTCGGGCAATGGCCATTGATGGCTGACGACTGGAAGGTTGTCTGCTTTGAGTTTCCCGCAATGCCGATGCATTGGCTCGAACGATCGTACCATCCATAATCAAAGACTTCTTTCGAGCAGAATAAAGATCAAGCGACGCGACGACCTCCATATTAAAACCAGCTGCCAAAAGCGTATCGGTTGCTCGATAAACTTCAGGAGACTTGTTGAATTGATTCAGTTTGACCCGCAACACAAGATCGGCTTCCTCCGGCGAGTGAACAAGGTCGAAAGATCCTTTGCGCAGAAACTCCTCTCGGATCGTACGACTAACTATTCCCCCTGCTTGCGGCAAAAGGGTGTCATTGGAGACGACTTGAACGAACAAAGTACGTGATCCGCTGCCGTTGCCCAATCCGGGCTGGTAGCGACAGGAGGAGACGAGGATGCAAATAGAAAGCAGTGAACAGAAGGAAAACTTAGTCATCGCCTGCCCGCAATTCAGCCACTTTTTTCTCAGCTGCGCGAGCGGCCTGTGATTCTGGTGCAGTCGTGATCGCCTCGTTGTAGAATTGGAGGGCTGGTTTGTTACCAAGTTCTTGCCATCGCACCATATAATACTTTCCATATTTCTCTACGAATTGACCAACGACAACTTTGCTTGCGGCTAGGGTTTCACGCATGGCCTTCCTCCCCTTTTCCGCCAAAAGTCTCCTCTCCTCCGCTTCCTTCAGGCGATCTTGATAATCTTCTTGCGCCTCATGCTTACTTTTTGGCGGAGACTCGGAATATAGAATAATATAATCTTCGTAGAAATTAAGCGCTTTGAGTGTGGCACCTTGATCATAGGCAGGACCGGATACGCGTTTTTCATAAATTTTGGCCAGGAGAAAATACGCTTCCTCGCAAAGATAGTTGTCGGGGTAAAGGTTGACCAATCGCTCCAAGGCGTCGATGGACTCGTCTTCTTTGTTGTCCTTTTCTGCGATTTCGGCAAGCGCCATGAGGGCACGGGGGGCAAACTTTGGGCCTCGGGCCAATCCGGCGATTTGATCCAAACGCATGCGATCTTTATTACCCGAACGAAAACGGGGAACAAAACCCCATTTGCGCGGAAGTTTTTCCTTGGCCAAACGTTCGGCGATTCTCATGAGTGATTCTGCCACGCGTTCGAAATCATATTCGGTGTAGGCTTCGGCAATCAATTTCATATGCTCGAATGACTTCTGCCAATCTCCCCGTTTTTCGCGAATCATTGAAGCTCTAAAAAGGGACTCGGGACCGATTTGAATCTGTTCATTATTCCGAGACAAGGTTGCATCCGATCTTCTTTTGGCAAAATTTTCGTAAAGGTCCAAAGCCTTCCCCAAGTCACCCGACTTCTCTTTGGATTCAGCGGTTAAGAACCATTCTTTCGCTTGCTCCAAATCAATTGGATCACGGTTCTTTTTAAAAAAGCCCGTGCCTGGGAAAAGGTAATTCTTGTCGGCGGAAGGGTTGGATTGGTACCGGCGGCTATCTCCAGGGGAAACGGCAGACAGCTCGATTAGACCGAAGGCAAAAGAGAGAAGTAAGATTATGGAAGATGCTTTCATGGGAAATTAAAGAATATTAGAATCGAACAAGTGCAGACGACCAAGTCAAGCCTGCACCAAACGCCACGAGCAATCCCAGGTCATCTTTTCTGAACTTTTCGGCCTTGAACGCTTCATCCAGGGCGATAGGAATCGAGGCGGCGGATGTGTTTCCATATTTGTGAAGATTACAAAAAAACTTATCCAACGGAATCTCCAGCCTTTGGGACAAACTTTCGACGATTCTGGCATTTGCCTGATGAGGGATAACATGATCCACCTCGCTTATATCGATACCATGATGAGAAAGCAGCTCTCGAGAGGCACGCTCCATGACACGGACGGCGGATTTGAAAATCTCACGCCCGTTCATTTTCAGGTAATGCCCTCGGGCAAGGATCGTCTCGGTCGAAGCAGGTAAAGCGGACCCACCTGCCGGTTGATGCAAGAGAGAGGGGTTGGACCCATCCGCACCACACCGAAATCCAAGCATCTCTGCTCCTTTGCCGGTCTTGGTCAGAATGGCGGCACCGGCCCCATCGCCAAAAAGCACGCAAGTCGTCCTATCTTCCCAATCCATGATACTTGAAAGTTTCTCCGCTCCAACCACCAAGACACACTTGTAGCGACCTGAACTCAACATACCATCCGCCACGTCCAGAGCATAGAGGAAACCAGAGCAAGCTGCTTCCAGATCGAAACAAGCCACCTGAGGTATGCCAAGCTTGTGCTGAAGAAGGCAGGCAGTCGAAGGAAAGGCCATATCGGGAGTAATCGTAGCAACCAAAACCAAGTCTATTTCTTCGGGAGAAACTCCTGCCATATCGATGGCTCTTTGCGATGCCTTCAATGCCAAGTCGCTTGTATTTTCGTTTTCACCGGCGTATCTTCTTTCTTTGATTCCGGTACGGCTCCTAATCCATTCGTCAGAAGTGTCCACCTTTTTGCTCAATTCATTATTGTCCACTTTTATGAAGGGGACATAAGATCCTATTCCGCGCAAAATACTGGACCCCGAATGACTCATGAACCATTGGAGGTTGCTCCCCTTGGGGCTAAAGGTTCGGGTCGCAAAATCTCATTGGTCTCCTTGATATCGACCGTAACTTGGGAAAGCATGTCGTGCTGAATGAGGTCGAGGGCAATTTTGATCGCACCGCTTATGTGATTACGATTGGAAGAGCCATGAGCCTTGATGACGTTCTTGGTCAAGCCAAGCAAAGGAGCTCCTCCGAATTGTTCCGGATTGATTCTTTGCTTCAAGCTCCTGAATGCTCCCTTGGAAAGCAATGCTCCGGTTTTTCTGAGAGCATTTCTTTTTAGTTCTTCGTCGAGAAAACTGCCGATGAGTTTGCTAAGAGACTCACAAGCCTTGAGGACAATGTTACCCACGAAGCCATCGCATACCACTACGTCGACTACGTTCTCAAAGATTTGAAAGCCCTCAATGAGACCAGCGTAATTAAGTATGCTTCCGTCTATGTCCTTAAGCATTGAATGGGTCTCATGAATGACCTCGTTCCCCTTTCCTTCCTCAGTTCCGATTGTCAGCAAACCGACTTTAGGGCGAACCAAACCCAATGCCAAGCGGGCATAATTGGACCCCAGCACGGCACTTTGAACGATATGAAAAGGCTTGGCATGGGGATTGGCTCCAGCATCAAGTAAAGTAAAATATCTTTCGCGTCCGGGCCATATCGTGCAGAGAGCCGGCCTTTCCACCCCCTCCAAGGTGCGCAAGCGTATCGCCCCACCGGCCATTAGGCAGCCCGTGTTGCCACAGCTCAGCATGGCATCCGCCTCGCCCTCTTTCAGAGCGAGCAAAGCAAGAGACATAGAAGAGTTCTTTTTGCCTTTGATGCCGGCAATGGGCTTTTCGTCCATTCCAACGACTTCAGGAGCGTGCCTGATTGAAACCCTTGCATTCGAAAGCACCGAGTTACCTTCGACAACGGACCCAAGAATTTCTTCTTTGCCAAAAAGGATGAACTCCGTACTACGGGGAGACACTTCGACTGCTTGGGCGACTCCTTCAAGAATCTCCTCGGGCCCTCGATCGCTGCCCATTGCATCGATTGCAAGGATTAACCTCGCCTCGGTCTTATCCATGCCGAAGCTTAGTAAACAAGTTAAACCTCTAGATCGAGAACTTGCTTGCCGCGGTACTGTCCTGTTTCAGGATTCACGCGGTGAGGTCGACTCATGCTTCCATCTACTTCCTTTGCAAGGAGAGGGGCTTGGAAGCGATTTGCTCCGCGACGCTTTCTGCTGCGTTGCTTTGAATGTTTTCTTTTAGGTTGTCCCATGGCAAATAAATTAAGGTTAGATCAAAGCAACAAATGGATCGGGCGTCAAGCCAAGGAAAAGATCAACTTTGCCAAAAATAAAAGCCTAGAATGATCAGTGCTAGAATAATACGATACCAAACGAAAATGCCCAACCCACGCCTCGCCAGATATCCAACTAACCAGACGACCGATGCAGCTGCGGAAATACCCGCAATTAGACAACCGAAGAGGACCGGGCCAAATTCCAGGTTTGACTGCATCACCTCCCATTTCGTCAAGGATTTATAGGCCGCCGCAGCGGTCAAGGTAATCAAGCCGAGCAGAAAGCTGAATTCCGCCGCCTTGGCCCTCGTCAGACCAACGAGGTATCCGCCCACTATGGTCATCATCGAACGACTTGTTCCGGGCCACATGGCAAAGCATTGGAGAAACCCGATTAAAAAACAGGAGCGGGCGGTCAGGTCATCCAACGACTTCCCGGAATCGGACGCCCCAAAGGCGTTTGCTTTCTTTCTTTTGCCCTCTACCCAATACATCAAGACCGCACCTGCAAACAAAGCGCAGGCGATGGGTAGAGGAAAAAGAAGAAAGTGCTCAATCAGGTCGTCTAGAAATGGACCCAGCAAAGCGGCAGGAAGAAAAGCAAAAAGAAGATTCGTACCCAAGCGCCTGCCGCGCGGATCCAAGCCAATAAAACCAAGTAAGATCGACCAAATTTGTTTACGGTAGATAAGAGTGACGGCAAGGATGGCCCCTGCTTGAATGACGATCAGATATGCATTAAGCGCTTCCTCCCTTTCTTCTTCCGCATCAGGAGCAATGACTTCTTTAGCCAGGACCAAGTGCCCCGTCGAAGAGATTGGCAAAAACTCCGTGACTCCTTCAACTAGGCCATAAATCAAGGCGTCTCCGTAGCCCATGCTCGTCTTTTGATCTATATTTTCTGAATTTGCATCTTTTTGGGCCCCAAAAGATTGTTGCGTAAGAAAAAAAACACATACGAATGCAATAAAGAATGAAAAATGTTGTCCAACGCGCACAGTAAGGTCTACAAAACGAGATTCCAAAAAGATCAAGACCTATCTTCGATCCAATCTCCGGATTCAACTATCTACCAACAATCATGGACCCCAACGAACTTCCCCAAATAACCAATCTTCTGCACGAAGGAACGGACCTCGAACCCGAGCAGGTTCGAAGATCGATCCATCTACTCGTAAATGAGGGAACGGGTCACAAAGAGAAGATTGATTTCCTGGAAGCTTTGGCCAAGAAAGGTGAAACCGCACGCGAACTGTCTGAGTTCGCATCCGGTTTCAGAGAATTATCCCGTGACCCTGAACTCAATGATTTCGCCCCCCAAGCCATCGATCTTTGCGGCACAGGAGGAGACAAGGCTGGAAGCTTCAACGTCTCCACTTTTGTTTCCTTCGTCGTTGCATCCGCCGGGGTGCCTGTCATCAAGCATGGAAATCGATCGGTCAGCTCCAAATGCGGTAGCGCCGATTTACTCGAAGCCATCGGGATTCCGCTTGCTCCAGACTCGAAGGTTTTGCGAGAAGGACTCAAGAAACTTGGCTTTGCATTTCTATTCGCTCCTTCCTTCCACCCTGCTTTCAAGCATATCGTACCTGTTCGAAAAGAACTGGCGTCCCGAGGAATCATAACGGTTTTCAATCTCCTTGGCCCCATGATCAACCCAGCCCGCCCTGCTTTTCAGGTTTTGGGAGTATACGATCCCAAATATTTGGAAAAAATCGGACAAGCGCTTGAGGGCAACAAACTTTCCGGGGCAACCATCGTACATGGCGCAATTGAAAACTCGGATGTTACCGGAGTAGACGAGATTACGGCTTGCGGAGAAAACCTCCTCTTTGGATTTGGACGATTTGCCACTCAAAACGTCGAAAGATGGGGGCCCGCGAAATGGGGTATGTCGACCTATCCTTTCGAGCACCTTTCCGGAGGTGATCTATCCGAAAACCTGCAAATCATGAAACGCCTTCTCGATGGACAAGCCCCCAAAGGATTGCAGGCTACCGTAGCGATGAATGCATCCATCGCCTTCATGAGTTGCGGGAAAACAAATTCCATCGAGGAGGGGGTCGAACTGACCGAATCCCTCCTTTCCGACGGCAAGGTCAAATCATGGATCAACGATGTTTCCGAATTCTTTAAAAACTATCCAAAATGAAATATTTCGGTACGGACGGAATTCGTGGCCAATACAAAGGGCCGATAGTCAATGAGGAATTCGCATATTGCTTCGGTCTGGCTTTAAGCAATTACTTGAAAGATTTCCATGGGCGAATCGGCAAAGTACTTTTGGGCCGAGACACGAGACCATCGGGCGAAAGCCTATTGTCATCCTTAAGCATCGGATTGGAAGACGGTGGGGCTCAACCATTCGAAGCAGGAATCCTTCCCACCCCAGCCTTGTCTTTTGGTGTGAGGGACGGTGAATACGACTTGGGTGTCATGATTACGGCATCCCACAATCCGGCTCCGGACAATGGGTTCAAAATCTTTTCCAGAAAAGGAGAGAAGCTTCCGGTTGAAGAAGAGCAGTTTATCGAATCCAAACTGAACCGCACCCTCCGTCTTCCTGACAGAAAGAAAGAGGGTTCTGGCAAATCGAATGCCCTGCAGGCCTATGTAGATCAACTCATGGAATGCTTCCCGAAGAACTTTCTTCACGGACGGAAAATCGTGGCCGACATGGCCAACGGAGCGACGATTGAAACCACCCCGAAAGTGCTTTCATGTTTTGGGGCGGAGGTCTTTGC
>PBMI01000030.1 GCA_002722545.1 Opitutia bacterium | reverse complement strand
GACATGACTACCGAAGAAGAAACTACGGACGACCAGCCGAAGGATGAAACGGAAGCCCCTTCCTTTGACGCGGTTGACTTGATGCTGGAGGGGAACCTCAAGGAACAAATCAGCTACTCCATGGTCAAGGCATTGGCGAAAGCGTTGGATGAGAAGGCTCAGATTCTCATTCAGGCGGAGCACGGTTTCGAGCCTCAAGAGGAGGAAAGTTTTGCCGAGGTGGCCATGCCCGAGATCGAGGCGATGGCTCAGGCTGTTACCGGTGGATGCGTTGATTTTTCCAAGATCCGTTTTTGGGAAGCCTGTGAAACCGCCGAGGTTGCATGGGAAGAAAGCAAGGATGAGGAAGGAAAAGTCGTGGGCAGAATGCCTTATGGCAATCCGCACTACAAGCCAAGGGATGGAAACCGGATATTGGCCAACTTGGAGCAAATTTCCAAATGGCTCGGGCAGGTTCATGAATTGCATCTGGAAAGAGGCATGGGGTGGGTTTCCCCGTATGGTTGCCCAGAAGATGGTCAGCAAGCTTACGACGACCGAGCCAAGTGTTTTGAGAAGTTGCAGGCGACCGTGGAAGCGATCCAGAACAACCTCGATATCTAGGGGTTTCCGGTCTTTTGTTATTCCCTTTTGGTCCGATAAATTCTGGGTACTCGCTTGGTAATCGAGCAGAGCAGTTCCCAAGGAATGGTTCCTGCGTCTTCGGCCAAAGTTGAGAGCAGAATTTCCCGACTGTCCTGTTTCCCAACGAGGGTAACTTTTTCGCCCAATTGAATTTCATCTCTGGAGTCCGTAAGGTCGATCAGGGTTTGATCCATGGTGACTCTTCCGATCAGAGGATAGGATTGGCCTTGGATGAGTCCGTTTGAGCGATTGCCGCAATGCAGAGGAATGGCATCGCCGTATCCGGCGCTGATGATTCCGATTCTCGAGTCCCTTTTCAAGGTGTATTGCCTGTCATAACTGAGTGAAGTGCCCTTGGGCAATTCCTTCACCATGGCGAGCTTGGAGTGGAAGGACAGGACTGGTTCGACTTCAAGACCGCCAAGCAGACTACCGCGGGGAGATGCGATGCCGAATTGCAGCAGACCGATCCGGACGGCATTGAACAATGAGTTGTTCTCGAAAGATCGAAGCGACGAGGAGTTGTCCGCGTGGATGAGAAAAGATGGTTCGTCTTCGAGCTTCGCCTGTTCGATTATAGAGAGAAACCTTTTTCTTTGCTCCTTGGTAAAACCGCTGTCCGAAGGTTGGGCAAAGTGAGTGAGGATTCCACAAAGTTTTATTTCAGGAGCTTGTTTGATCGCTTCGATCAAGGACAGCGCGTTTTCCCACCAGACTCCCAGTCTTCCCATCCCCGTATCGATCTTGAGGTGTACGGAGATTTCCTGATTCTCTTTGCGGGCCAAAGCCTGAAAACGCTCAAGTTCTTCTTGGGAAGACAGGGCGGCGGTCAGATCGTAGTCAAGAAGGGCTTGGTCCTCTTCGGCAAGGAGAGGGCCCAAGACGAGGATGGGCCATCCCGACCCCATTTCTCTGATGTCGGCGGCCTCCTTCACGTTGGCAACTGCAAAGGTATCTACGCCAGTTTGCATGAGCCGGGTTGCAGTGGGATGAATGCCGTGTCCGTAAGCATCGGCTTTGACGACCGAGATCAGGCGGACCCCAGAGGGCAGGGATTTCCGAATCAGAGCAAGATTGCGCTCGAGCGCCGCCAAATCAATTTCGGCCCAGCAACGCATTCCTTTCATTTCGTTACCATCGAAAAGGTTTTCATTCCTTGCCTGCGGAAACCCGAGCGGGGTTCCATTTTTTAAAGGTAGGGGGAACGGGGGAGTAGACGACGGGAGCATCCGCCGGTTCGGAGACCGCATGCAAGTCTTTCAATCCTTCGGTGAGGGCCAAGTCGTATTCGATCATTTTGTCTTCGTCCATGGGTTCTCCGACGCTCCGCGGGTCTGGCAGGTGATGGCTTCTCGGAAACAAAGACAGGGCCTCCTTGCTTTCATAGAGTTTCTTGGTTCCGACCTCGCTCCCTTTGGCAGGAGTTCGGACAAACCGCCAACCTTTCCGGAAGGGCGCTTGCAGATAAAGCGGGGCTTGCTCGGTCATTCGGGATGCCAAGTCAAGTGCGTTGTAGGTCTGGAGCGAAACTTTTCCTCTCCCTTCCCAGATGACGGTTTTGGCGAAGGCCGCGGTGATGCGAAGCCCGAGGGTGGAGCCCGGGCCTTCGCAGAAAAAAAGCTTTTCTGCCTCGCATAAACTGAAGCCAACCTTGTTCAAGAGGTTTGAAACAGCCTGAAACAGGCCCTCCATGGCAGGCAGTTCAACGGTTTCCACATGAAGCCAGTCCATTTCTCTCGGGATGCCGACTTGGATCTTCGTCGACGAGGCATCCACAACCAAGGGGAACTTGGGGGGAGCGGGCTGTGGAGGTTTGTTCATCGACTGACTGCTTTGAAGCGATGAAATATCGACTAATACCGCCTACGCAAGTTGGTAGCGGGGATTCCGAGTTCCTCCCTGTATTTTGCAACCGTTCGACGGGCGAGCGCGATATCTTTTTCGGAAAGAAGATCAACGATTTTGCGGTCGCTTAGAGGTTTTTCCGGATCTTCCCCCTCGATGATGCTGCCTATGATTTCCTTTACGCTCGTATTGGACACGGTGCCTCCGTCCTTCCCGGAGTATCCGGGCGTAAAAAAATACTTGAAGGGGAAGGTCCCATGCGGCGTCTTGAGGTATTTGTTGGCTATGGCTCTGGAGACCGTGGTTTCATGGACCTCGATTGCCCCAGCGACTTCCGCCATGGTCATAGGCTTGAGCTTGGAACTCCCTTCGTCGAAAAAGCCCGCTTGTCGTTCGATGATTTTGCGGGTGATTCGTTCGATTGTATTTTGGCGTTGGTCAATCGAGCTTATGAGGAATTTCCCCGCCCTCATTTGGTTCCTTACGTATTCCTTCTCTTTGCTTGACAGCACTCCTTTGGTCATCAGTTCCTTGTAGGTCCGATTGATCTTGAGCTTGGGTATGTAATCGTTGTTCAAGCTAACCGCCCACTCTTCGCCAATCCGTTCGACGGTCGCATCCGCCGAAACGGATTGATTGGTGTCTTCCGAGAAACGCCTGCCCGGTGCGGGGTCAAGTTCGGCGATTTGCTCAATTGCCCGATGTATGACCTCCGTAGGTTGCGAAAGTTTACGTGATAGTTCGGGGACTCTCCTTCGTATGAGAAGCGGGAAATGATCTTTGACGATTTGATAGGAGTGAGACTCCACCATGTCTTGAGCTTCCATCTGCTTGAGCAGGCAGTCTTGCAGATCAAGGGAAGCGATTCCAATGGGGTCGAAAGACTGCAGGGTTTCCAAGCCGTATTGGAGATCTTCGAGAGCGATGCCCGAAAGCAAGGCCAAGTCGGACAGGTTGCCCGCAAGAAAGCCGTTCTCATCCAAGCTTCCGATCATGTATTCGCATGCTTTACGTTGGCCCTTGGTGATTACGACCAATTTCAGTTGGTCGAGCAAATGTTCCTGCAAAGAGGTTTCGGCAACCAGGGAATCGAAAAAGAATTTCCTTTTTTCAGCGGCGTCCGAGTTTCCCAACTTTGCCTCCCCTTCGTACTCCCTTTCGTAATGTTCGCGAAGGTCTTCCTCCATTTCCTTGAGGGCGGCGAATTCGTCGGAAAAATCCAAGTCGAGAAGGTCTTCCGAGGATTCCGCGCCTTCTTCGAGACTTGCCTCGGGGCTTTCGCTTTCCTTTTCCTTGTCGGACTCACCGGGGTCTTCGGGGAATTCCTCCTGCTCGCTTTCTTTGCTTTCCTCGGGAGAAGAAGTCGGTTCCTCCGCATCGAGACTTTCGTCGTTCGTCCCTACTTCTTCCAAAAGTGGGTTGGTCTGCAACTCTTCGAGGATGGCGGATCTCAGTTCAAGCGCGGGGACTTGAAGGATTTTTAGCGATTGACGAAGCTGTGGTGCCAGAACGAGGTTCTGAGTCTGCTTCTGTACTTGTCGCAGGCCCTGAGATTGAATCGCCATCTAGATCAGGATTTTTGCTTTTTTTGCTCTAGCTTCTCCTCATGCCATCTGAGTGCGGCGTTCTGTCCGTCCTCTCCGAACAAATCGTTGGCATACTTCGCTAGCTTCTCGTTGGTCGGACCATATCCCTCTCCGTAGATGAACTGTTCGAGTTCCACGAGCATCTCTTCGGAAGACTGATAGCGTTGCTCGCGGGGCCTTTTCAACGCAGTGTGGAGAATATGATTGAGTCTCGGATCAATATCCGAGCGAATCTCGCTGAAATTCGGGATAGGGAGATTCAGGATGTTGTCGATGGTTTTTTCGTGATACATCTCAATCGGAGCATCTCCGATATCCTCGAAGATATTGCGGTTGAGCATCAGTTCGGACATGACGATACCGCAACAGAAGAGATCCGCCCGGGGGTCGGTGACTTCGCACCGAGCCTGCTCGGGAGAAAGATACTCGTCTTTGCCTGCGATTACTTCGCCTTCCTGATTGTACATCAGGTCGAGTGCCTTGGCTATTCCGAAGTCGGTCAACTTTACGTCGCCTTCCTTCGCAATCATAATGTTCTTGGGGTTTACGTCGCGATGAACGATCCCGAGAGGTCTGCCTTTGTCATCGGTCTTGAGGTGAGCGTAACCAAGTCCGCGGCAGATACGCGAAACGATGAAGACGGCTAAGTCGGCCGGGATATACTGACCTGTTTCCACGTGCCTTTCCAAAAACTCTTCGAGGTTCCACCCGGTGACGAACTCCATGGTCATGAAGTATTGCTCCCCGATCTTTCCCAAATGGTAGGTTTGAACAATGTTCGTGTGGATCAAGTCAGCTACAAGCTTGGCTTCTCCAATGAAATTATTCCTGAATTCTTCAATGGCGGAATATTCCTCGCGAATAAGCTTGATGGCGACGACTTTGCGAAACCCTCCGATTCCCCGTTGGGTAGCCTCGTAGACCAATCCCATTCCTCCCTCGGCAATCTTTCGGGTAAGTTCGTAGTGAACTTCGTTAAAAATGTGTTTCATTGATTTATAAAATGACTTGTCTTTGCAAACTACGGGTAAATGATGTTTTCATCAAGACAAGATTTGTCCTAATCGTTCTTTTTGGCGTTTTTGGCGCAAATCACGCTGCAAATCTACTTTGTTGACTCCACAACTTTTTAGTAAGATGATGTTATCATGATTAATTTTACCGACTCTGCCGTGAAAAAAGTTGCGGAAATGACGGCTGAATCCACGCCGGGCAAGTTGTTGCGGATTTTCGTAGAACCCGGGGGTTGCTCCGGTTTTGAGTACGGAATGTCGATCGACGAGCCTAAATCCACGGATCGGATAGGTGATTTTTCCGGTATCGGTTATGCAGTCGATGGAGACAGTCTTGAATACCTTTCTGGCTGCGAAATCCATTTTGACGATGGCTTGTCGGGTAAGGGTTTTGAAATTCGCAACCCCAATGCCGAGTCTACTTGCGGTTGCGGAAAGTCTTTTAATTGATGCCGTCCGGCAGGCTTTTTTTACTGGCCGTCGCGGTTGGCCTTTTGCACGCTCCGTTGCTCGCGGTTTTCAAGCGCGGACCTGTTGCAATGGAGCTTGTAAGCGAGCAAAAAACGGTCGTCGATGGAAAAGCATTCTGGGTAGGTTGGCGTATTGTCAGAGAAAAAGGTTGGCACACCTACTGGAAGCATCCGGGCGACGTGGGCGTTCCTCCTCGAATCAAGTGGTCTTTGCCTGACGGAATGAGGGCTGGCGAACTGCTTTACTCGCCCCCTCAGCAAGTGAAGATGGGGCAAGTAGGAGCATACGGGAATTACGGGGAAACGCTTTTCCTTTGTAAGTTCGAACCCATCGTTCCTCTGGATGTCGGCACTACGGTCAAAATATCGGGTAAAGCGTCTTGGTTGGCTTGCTCCCGTCAATGTAAACCCGGTTTTGCCGATTTGTTTCTAGAAATACCGGTGGGCAAAAAAGTGGAGTACGACCCTTTTTGGCGACCAAGATTCGAGTCATTTATGAAAAGCCTTCCCATGGATGCTCCGGTCGATTGGACGTTTGAAGCGGTTCGCAAGGGAGAACGCATTGAGCTTTTCTTGCCTGCCTCCTTGTCTTCGAAGGCAAGGGGACTTCGTTTTTTTGCTTATGGTCGCCAGATCAGATCTCATGCTCCCCAAGTTTTGCGAAAGGCTGAGAGTGGATGGGTTCTTTCCTTGACGCGTTCCTCATGGTCTTCGGGAGTGGAAAAGGAATTGAGTGGTCTTCTTTATCGTAAGGAAGGCTGGGGCGTTGCCGACAACCGAAACTATATCCGGATGCGGGCAATTTTAAATTCGGACTGATCCTTGAAGCGGAATGAACTGAGTTTTTAATGAAAATTTTTTATTGTCCAAAATCGGAGGCGAGTGGCATATTTGTAACAGTTTGATATCGACCCTGCAGCGCCTAGTGACTGAATCTTTTCCGCTCCGGTTTTTTGCATTGTAAAAAATTAAAATTAGTAAAAGTTCAAGATATGAAAAATTTCTGCTTCTTTTTCGTCTTCGTTGCTTTTTCGGCCTCACAAGGTCAGGAGCTACCGGGCACCGCAACCGAATTGCCCGGTGCTTCGACAACCGTTGCACCGGCAGTGGAGCCTGGTGCCGACCAGCCCGCCGCACCCAAAAAGGTGGAACTCGATCCAGTAACGGTGAAGCAACTGACCGACGTCGTTAAAAGCAACGTTTACGCTATGTCCAAGAGGAACGTGAACTTAGTGCTCAATACGATTCATCCGGAATCTCCTCTCGTCGAGAGCAGCAAGGATATGTTGACCTACATTTTCGCTCGTCTCCAACTGCGTTACACCTTGCAGCGCATCGAGGTGACCAAGGTCGAGCAAGGCGAGGCTCGGGTTGAAGTTCTTCAGGTTACCCAAAAACTTTCTGGAAACGCCGCATTTAGGGATAATCGAATCAAACTACTGCATACCTTGAAGCGGGATGGACAAAAGTGGAAGATCTTCAGCTCGGAAGCTCTTATGATCGAGTACCTGAAGTACTAATAGGGAACCACTTGCTTTTTACATTTCCTCCAAGGTTTCGATTCCCAGTATTTCCAAGCCGGAGCAAAGGTAAGTTTTGGTTCTTCGGCAAAGAAGAATTCTCAGGCTCTGTGTCCGTCGGTCTTCAACCATAACTTTATCGTTGTTGTAAAAGGAGCTGAAGTCAGTCGAAAGTTCGTACAAGTAGGTACACAAAAAGTGGGGCTTGAGTTCCCGTAGTGTTTGGCTCAATGCGAGAGGGAAAAAGGTGAGTTTTCGTGCCAAGGTTCTTTCATGCGGGGTTTCGGGGGGGCGGGCTTCCTCACTGCCGGGCGTCTCTTCGTTCTCTAATTTTCTGAAGATGCTACTTATTCGGGCTACGGCATACTGCAGGTAGGGGGCCGTATTCCCTTGCATGGCCAAGAGTTTTTCCCAAGAGAACACATAGTCGAGTGTCCTGTCCTGAGAAAGGTCGGCGTATTTGACGGCGCCAAGACCAATGGCTTGCGCTCGTTTGGAAACTTCTTCCGCTGGTAGTTCCGGGTTCTTCTCAATCACCATCCTGCTTGCCCGTTCGATTGCTTCGTTGAGGAGGTCAACCAATTTAACAGGTTGGCCGTCCCGGGTCTTGATCGCTTTGTTGTCTTCGCCGAGGATGGTTCCAAACCAGACATGGTCGAGTTGGGGAATTGCCCTTTTTTCGGCGTCGAACCATTTCCGAGCAGTGAGGAACAATTGTTCGAAGTGATCGCGTTGACGACCATCGGTTACGTAAATGATTTGCTCGGCTTGCCATTCTTCCTTCCGAAACAAAAGAGTGGCTAGGTCAGTGGTGGCATAATTACTGGCGCCGTCTTTTTTGCGAACAAGAAGGGGTTGCTTGCAAAACCTCTTGTGCTCGAGGTGAAAAACGACCAAAGCCCCTTCGTTTTCTTCGCATATTTTATGTTCAAGCAGAGATTCGTAAACTTGATCGACTCGGTCGCGATAAAAGCTCTCTCCATGAGCATAGTCAAAGCGAACGCCGAGCATTTCGTAAATGGCCTCGAAAGAATCCATGCTCAGTTCCTTGATTTTTTTCCAAAGCTCAAGGTTTTCGGTGTTTCCTGCTTGAAGTTCCACGAGCTCGTTTCTGGCCTCCGCCAACGAGCTTTCGTCCTCTTTCGTCCATGCGGTTCCCTTGCGGTATAGGTTTTCGAGTTGCGCGATCGGGTCTTCGCCGAGTTGGTCGAGGGAAATCTTTTCGCGCTTGATTGCATAAAGCAGGATGCCGAATTGCGTTCCCCAGTCGCCCAAGTGGTTGTCCCGAGTCACCTTGTGGCCGCAGAAGGCCATCAGTCGGGCCAGGCTTTCACCGATGATGGTTGAACGGATGTGCCCCACGTGCATTTGCTTGGCCGTATTGGGAGAAGAGAAGTCGATCACGATCTCTTTCGGTTTCTGGACAAGGGCAGTGCCCGCCGCTTCTTCCGGTTGACCAAAAGCCTCGACCCATCCAAGTAGAAAACCAGGAGAAAGCTTGAAATTGATGAAGCCGGGGCCGGCGAGGGATACTTCCCAATCTTCGGTGAATGGAAGAGCATCCATGATCCGCTGGGCCATTTCACGCGGATTCTTCCCGATTTTCTTGGCGTAAGGAAGTACTCCGTTCGCTTGGAAATCACCAAACCTTTCGTCGGCCAGTCTAATTTGAGGATCAAACTCTCCCTCGAAATCGTCGAGAGATTCAGCCGTCTTGACTAACAAGGCCTCCAAGTTTTCGGTGCAGTCAAAATTGAATTTCATGGGCGATCATCCAAGCACTTCTAACGAAAGGGTCAAGAACCGTCCGAAATAAAAGGCTCGACTAGATTAGCTTATTTACTTATATATTAATGCCTTGCACTGATCCCCTTACCCCTCAACCAAGCGCGGAGAGCCGTTTATTATGCCAAAGGCCAAATTATCCAAAGACACTAAGCCGTCCTTTTCTTACTTGATTGAGAAGAAAAGAGATGGAGGTGAGTTTACCACCGAGGAAATTCGTTTTATCGTAGATTCCATTCTCGATGAGGAAATGCCCGAGTTTCAACAGGCTGCTTGGGTGATGGCGACCTTTTTCCAAGGTATGTCAGCTCAGGAAACTGCCTATTTTGCCGAGGAAATGATGCTTTCCGGAGAAGTGATCGAGATGATGGACGTATCCCGCCCCAAGATCGAGAAATACTCGACTGGTGGGGTGGGGGACAAGACTTCGCTCGTACTTGGTCCTTTGGCCGCTGCCGCTGGTGTTGCCATGCCCCTGATGAACGGAGACGATGAAGAGTTTCTTACCTCGAACAGCGAGAAACTGTCGGCTATACCCAACATAAACACCTCCATCGATTTGGAAGATTTTTCCGCCCAAGTCAGGAAAACCGGTTGTTCTTTCGCTGATTTGCACGAGGAAATTTCGCCTGTGGAAGCCATTCTTTACGAGTTGCGCAAGAAAATCGGAGCCATACCCTCCATTCCCTTCATTACCGCAGGAACCTTGAGCAGAAAATTGGCTGCCGGGGCCGAGGGTGTAGTCGTAGACGTCAAATGGGGCAAGGGTTCCTTTATCAAATCCGCTGAAGACGCGAAACAATTGGCTCGTTCTTTGACCCGTGTAGGGCGAACCCTTAAAAGACGCTGTGTTGCTTTGGTGACGGACGTTAATCAGCCTTTGGGCAGTTGCGTCGGAGCATCTTTGGAAATCAAGGAGGCCATTGAGTTGCTGAAGGGCGAGGGTCCGGAAGATTTGCAGGACCTCGTGATGAAGCTTGGGATGGAAATCGTTCGTCTGGCTGGCGTAGCGGGTTCAACTCTTTCGGCCAAACAGACCGTCCGGAAGCACTTGGAGGATGGTACTGCTTTGGAGAAGTTCAAGGAGGTCGTCGAATACCAAGGTGGCAACAGCAAGGTTATCGATGATCCCGACAAGCTTCCAACCGCCAAACATACCAAAAAGTTGCCTGCGCCCAAGCGCGGATACGTCCACACGATTGATGCCGGGCAATTGGCTCGCGGCGTCCAGATTCTTGCTCACGGAGATGGCAAAAAGTTTGATCCCGCTTCGGGCGTTGCTGAACTTTGCAAGGTGGGAACCCAAATGAAACAGGGTGAACCTTTGATGATGATACACTACAACGACGAGAAGCGTTTGAATGCGGCAATGGAGTACTTCAAGGCATCCTATCGCTTGGCGCCCAAGAGGCCCAATCCTGCTCCTCTCGTGGTTGAGCGCGTTGCCTGAGTATCTTTCGTCTTCGCTTCTTTGCGGAAGGTTGCCAAGTAATTCAAACAATCATCCCTCCTGAAAAAAGGGAATAAACTTGATTTGCAGACTTAGGTCCGGCCCAAATAAGATCGGTCGCTTGTACTGATTTTGATCACGTCGTCTTTCTTGATGAACAGGGGGACTTGGACCGTGATTCCGGAAGAAACCAACACCGGTTTGAGCACGTTTCCGGCCGTATCGCCACGAACGGCATCAGGTGCTTCGATAACCTTGGCTTCTACGGAGGCAGGCAACTCGAGACGGATGGCTTCTCCGTCGACGAGCAATATGTCGTAGCTATTGCCTTCAACGAGAAAGTTTTCATCCTCTCCTATAATCTCCAAAGGAAGTATCGTATCTTCGTAAGTTTCAATATCCATGAAATGATGACCTTCCGCATCCTTGTAGCTGTATTCCAATTTTTGGGTCGAGGTATGCAGGAATTCGACGTTGTCCGTAGAACGGAACTTGGTCGTCGTCGTCGAACCGCTCTGCAGACTTCTCAGGGTCGTTTGAACGAACCCCGCTTGCCGGCCTTGAGTGCGATGGAGCATTTCCAAAACAAGGTGCGGAGAACCCTGATAGACGATTACGCGACCTTTGCGAATTTCCGTTGGTGAAGCCATGATTATTTCTGTTCTTGTCGATTGATGAAAGCAAATACATGGGTAAAGGTTTGACCCGATGTTGCAACACTATGTTCTATGAGATTGAAAATTCAATGACTACTCAAAAATCAACAATGGAAATAATTTCCTGGAACGTGAATGGTCTGCGGGCTTGCCGCAAAAAAACTTTCGATTCATTCGTTTCGGAAAAAAACCCTGATCTGCTTTGTCTACAGGAAGTCAAGCTGAACCACGACGTTATTCCCGAAGATGACTTCGGATATCCTTTCAGGCATTATCACTTGGCTGAGAAAAAAGGGTATTCCGGTACGGCAATTTTTTCAAAGACCGAACCTCTTTCGATTCAGGAAGATCTTCCCGGGGGCGAGCATGACGGAGAAGGGCGCCTGATCACCTTTGAGTTCGACGGCTTCTTTTTGGTGAACGTTTACGTGCCCAATTCGAAAGGCGACCTTTCCCGTTTGCCCTATCGGTATGACTCCTGGGATCCCGACTTAAAGGATTATTTAATTCAATTGAGACAATCCAAACCCGTAGTCCTATGCGGCGACTTGAACGTCGCGCATCGTGAGATCGACCTAGCCAACCCCAAAACCAATCGTAAGAATGCGGGGTTTACGGATGAGGAAAGGGAGGGATTCTCCAATCTATTGGCGGAAGGTTTTCTTGATTCATTCCGTCATCTGTACCCGGATAAAGAGGGGGCTTATTCTTGGTGGTCCTATCGGGCTGGATCAAGAAAGAGGAACGTCGGATGGAGGATCGATTATTTTATCGTCTCCGATGACCTTGCGACTTCCGTGCGGGAGGCTAGCATTTTGCCCGAATGGGAGGGCTCCGACCATTGTCCGGTCGGTCTCTCCCTAACCTTGGCTTAATCCTTCGAATCCGTGAGTTTGAGCGGCAGGAAAAAGGAGAAGTTTTTCGGGCGGGTTCTGGAGCTTGCCCGAAAAGGATGGGGCGATACCCATCCCAACCCTATGGTCGGGGCCTTGATCATGGAAAGCGGTGAGATTGTTGCCGAAGGGTATCATCAAGCTTGCGGTAAGCCTCACGCAGAGGTCGAAGCCCTTGGGTCTCTTGGAAGAAAACCAAATCCCGGAGCGATTATGTTCATTTCTCTCGAGCCTTGCTCGACTCATGGGAAAACCCCTCCCTGTACCAAGGCAATTCTGGAGTCCGGAATAAAAAAAGTGTTCGTGGCCACGACCGACCCCAATCCAAAGCATGCGGGGAACGGATTCGATCTGCTCAGGAACGCGGGAGTGGAGGTGGAATTGGCGGACGAACCGACTCAAGTCAAAGCCGCACGACTGAACTTTATTTTCAATCATAATATCAAAACGGGCCGGCCACTCATCGCGCTCAAGTTCGCGGAGTCCGCCAACGGCATGGTGGCTGAACGAATGGGGCGACCCAGTTCGGTGACGGGCAAAGAGGCAAGGGCGGACATGATGCATTGGCGTCGCCTTTTTCCCGCCATCTGCGTGGGTTCGGGTACCGTTTTGGCGGACGATCCATCCCTGACCTCCCGTTTGCCTGAAAATACTTGGAGCCCGGTCCGCCTCTTGGTGGATTCATCCTTGTCTACTTTGGGGGAAGGAGTCTCCCCAAGAAAGGTTTACGTCGACCAGTTTTCCGAGCGCAGCATCGTTTTGACTACCGCAAGGGGAATGCTTGATTCCGGAAGAGTAAAAAAAGCCAAAGAGCATGGAGTTCGTTTGATCGAGGTCGAAGAGTCTGCTTCGGGGGGAGTCGAACCTTCTTGTTTGCCCAAGGTTTTGTCGGATTTGAGCCTTCACGCCGTTTATTGCGAAGGCGGTCCCACCTTCGCTCGATCTTTGCTTGGCTCGGGGCAAGTCGACTATCTTTTCCGCTATCGTTCACCCAAGCTTTTCGAGGGAGAGGATGCCTTGCCCGGTCCGGGCTTGGATGACTATCCGATCCGGGAACCCATTGAGGAAGAGCTCGGTGAAGACAGGCTCGTTCACGGATTTTTATGAAGACTATATACTTGGCCTCGGGCAATGCTCACAAACTTGACGAATTGCAAACCGCTTTGGAAGAAGCGGGCTTGCCCATCAGAGTCGAAGGACCTGGGAGGATCGGTGGGATGCCCGAAGTGGAGGAGACGGAATCAACCTTCGAGGGGAACTCGCTTTTGAAGGCCGAAGGCCTGCGGTCCTGCGGTCCCTCGGATGGCTGGTTTCTTGCCGACGACAGTGGGATCGAGATTGATTCATTGGATGGACGCCCCGGAGTGATATCGGCCCGTTATGCCGGGTTGGATTGCGATGATGAGGCGAATAACGACAAAGTCCTTGAAGAAATGAAGGGAGTGGAGGTAGACGGTCGTTCTTGTCGCTTCCGGTGCGTGCTTGCCTTGGTCGGGGAAGGCGTAAAGAAAACCTTCTCCGGGGCTTGCGAGGGAACCCTGCTTTTCGAGCGACGGGGGAATGGGGGCTTTGGATACGATCCATTGTTTTTACCGGATGAAAGCGAATCCACCTTTGCCGAGATATCTCTTGAAGAAAAAGCCAAGATCAGTCACCGCGCTCGAGCTCTAGCCAAACTTGTTGATTGGCTGGAAAAAGGGCCGACGAACTAATTCAGTCTTTTGCCGATCCCCACCAATCCTTGTTGGGCTGGTAGTCTTCTTCGAGGAATCCGGCGTGTTGTTTTTCCAACCTTTGCTTGCCTGAGGATCTTATGTTTTCCCAACGTTCAATGCGTTTCTCGGGGTCATGCTTTTCATCTTTTACCGGGAACTTGGCCTTGGTTTTCCGAAGCCAGGCATCGAGGGTCTTTCTCATTTTCTTGGCTCGCTTGGCTTCCTTTGCGAACAGGTCCTTTTGCTCCCCCTGATCCTGTCCCAAGTGGTAGAGTTCATCCCGACCGTCTTCGTGGTAGTGGATGAGCTTCCACTTGTCCTCCATGATGATCGAACTTGGCTCGCCTCCTTGATTCCCATAGTGGGGATAGTGCCAAAACAAAGGCCGGGCGGAAATGGATTCGCCTTTCAGCAGAGGTACTAGGCTGACTCCGTCGACCTCTTGCTTCTTGGGTAAGGGAACTCCGCATAACTCGAGAAGAGTTGGGTACCAATCGACTCCACTTACCGGGGTGTCGCTTCTGGAACCGGATTTGGTTATGCCGGGCGCCTTCAGGTAGAAAGGTTCTCGGATCCCGCCTTCCCATTGGCGTCCTTTGCCCCCCCGGAGAGGAAGGTTGGAGGTTGCGTAGGCGTCTCCGGAGGAAACCCCGCCGTTGTCCGAAGTGAAGCAAACGATAGTGTTCTCGTTGAGTCCATGCTCGTCGAGTTTCGCTAGAACCGTCCCAATCGCATCGTCCATGAGCTCGATCATACCGGCATAGATTGGACAGTCCTGAACTTGCCGGACGTTGAGTCTGCGGTCGAAGAGGAAGCGTTCTTCGGTCAGACCCATTTTTTGAGCTTTGGTACGGTATTTCTTCCAAAGCTCATGGGTTGTCTGAATCGGTCCATGCACGGTGTAAAAGGAAAGATAGGCGAGGAAGGGTTGATCCTTGTGCTTTTCGATGAAGTCGGAGGTTTCCTTACCGAGACGCATGGTGAGAGATTCTCCAGCCGGTCCGGACTCGAGGTTGGGGTTTTGCCAAGGTGAGAAAAAACCTCCGCGCGGGCTGCCGACGTCCCACCCGCCCTTGTTGATTTTGAAACCGTGGTCCGTGGGCCAGGAACCCTTACCCCCCAAGTGCCACTTGCCGGCGAAGAAAGTCTTGTATCCATCGGCCTGCATCGCCTCCGCCAAAGTAATCTCGGAAGCCCTCAGGTTGCGTTCGTATTCCGGTGGAAGGAGACTGTCGTGGCGTTTCGTTCCTCTCCATGCTTCTCCAGCCCTGTCTCCTATCCAAGTCGTGATCCCGTGATTGGGCGGATATTTCCCAGTCAGGATACTTGCTCGCGAGGGGCTGCATACCTGACATGTTGCGTATCCGCGGGTGAACTTCATTCCTTCTTCGGCGATACGATCGACATGGGGGCTTTCGTAGAAGGTGGAGCCTTCGTTGCTCAGGTCTTTCCACCCCATGTCGTCCACGAGGATGAACAACACGTTGGGTTTCTTGGCCTGGGATGAGATAAGACCGAGTGTGAGTCCGATGAGGATGAGGAAGATTTTGCGTGCCATTGTCCTAGTTGTGAAAGCTCGAATCTCGTTGGCAACCTTGAAATGAAAGAAGTCGCCGAGTTTGCGGTTTGGCCCCAAGGGCTTCAACGCTTAGCTCAATCCGTCCAATGCGTCGTTGAAGAGGGCACTCGGTCGCATTGCGGCGGAAGCTTTTCGTTCGTCCGGTAAGTAGTACCCGCCGAGGTCCACCGGCTTGCCTTGGGCGGCGTTGAGCTCTTCGACGATGGCCTGCTCGTTTTTACGCAAGGTGTTGGCGAATGACCCAAAGCGTTCTTGTAATTCGGAGTCTCCTTCTTGTCCGGCAAGGGCTTCCGCCCAGAAGAGAGCCAAATAAAAGTGACTTCCACGGTTATCCAATTCATTGACCTTGCGGGAAGGTGATTTATTCTCATCGAGGAATTTACCAATCGCATCGTTGAGGCAATCGGCCAAGACCTTCGCTTTGGCGTTGCCGCTTTTTTCGGCCAAGTCTTCCAAGGAAACACCGATTGCCAGAAACTCGCCGAGGGAATCCCAACGGAGATGTCCTTCCTCTACGAATTGCTGAACGTGCTTGGGTGCGGATCCGCCCGCCCCTGTCTCAAAGAGGCCTCCTCCGGCAAGCAAGGGGACAATCGACAGCATCTTGGCGCTTGTTCCGAGTTCGAGGATGGGGAAGAGGTCGGTCAGGTAATCACGCAGAACGTTGCCGGTTGCCGAAATGGTGTCGAGTCCGTTCTTGCACCGTTGGCAGGTAGCTTTTGTCGCTTCGATGGGTGGAAGGATGCTAAGGTCCAATCCCGCGGTATCCAATTGGGGGAGCTCGGCCTGAACGTAGGAAATGAGGTTGGCATCGTGCGGACGATTCTCGTCCAACCAGAATATAACGGGGTTCCCGCTCAGGCGGGCCCGGGTTACGGCCAATTTCACCCAATCGACAATAGCGACTTTCTTGGTTTGGCACATCCGCCAGAGGTCGCCGGTATGTACCTCGTGAGAAAGAAGTTCGTTTCCGTTTTCGTCGAGCACCCGGATCGTCCCCGGTTGCTCGATCTCGAAGGTCTTGTCGTGAGAACCGTACTCCTCGGCCTTCTTGGCCATCAATCCAACGTTCGCGACGTTCCCCATGGTGGTGACGTCAAAGGCTCCATGCTCCTTGCAGAAGTCGATGGTTGATTGGTAGACGCCTGCGTAATTGCGGTCGGGTATGACGGCCTTGGTGTCCTTTGGGTTGCCATCGGGTCCCCACATCCGTCCAGAGGTTCTTATCATGGCGGGCATGGAGGCATCGATGATTACGTCGCTTGGAACATGCAGGTTGGTTATGCCCTTGTCCGAATTGACCATGGCGAGGGCAGGGCGGTTGCCCAATTCTTCTTCCAACTTGGACTGGATGGCAGACTGTTTTTCGGGGCTCATGGTCTCGAGCACTTGGTAGAAATCACTCAACCCGTTGTTTGGATTGAAACCGGCGCTGGTAAACTCGTTTTCGAATTCTTCCAGCACGTCTCCGAGATAAGCTTCGACGCAATGGCCGAATATAATCGGGTCTGAAACCTTCATCATGGTCGCTTTCATATGCAACGAGAACAGAACGTTCTCCTCGAGAGCATCGTCAAGTTGCTCGGCGAGAAAGGACCGAAGGGCGCTACGGTCCATTGCCGAAGCATCGATGACCTCTCCTTCAAGCAATAAAAGTCCTTCTTTCAGGGTTTTCTTTTCGCCGGATGAGTTGATGAACTCGATCTTCACTGTCGAGTCTTGCTTGATAACGACTGATTTCTCGCTTCCGTAAAAATCTCCCGATCTCATGTGGGCGACGTGAGTCTTCGAGTCGCTCGCCCAGGAGCCCATTGAGTGGGGGTTCTTTTGGGCGTATGCCTTGACCGGTTTGGCTACCCTGCGGTCGGAATTACCTTCCCGGAGAACGGGGTTTACCGCAGAACCCAGGACTTTTGCATAGGTTGCCCGAACCGCTTGGTCTTCATCGGATTGAGGATCCGTCGGGAAATCAGGAACGGAGTAACCTTTGCTTTGCAGTTCTTTGACTGCGTCTTGGAGTTGGGGGACCGACGCGCTGACGTTGGGGAGTTTTACAATGTTCGCCTCCGGTCGGGTAGCCAATTGACCCAATTCCGAGAGGGCGTCTGAAACACGTTGATCGGGCTTCAGGGCATCGGGGAAATGCGAGAGGATTCGACCTGCCAAGGAAATGTCCTTAAGCTCGAAATCGATTCCGGTGCCGGTAGTGAAGGCACGCAGGATGGGAAGGAGAGAGTGGGTCGCCAAGGCCGGAGCCTCGTCCGTCTTAGTGTAGGCTATTGTGGAGATCGAAGACATGAGTGGTTCAAAGTTAGGAAAGAGGACAACCTAAAGGCCTCCTTGCATACCTGCAACCTTGTTCGAGGAAAAACTGGGTACTTCATTGGTCTTTTTCTTTGCTTTTCGAAAATAAGTTTAAATGATTGATATGATGAACAATATAATTGCTTTGAGTGTTGCCATGGTTTTGGTCCTGTCGGTCCATGGACAGGAATGGCTTTCCTTGACCAACCTGAAAGGAGTTGCCATCGAGGCCCGGGTTCTTCAGTTGAAAGGCGATCGAGTCCAGTTGATGGGAAGAAATGGGACAACCTACGTGATTCCCATTGCAGTCCTTTCTCCTCAAAGCAGAAAGCTAATATTGGAGCAGGCTAAACCGTCTTCCAATGCTCCGTCGTCGGTTGGTCCCAGTGAGCAGTCGGTTGAAAGCGCATTTAGTTTCGAGCAAATGAACGAGACCTTTGCTCAGCCTTTGTTCAAAGACTTTTCTCTTTGGGATGATGATCCGAAGGAAGTGGGCAAGAGGTTGGGTTGGCCACAGGAATCATCGACGGAGAATTCGGTCAGCTTCAGGTACTATGCATCAAAATCCTATGCGTTGTTGGGGGCGAGACCTTATTCGGCGGCTTTGTACGGTTCACCGGGAAAAACATTGGGTTTGTCGGTCGTATTCGCCAACAAAGGGGATTGTTTTGCATCTGCAGGGACCGCCGAAGCTCATTTCAAGGAGGGCTCCGTCACCAAAGACCCCAAGGTTTTGCAGCAATGGATCGATCGTGACGAGGCAAACATCAAGGAAACCCTGGAAAAGGTCTTGGGCAAACCGCGAAGACAAAATTATGGACAGGGTTCCTCCAAACGAAAAGTTTCCCGATGGGATTGGTCGGGGCATAGCTTTTTGCTTTCCGTCGCCGAAGGTGACTTCGTTAGCCTTGCCGTCGAATCCGTCGAATCCGCGGATGCCCGGGGCAAGCCTAAAAAAGTTGCGGACATGCACATTCGCCGGGTGCATCGGGCGAACGTGGAAAATCGAACAAACGGGGATGCCGTGATTCGAAACATCCCCATGGTTGATCAAGGTCCAAAGGGTTATTGTGTTCCAGCGACCTTCGAGCGCTGCATGAGATATATGGAAATTCCGGCTGATATGTATTTGTTGGCAATGGCCGGCAGCACTGGGTTGGGTGGTGGAACTCATACTCCGACCTTGGTCAAGTCGGTGCAGCAGGAAGTCTGGGCGGCGGGTCGAACTTTCGATGCCTTGTCGGGTCATCCGAGTTTCCGTGAGATTCAGCGTATGATCGATTCGGGCGTACCCATATTATGGGGTTTGCACTCGACTGAAACTTTCAACCGTATTGCGAACAATCGAACGACCGAAAGGAAGTCGATCAACTCAAAGGATTGGAAGAAAACGGTGGAGGAAGAGTCCGAGGGCATCCTCAAAAGACCGAAGCCCCACATTCAGGACAGCAGGCATATTTGCATCATTCATGGCTACAACAAGGAAACCGAAGAAATCGCCTTTACCGATTCATGGGGTGAAAGATACCGCGAGCGATGGATTTCGGCGGCCGAGGCCGAGCATTTTTCTCAAGGTCGCTGTTGGGTAATCAAATATTGATTTGGATTGGGTTTGATTTGGTTTGGGCTTGAACCCAGGATCCCGAGTTACTTCTTGCCGAAATTACCGTCTTCACAAGCCTTGAGGAAGGATTCGCCGGCGGACTTTAGGTCTTCCCATTCTCGGCGTATTCTTTTGGTGTCATCAGGGCAAATTTCTCCGTCTTCCGAATAGGTTGCTGAAACGATTTGAAGAAGATCCGAAAATTCGCTTACCAATTTTTGAGTATGGGCAAAAAGATTTTTGGTCGCGTCTTCATCGACCTTGGGATTCGGGCAGTAAAAACCGTCCGCTTTTTGACAGAGCCATGAAATGATTTGCTCATCCCCGGTGGCTTCGAAGATTTTGGCAAGTCGGTCAAGCGGGTTGGTGGCCCCGCTGTCGGTTGGTTCGTCCCCGGGTTGACACCATTTGTAAAGGAGGGAAGGTGAGACCCCGAGATCCGAGGCAATGGTTTTGACACCGACGTGCTCCATGGATCCCTTGAGAACTTCATGTGATTTCATGGACCGACTATAACCTCCGTTTATGGTCTTTAACCATTATAAAAATTAAAATGTATTATAATTGGATGCGGACCTATCGAGCTAATTGGGGGCCTGTTTCCAAAGGGCGTCAACAAGTGACATTTTTTTACCTGACAAGAAAGAGTGTGTTTGGTTTGAACTCTGTTTCAATGTAGTAGGATGAGGCTGGGACAACTAAGCGAACCTACGAAGCAATAAATGCGTTTGCTCAAGGGCTTGATCAATGGATGGACCGTACGCAAATACGCCCTCGTCGTGTCCTTCCGTTACAAAAAACCCGCTGTTCTTACCACTCTTTCTGACGATGCGATCCATAGCGATTGCCATTTGGGGTGTTCCGTACTCAATGTCTTTTGGGGTCTTTGGAACCGAGCCGTCAAGGAGCATGGAATCGAAAATCTTTCTATTGTGGAAGTGCATGACCGAACGGATCGACTCTTCGGCGGAGTAAATCGCGCCATGGGTCATGGACTCGGAGGACGCCTTGGTTCTGCCCATTGCCCTCACTTGATTTTTTTCCAGTTCAAAAGATTCGATCAGGCAATAGTCGTGTTCCCGTAGGATTGGGATTCCGCCCGTAGCCGTCCCCGTTATGATGAATTCAAGTCCTGAATTTCTCATGCTGACGTTTCCAAAGCCGATGCCATTTGGATAAGTTCCGATCAAGCCGAGTTGATGAAGACTTCCCCTTGCATTATTGAGTTTTTCCCAATCCGGGTGCTTCGGAATATCTCCTTGCGTCATGGAGAGTGAAAACTTGATGTAGCCCTCGTCAAAGTTCACTCTTTTTTCGTTCTGGAAAAAGCCCAAGGATCCCTTCCTCCGAAGCATCGCAGATTCCTCTTTCGCAAATGAGTTTGTCCACGAGTCGAGCCGGGGTGACGTCGAAACCCCAGTTTTTCGCCTTGGTTTGCGGCGGGCAGTGCCGAACGCTCGCCCACTCGCCATTGGAACTGGATAAACCGGAAACCAAGGTGACTTCGTCGGGCGATCTTTCTTCTATGGGGATGTCTTTGATCCCATCCCGGATTGTGAAATCAAAGGTGGAGGAGGGCAAGGCGACGTAAAAGGGAACGTTGTTGTCCTTGGCGGCGAGGGCTTTCAAATAGGTTCCGATTTTGTTTGCGACGTCCCCGTTCGCGGTCGTTCGGTCGGTTCCGACCAAGACCATGTCTACCAAACCGCGTTGCATCAAATGTCCCCCCAGGTTATCCGTAACAAGAGTGTGGGGAACTCCGTGCTGGCCAAGTTCCCAACAGGTTAGGCTAGCGCCTTGATTTCGGGGCCTGGTTTCGTCGACCCAAACATGAACTTCAATACCGGAGTCATGGGCGGCATAGATGGGAGCGGTTGCTGAACCGTAATCGACGAAGGCCAGCCAACCTGCATTGCAATGAGTGAGGATATGAATGGTGTCTCCTCCTTTTTGGGTACTGGCTTCGGCAATGATTTTCTTTCCGTGTCTTCCAATCTTTCTACAAAACTCAGCGTCCTCGTCCGCAATCCTTTGCGCTTCGGCTTTTGCCGTTTCTCTTTTTTGATCCGGGTTTTCGCACGAGGAGAGCTTGTCGAGCATTCGGTCGACAGCCCAAGCCAGATTCGAGGCGGTGGGCCTGGTCGATTTGAGTTTTTCGGCAAAGCGAATCAAGTCTTGATCAAAGGTTTTGTTTCCCGCTTGAAGGGATGCCAAGTATATCCCGAAGCCTGCGGTCGCTCCAATCAAGCCGGCACCCCGAACCTGCATTTGCTCAATCGCGAAGCACGCATCTTCCACGGATCGCAAGTCCACGGTCTCAAAGCGGTGCGGGAGGGCAAGCTGGTTTATGATACGAACGATGCGATCGTTCGTCGTACTCAGCCAAATCGTACGGTAGCTTGTATTTTCTACCTTCAAAGCAAACTAGAACCAGATTCGGAAGCTTGTCCCCAAAGTCCAACCTTCGTAAACGTCCGCTCCCTCCGAACAGAGGTCATCGCGCTGAATGCCACTGATGATCTTAAGGTGTTCTCCGCAAAGGTAATAATTAAGACCAAGGTAGAGGCCATGGTGACTGTCGCCCCTGCCGCCGTTCAAGTTCAAATCGGAGTCCCGGGCACCAGCCAAAGGAACGTATCTGCTGTTCAGTTTTAGTCCATTGGCTTGGTCGGAGCGTTGATGAAGATAACGACCCACTAGTTTGAGTTTTTCGTCCTTGATCCAGTACATCGGCATGAGCACGACTCCCCAAAAATCACCCTGTTGGTCGATGCTTTTGGCCGAACCGCTTTTACTCAGGTTTCCATTGTCGCCGAAAGCCAGAGTACTGTGCAGAGCCCATGGGCCGTTTCCAATCCGATTGACCAGGGATAGGGCCCAGTCCATGCCCCCGGCCAAATGGTCTTCGGTGTTGCCACCATCTTGTTTGTAGAAGGAAATCCAATATTCTTGCAGATCATATGAGCTTGCCTCCGAATAGTCCCCCAACCAGGAGGCGTAGTATACTTTGCTGTCCTCCCATCCGCCAACGTAATCTTCGTAAGTGCCTGAGAAAACAGCGGCGTCGAAGGTGTGAATGCCGCTCTTCCACTTGGCCCAAGTAGCCATGGGGTTACCCTTTTCCTTGTCATAGAGCCAAAGTTTGTTGGAGAACGACGAGCGCTCCAGGCAGTTGATCACGGTGGACGACCGTTGCCATTCGTCCGCCATTCGACCAGTTCTTCGGCCGTAACCGAGCTCCAAAGAGTCCACTGCGGAAACATCCCAGAACCGTCCTGCATCAAAGGTAATATTGGCGGCCCGAAAGGTTTCGTGTCCCCATTGGCGGTAGTTTCCCCCGGAGGCATCCGGGTAGTTATGCCGGTCGTTTGACAACTGACTGACCGCCTTGAATTTCCAATAGGTTCCGAACGTACCCGACAACCCCATCCAAAATCGACGGAATTCCTCGAAATCATCATTGAAGGATTTGCCCGTAGAGTCTTCCCCGTCGATATGACCAATCTGATGTTGATAAGACAGGAAGAGCTTGGCGCTTTGCAGACCGTTGGCCTCGGGTTTGTCGTAAAACTTCCCGAAATTCCGAAGCTTGGCGCAGTCGTCCTCGATGCTGACGGTGTTTTCAAGTGCTTTTTCGCTGTCTTGCGAGAAGGAATTGCCAAGCGGGTACAGGAGCAGAAAGGTCAGGGCGATCTTGGGCAAGTCGCGGGCGAAGGATAATTTGTTCATTTTGCGATGGTTACTTCATTCGGTATGACAGGTCAATCGGCATTCCGTATCTGAACTTCCCTTTCTTCGGCAAATCTGTCATGTTTTTGATTATGAACGCCAAAGATTACTTTTTCCTCGGTCTTTTTACCCCGCATTCGGGAGACCGAAAAACCTTGCAGACCCAATTGAATTGGACTTTGCGCATTACGGCCGCTTTATGCTTCATCGGACATGGAACATGGGGTTTGATCACTAAGTCGGGTTGGCTTCCATTCTTCGCTTCCCAGGGAATCGAGGGAGAACTTGCATGGACCCTGCAGCGGCTCATCGGGGCTTTCGACATAGCCATGGCCTTGCTTCTCCTTTGGCGTCCCAACCGGGCTGTCATTCTTTGGATGTTCCTGTGGGCCCTCTGGACGGCGATTCTCCGGCCATTGGCGGGCAACCTCGACAAACCCGTAGAGGTGACGGAGGGCCAATGGGTCGTCGAGATCAGGGAGGAAGCTCGGTCCGACAAGACTCAGACTTGGGAATTCTGGGAGCGGGCCGGGAATTGGGGACCGCCCTTCATGCTCTTGGTCATGGGAGGGGCGTTTGCCGTAAGGAGGAGGGATTTACTCGGTGCCTACAAAGAGCCGGAAATCAAAGAGTCGACGATTGATACGATCTTCTTTCTTTGCAAGCTCTGCTTGGGCCTTCTTCTCATTGGGCATGCGGGTTTTGGTTTCGTCGTCCAAAAACAGATGCTGATCGACCATTGGCAATCGATCGGGGTGAATGCCGATGCCGCCTTCATTTCCCAGATCGGCTACACCGAATTCGCTCTTGGTATTATGATTTTCCTAGCTCCGATCCGTCCCTTGATCATACTTGCTTTGGGTTGGAAACTCTTCACCGAATTCCTCTACGTCCCGGCCGACACCGTTTCCGGAATGGGGGTCGTCAATATTTTCGAATGGATCGAAAGATGGGGCGACTACGGCATCCCCTTGGCGATGCTTTACATCTTGGCCTATCGGGCGAAGAAGAAAGCTTAGTTGAGAGTTCAGGAGTTCCTGACTTTGTCCTTTTCGGCTTCGGCCTTGGACTCGAGTGAATTCACTTCCTGGATCAGGATTCTGCGGGCTTC
>PBMI01000077.1 GCA_002722545.1 Opitutia bacterium | reverse complement strand
CAATTACGAAGATCAGGTTTCCTTTTTCCAGTCAACCGGTTGCTTGTCCACGGCCAACCCTTTTTCCAACATGTCGAGAAAGCGGGATCGCTCGATTTCTCGGGCCCCAATGCTTTCCAAATGCGGGTTGTGTACTTGGCAGTCGATGAAATCAAATTGGAGCTTGGTTGCGATTCGGACCAATTTTTCCAAGCATGCTTTGGAGGCTTCCGGAACACGGTGAAACATGGATTCGCCGAAAAAGAGTCCGCCCATGGACAGTCCGTACAGTCCGCCCACCAGCTTTCCATCTTGGTACGCCTCCACGGAATGAGCGATTCCTCGTTGATGGAGTTGGACGTAATCCTCGATCATGTCCGATTCGATCCAGGTGCTATCCTCGTGTCTCCTTTTGATTGAGGCGCATGATTCGATGGTGGCCCGAAAGTCGTGGTCAACCTTGATCTCGAATCGTTCTTCGCGGATAGCCTTGTTCAGGCTTCGGGAGATTTTGAATTCCTCCGGAAAAAGCAACATCCGTGGGTCGGGAGAAAACCAACACCAGAAGTGAGGATCGAAATCCATCTTCATCCATGGGAAAATACCGCTTCGGTAGGCTTCGATGAGTCGTTCGGTTCCCAATGTCCGGCTTACCGCGAGGAAGCCTTGGGCATCGCTTTCCCTGGGGTTGGGAAAGGACAAGGGGTTGCTTTCATCGAGTAGTCGGATCCTCTGGTTCCTCAGGTTGAGACGAGTTCGAGCAGGCTGATTTCAGGCCGGCAGTTGAGTCGAATGCCATACAGGTTGCCTACTCCACGCGTTACGTGAATCCGGCGGCCTTCCCAATCATGCAAGCCTTCGGTCATCGAGCGATCCATTACGGGAGCGAAGGGAGCATAGTCGAGAAAGGGGATCTTGAACTGTCCACCGTGGGTATGCCCGCTTAGCATGAGGTCCCATTGATAGCCTTTGAGGAGTTCCTTGGCGTCCGGGTTGTGGCAAAGAAGGATGGTGGTTTCCCTGGAATTCGGAGGCTTGGCCGGGAGTGGGCGGAGGCAAAGTTTAGGTTGGCAGGCTTCCGACCAATAGTCCCCCACGCCACTTAGAACAAGGGTTTGACCGGGTAGAGAGATTTTTTGGTAACTGTTTTCAAGAAGTTTGACGTTTGCCGACTGCAACATGGCCTTTACCCGCTCTGGGCTTTCGTAGCCTCCTCTTTTTTTCATCCAGGCTCCGCCGTCGTGGTTGCCCAAGCAGGCAAAGGTTCTGACTTGTCGGGTATGCTTGAGCAGGCAGTCGGTGAACTTGCGGGAGGCCTCGGAAGTGAGTTCGTCGGTTATGAAGTCGCCCGTTATCATCATCAGATCCGGTTTTTTCTCCAACCCTTTTTGGAGTGCAAAATCGATATCCTCGATGGAAACGGTGTTGGAAAAGTGAAGGTCGGACAGATGAAGGATTCGAATCTTGAGGTCTTTGGGAAAAGTGGGCAAAGCGACGGTTTTTAAGGTCGTTTCGAGCCAACTTGATTCGAATCTCAGGTAGGAGGCTCCCCCGACAAGAGCAAGGCATCCACCGATTGTCTTTTTAAGCCAGGCTCTTCGGGCAGAGGGTTCTCTTTTGTTTCTACGCCTTGATTTCCTCGCCTGCTCTTCTTTGAAATCGGGGCTCTCGCGTTCCATGCTTCGGCTACTCGGGGCGGGATATTCCACCCTCCTCGTCCAATCCTTCGAGCTGAGAGAGCAAGTCCGCCTGCTTGATTCTGTCTTCTCCGCCACTTCGCAAATCCTTGATCGTGACCATTCCGTCGGCAGATTCGTCTTCCCCGATAATCAAGGCGTAGCGGGCGCCGCTTTTTCCAGCGTCCTTGAATTGTTTCCCGAATCCCGACTGCTTGAGGGAATAAGAAGTCGCGAATCCTCCTTTTCGAGTTCGGCTCGCCAAGGCAAGAGCTTCGTGTTGCAAGTTTTCTCCGGCAATCACAAAGACGTCCGGAGCGGTGACGTAGGAAGGAAGCAATCCATTGCTTTCCAGGCAGTCGGCCAGAGTCATGTCTCCGATGGCAAAACCCGCCGCGGGCATATCAACGTTGCCCGAGAGTTTCTTGACCAAATGATCGTACCTTCCACCACCGGCCAGGGCCCGTCCTTCACCGGTCTTTTCGAAAACCTCGTAAACGAATCCCGTGTAGTAGGCTAATCCTCGAACGATCGAAAGATCGATTTGGATAGCGGGCATGACTCCGTGGGCTTCCAAGTGGGCAATGAGTCCGCGCCATTCTTCGGCTCGAGCTTCGCCGTTTTCACCGCATTGTTCCAATTGATCGGTGAGGGATTCGATCGAGTCAATCGACTTGATTTCGCATATCCGGGCCCAAAGTTCGCCGCCTTTTCCCGGTGCCGCTTTTTCCAAGGCTTCCTGCGTTTGCTCGGGTTTTCTTCGTTCGCTTTTGTCTATGGCATCGAGAACACCGGGTCTTTGTTCTTCGGTCACCCCCAACGAGTCCAAAAAATGAACCCAGGTCGTCCGGTCGCTCAAGCGGACCGAAAAGAGATCGGAATGAAGTCCAAGCGTTTCGAGAATCGCCACGAGCAGGGCGATCAGTTCGGCATCGGCCAGAATTCCCGGTTCTCCGAGTAAGTCCGCGTTGAATTGATAAAAGGACCGGCCTCTTCCTTTTTGAGGCCTTTCGTAGCGAAAGTGTTCACCTACGTTGAACCACTTGATTGGTTTGGCGAGGGAATTGGCGCAGGAAGCGACCATTCTGGCGAGGGAAGGCGTAAGTTCGGGTCGCAACGCAACCTTTCTTTCTCCCTTATCCTCGAAGTGGAAGAGCTGGCCTACGATTTCCTCCCCTGATTTCTCGACGTAGAGCTCCAGTGGTTCGAGCACCGGGGCATCGTATTCCTTGAAGTCGAAGGCTCGGGCAACGGTTCGGAAGACTCGAAACAGATGATTTCTTCGGGAGCAAGCCTCGGGCGGGAAGTCCCGAAAACCGGGCAATGTCTCGAACATTCTGCGGCAAGGAGGAGGCTAGGAAGATTCGATCTCGTCCAAGTCCAAAGTCTTCAGGCCTTTCTTCATTTCCTTGCCTGCCTTGAACTTGACCACGACGCGGCGAGGAATGACGACGTCGGTTTCCGGGCGGTTGGGGTTTCTGCCCACTCTTGATTTTCTGACTTGGAGCTCGAAAACACCAAAGTTTCTGAGCTCCACGTTCATCCCGCTGGAGAGAGCTTCGGTAATACATTCCAAGGTTTCTTGGACGATTTTGCTCACTTCCCGGTGGGAGGAATCGGCGTTTTCATAAATTTTTTGGACGATGTGTCTTTTGGTCAGATTGTTCGACATGTTTAAAACGGTTTGAAAAGACTGAGGATATAGGGTTATGTTAAAAGCAGGCTTCATAAATTCCCGACCCGAAACTACCTGTCAAACTCAATCTTAATTTAAATGCCCAAGAAAAACGACGACGAAACCATTGACGAGATGCACAAGCAGCTTCGCGATCTGCTCAACAACAAGAACGTGCAAGTCGCGTTTGCTCCTTTTATGGAATCGATCAAGGCTGGATCCGAAGACTCCGCCGATGATGAGGATGATACGGAAAGCTCCGGTCCGGAGGCACCTGTCGAACCGACCCGCGACGAAACGCTTGAAGCCATCCGCTCTTTTGATCGAAAGCCCAAGGAGATTCGTGACTACCTTGATCGCTTTGTGATCAAGCAGGAACAAGCCAAGCGTGTTCTTTCGGTAGCGGTTTGCGACCATTACAATCACGTCCGGCGTTGCCTGGAGGACGAAAACCGAGCCAAGGCCGAATACGTGAAGCCGAACGTCCTTTTGCTCGGACCGACGGGCGTGGGGAAAACTTATCTGATGCGCAACGTCGCCAAATTGATCGGAGTTCCCTTCGTTAAGGCGGATGCAACCAAGTTTTCCGAGACCGGATACGTCGGGTACGACGTGGACGATCTGGTGCGAGATTTGGTCAAATCCGCAGGCGGCGACGTCGAGTTGGCCGAGTTCGGCATCATTTACGTCGACGAGATCGATAAAATCGCCTCGGAAGCTTCCCGTTCCGGCCGCGACGTTTCCGGGCGGGGAGTTCAAATCAACCTGCTGAAGCTTATGGAGGAGACCGAGGTCAACCTTCATTCCCCGCAAGACATGATGGGGCAAATGAAGGCTTTCATGGACATGCAAAAGGGAACCAAGTCGAACAAATCGACCATCTCGACCAAGAATATCCTTTTTATCGTAAGCGGAGCATTCGATCAATTGGCCGAGAACGTCCGCAAGCGTCTCGACGTCAACCGGATTGGTTTTGGTTCAACGGATGATGAGGGAGCGGACGATGAATCGACCAATCGTTTTCTCGCCAAGGCGGAGACCCGGGACTTCATCAAGTACGGATTCGAACCGGAGTTCGTCGGGAGGTTGCCCGTGCGCGTCGCCTGCGAGGAACTAACCAAGGAAGATTTGGGAGAAATCCTCCATTCTTCCGAGGGGAACGTTTTGGAGCAGTATAAAAACGATTTCGACGGTTACTGCATTGATTTCAAGATCGACGACGAAGCCATTGAACGGATTGCCGAGCAGGCCGCGGAGGAAAAAACCGGTGCCCGGGGCTTGGTAACCGTACTTGAGAGAACCTTTCGGGACTTCAAGTTCGAGCTTCCATCAAGCGGGATCCGGAATTTTGCAGTGAGTGCCCGGACCGTTGATCACCCCAAGGAAAGCCTGGCCGAGCTTCTCGAGCAAAATCGTGATCAAATGGACGAGTCCATGCTGGCCGACGTCGACCGTTTTACCGATGACTTCAAGCGGGAACATGGATTTTTGCTCCGCATGAGAAAACCGGCCAAGGTTGCCTTGGTTAAGATTGCCCTCAAGGAAAACCGTTCGGTTCGAGCGGTCTGCGAGAAAAAGTTCAGCGATTACGAACACGGTCTTGGCATTATTTCCCAACGAACCGGAAAAAAAGAGTTCGTCATAGAAAAGAAAACGATCGACGATCCGGACAAGGAATTGTCCCGCTGGGTCGTGGATAGTTTTGGCTCGAAAAAATCCCCGGAGTGACAGGCCCTGATCCCTCAGCGGTCAAAGCTACCTTCTGCAACGTAGCTTCACGGTACGACTTGGCCAATCATCTGCTCTCCTGTGGAATCGATTTCCTGTGGAGAAGAAAGCTCGTTTCTTTGGCCAGGAAAGAGACCTGCGTAAGGGTTTTGGACTTGGCCACGGGAAGTGGCGACGTCGCTTTTGCTCTCAGAGAGGGGTTGTCCGGGAGTCCGGAGATCGTGGGTTTGGATTTTTGCCCGCCCATGCTCGATCAAGCCAGAGAAAAGCGAGAGCGCATGGGCCTTGCCAAAGAGTCGAACGAATTCATCGAAGGGGACTGCTTGGAACTTGCCTTGGAAGACGAGACTTTCGATCTCGTTACGATTGCCTTTGGTTTGCGAAATTTGTCAGACCGGGCCAAAGGCTTGCGGGAAATGAGAAGAGTGCTCAAACCCGGTGGAAGGTTGCTCGTACTCGAGTTCAGCCAACCCTATCTTTGGTTTCGACCCTTTTACTATTTGTATCTGCGAGGAATTTTGCCGTGGATGGCCCGCTTGATCACGGGCGACAGAAAAGCCTACCTTTATTTGGGTACGAGCATATCCAATTTTCCCAACCGCAAGGAACTTTCCGCCGAATTGGTCGAATCAGGCTTTTCTTCTCCGCACGTTCACCCCATGACCTTTTCCGTGGTGGCCTTGCACGAAGCCCGAAAAGAGACTTAAGGAGTCCTTTCTTGGTCGAGCCGTTCGGCCAACACTTTGACCTTGTTTACGGGGCGGTCGCAGGTTTGATTCCGGCAAATGAAGACGGTGGGCGCGTCATTTGCCATTTTCTGGAGCTTGAGGAAAGGGGCGATCTTGAAGAGTTCTTCGTCCGGGCTCTCGGAGCTACGAAACAAGACGACGGAGGAGGGGAGGAAGCGCTGATTGATTTCCTTCATCAAGGCTTGGGTTCTATGGTCTTTTTCGTCACCGCAGACCACGATTTCAGCGGGGGAGGAAAGCGAGAAGCAGAGGGCGTGAAGCAAGACTTCGGAGGCTTGTGGATTGTTTTCCAAAAATCCCGCAAAGGCGGAAAATAGTTCGTTTGCCGAATCCAAATAGGGGCCGTTCCCCGTAATCTTGCCCAACCGGAGAAGGTTGAGCGCCATGACCGAGTTGCCGGACGGAATGGCTCCGTCGTACACCTCCTTCGCCCGGACCAAAAGCTTCTCCCCGTCGTTGGCGGTTTGGTAAAACCCTCCTTCTTCTTTGTCTTCGAAATGAACGAGGGTCAGGTCGATGAGTTTCTTGGCTTCCTTGAGGTAACGGGAATCGAAGGTTGCTTCGTACAAGTCGAGAAGCCCTTGCGTAAAAAAGGCGTAGTCTTCCAAGTGTGCGGGCAGACCGGCTTTCCCCTTTCGCCATCGCTTGAGCAAACGCCCGTCCTTGGCTCGAAGTTCCTTGAGACAAAAGTCCGCTGCGTTTTTAGCGAGTTCGACGTAGTTTTTGTCGTCGAGAGCCCGTCCGGAACGGGCAAAGGCTGAGATCATAAGCCCGTTCCAGTCGGTGAGGACTTTGTCGTCTTTTTGGGGATGGATTCTGTCTTCCCTTGTAGCGAATAATCTCTTTCGCAGTCCTTCGATTCTAGCGAGGAATTTTTCGCCGGTCGCGGCATCGGTCTTCGTGAGTTCGGATAGAGCAGTCTTCAGGTGAGGGATGTTGCTGCCGTTCTTCCGGCGGGTTGCCTCGTCCAAGTAATTGCCTTCTTTTTCAAAGTTGAAAACCTTTGCATAAAAGTCGCCGTCTTTCTTTCCCAACGCCTCTCTTACTTCCTCCTCGCTCCACAAGTAGAACTTGCCTTCCTCTCCTTCGCTGTCGGCATCTTCTGCGGAATAAAAACCGCCTTCCGGCGAGGTCAATTCCCGACGGACGTACTCGAGGGTGTCTTGGCAGGAACGCAAAAAGAACGGTTCACCCGTAACCTGATGGCATTCCAAGTTGGCCAAGGCAAAGAGGGCTTGGTCGTAGAGCATTTTTTCGAAATGAGGGACAAGCCATTCTTTATCGGTCGAATATCGATGAAGCCCGAGGCCTACTTGATCGTAGACTCCGCCCAGTCGTATTTTCTTCAAGGTGGTTCGAACCATTTCCAGGGCTTCTTTTTCGCCCGTGAAACGATGGTATCTCAATAAAAGTCCCAGGGTGTGGGGAGTGGGGAATTTCGGACTCTCGCCAAAACCTCCGTGGGTTCGATCGAAAGTTCTTCTCAAGGACTGATAGCAGGCGTCCAAGTGAGTCGCATTGAGGTCCCCTCCGACCTGTCCGGCCTGAAGTTCATGAAGGCTTTTCATGATCGCTTGGCCCACTTCCTTGGCCTTCTCTTTTTCCTCCCGCCAGATCTTCGAGAAATGAGGCAGTAGTTGCATCATGGATTGTTTGGGGAAATAGGTTCCGGCGAAGAAGGGAACTTTTTCCGGGGACATGATGATGGTCATGGGCCAGCCTCCGCGTCCGGTCATCATTTGGGTGACCGTCATGTAAACGTTGTCGATGTCCGGACGCTCCTCGCGGTCGAGCTTGATGCATACGTAATGTTTGTTCATGAGGGCCGCCACCTCTTCGTCTTCGAAGGATTCGTGCTCCATGACGTGGCACCAATGACAGGTCGTGTAACCGACCGAGAGAAAGATCGGTTTGTCCAGTTTGACCGCCTCGGCGAAAGCTTCTTTTCCCCAAGGGCGCCAATCGATCGGGTTGCGGGCATGCTGCTGAAGATAGGGACTGCTCTCGAAGATCAACCGGTTGAATTCCTTCCCTCCGTCTTTGGGTAGTCGGTCAATCTCATCCTGATGGGGGAGGGGAAGGCGACCTCCATGGGTGTTTTTTTCGGCTTTGGCTTTCGGTGAGCCAACCGACGAGTTTGTTTCCTTCGCCTGGAGAGCAGGGGGGGCGTCGGCGTTGGAAAGGGCCTCGCACCCAACCAACAAAGCGGCAAGGGAAAGTACGATCCAGTTCACGCGGGTGAGGCGGGTTATGTTTGAGATCACGAAAGGAGCATGACGCTCAAGTTGGCCTCTCGGCAAGTCCGGATTGCCTACCGGGGGCTGATCATTTTCAGGAGGTCTTCGGCTCGTTCGGCAATCGCGGATACTCCGGCGGATTCCAAACGGTCGCAACCAAATTCCTCGACCGTCAGGCTGGCCGTACATGTTGCATAGATCATGGCTTCCTTGATGGATGAGTAATCGGACTTGCCACGCGAAGCCAAGCGTCCGATCAAGGCGCCGGCAAAGGAGTCTCCTGCTCCGGTTGGGTCACGGAGTTCGGTGACCGGATAGGCGGGGAGGGAAAACATACCTTCCTCGTGAAAGAGAATCGCTCCATGCTCGCCTTTTTTGACGATGACGCTTTGCGGTCCCATTTCCCTGAGCTTCTTGCCGGCGAGGATAACGTTGGATTCGCCTGTCAATTCCTCGGCTTCCGTGTCATTGATCACGAAAAGGCTGACTTTCTTGATGAGGGCCAGCAAGGCTTCGCGTTCGATGTCGATCCACAGGTCAATGGTATCCGCCAAGACGAAGGGATCTCCTGGCAATTGGTCGAGAACGTGCATTTGGAGAGCCGGGTGGATGTTCCCGAGCAAGACATAATCGGAGTCAAGGTAAGATTCGGGCAGATCGGGTCGGAAGTTCTCGAAAACGTTGAGCTGAATGTCCAAAGTGTCCCTGCGATTGAAGTTTTCGTGGTACTTTCCTTTCCAGAAAAAAGTCGGTCCCGAGTCGTCCCGCTGGACGCCTTCCAAGTCGATTCCTCGCGAACGAAGGCGTTCCAAGTGTTCCTCTCCGAAGTCGTTTCCTATTACCCCGACCATGCGGACTTGAGTATAGTAACTCGCCGCGAACGAGCAATAGGATGCTGCTCCGCCGAGGATGTGCTCCTTTTCCCCGAAAGGAGTGATGACGTTGTCAAAGGCGACCGATCCCACCACCAAAAGAGGGGCGGGGGTCGGTGCGTCGGATGGAATGCGATCTGCCATAAGGGAAGCACCTTACAGCAAGGTGCAGGACGATTCAAGTGGCAACGGTTCCTTACTTCGAATTGCCACGCCTTTTCCATGCGTTGAGAACGAAGGAGACGATGGGGCCAGGGTCCTTGAGGCTATGGGGGTGATGCCCAACGCCATCCTTGCGGATGACCTGAATTGATCCTTCGAGTTTCCGGTAGGTTTGTTCAAGCAAATCCGTGTTTTCCTCGACTGGAACAACGGTATCGGCCTGACCCACTACGTGGAGCAAAGGAACCCCTTGCCGGGCCAGGCTTTCCAATCCGTAAAGAGGGAGTCCGCGAAAACTCTTGGCCTCGTCTTCGGTGAGGCCGTAGACTTGCAGGCATTTTTCCCAGGTGCCTTGGGACCCTTTGCCTTTACCTTTGCCTCCGGGCCAGCTTTCGAAGTGAAGCACGGGGGCGTCGGCGTATATGCAGAGGGTGCTCTGCGGGTTTTTCTTGGCCCAGTTGTAGATGATCAAACCTCCCCGGCTCATTCCTTCCAAGGCGACTTTGGGTGCCAAACCATGCTCCTTGGTCATTTTTTCGTGAAAGTCGTCCCACTGGGCAACGGCTTGCGGCGCTCCGAAAAGATTCCCCACGTCGGAGTAGGTCAAGTGCCAACCTTTTTCCAAGAGGGCCAAATCGGTTTGCGGTTCATGCCCCCAGAAGCGGGCCCGCCAGATCCAGGGTCGGCCGGGCGCGGCTTTTTTCGGCTGAACGACCCGGCAGTTCCGGTTGCCGAGTTTGAATTCGTTCATGGCAAACCCCTTCCAGGAGGATTGTTTGCCGGGGAAGTGCTTGGGGGAGTTCGCGAGCGGGTTTTCGTACCAAACGAGGTTGGCGCTGTGATGCCCCGCAATCAGAACGTCAAGGTCGTCATCGCCGTCCATGTCCACGGTCCTCAGGTCGTAGCTCCCCTGGTTCTTGCCGAGAAGGTGGCGCGTGAACTTGCCCTTGCCGTTATTCTCGTACCAGACCGCTTCCCCGTTGACCAGACTTCCGCAAGTGGTCGCGTCCAGGTCACCATCTTGATCAATGTCGGCCAGGGCGAGAGAATGGGGCCGCTCAATGGTGGGATCGATTTCGATCGGCCTAAAGTCGGGGCTGAACTTTCCTCCCTTGATGGAATTGGCTTCCGCCCTGAACCAGAGTACTCCCTTGCCATGGCCCCGGGATGCGAGGTAATCGACGAGACCGTCCCCGTCCAAGTCGCCGGGAAGGATGTTGGAGGCGCCGGGTTGCTTGTCCGATAGAATGCGTTTTTTCCAAGGACTCTTGGCGTCCTTGCCTTGTTTCCAGAAGGCGAACCATTCGCCTCCGGGGAACTTTTCACCGCCCTTGGCACCGCAGGCGATGTCGGCAAGGCCGTCCCGGTTGACGTCCCCGATGCCCATGTAGTGAGAGCCACCCGGGGCATCCTTGTCGGCAAAGACGTGGCGAGTCCAGGGAGCTCCGGATCTTGGGTTTGCCGGTGCTTGGAGCCAAACGATTGAATTGGGAAAGGGCGTATCCGCCGGTCTGCCCGAGTTTGCGATCAAGTCGAGTTTGCCGTCCCGGTCAACGTCCCCGGTTATCAGGCAATGAGTGCCGAGGATTTCGTCGTCGATTACCCGGAAGGTCCAGTCCTGTTCGAAAGGCTTGTCCGGACATTCCAACCAAAACACCATCTGGTTGGAGCCCACGAAATCTTGATCACCGTCCCCATCCAGGTCGAGTAGGCAGCCATGGATGCATCCGGTTCTGATTTTTCTTTTCCCTTGGTAGGCTTCCTCGAATCGGGTCACTTGGCGGGACTGCTTCCAATCCGGACCACGGTACAAGGTTACGCCACCTGCAAAAGAAGTCATCGCATCAATATGTCCATCCTGATCAAAATCGTCGGCCACCGCTACGTTCATACTTCCCTTGCCTTGAACGATGAGGTGTTTTTTCCATTCTCCCAGAACGATTAGCTGGCAAAATAAAAGGGAGAAGAAGACAAAGAACGCCGAGAACGCCGTTGTCTTTATCATCAGATTTTACCCCAGATCTTTGCCATGAGAGCAAAGGTTTTTGGATCATGTTCCTTGAGTTCGGCTCGCACGAAGGGGTAGAAATCATTCACGCCGAGGTAGGATTCGGTCATCTCGGCGAAGAATTCCTTGTGGTTGGTTCGGGCATAATGGCTGGTCTTGCCACCACGGAAAAGAAGCACTCTTTCGTAAAGACCTTCCTTTTCCGATCGTTTGTAGGCTTGGAGAACTTCCGGGTGCTCGAAGCCGAGTACTTGGTCGTGATAAGCATGAGCCAATTCATGGAGGATGACGTAAGGGTGCTTGGCCCAGGTGCTTCGAGCGAGAAGACTACGGGCTCTCGGTACGTGTACGCGTTTTTCCAAAGTGGGGTCGTGTCCGTTGGCCTTGAGCCAAGACTTGGAGGGATGGTACTGCATGTTTCCCAACTTGTGCTCGAGGTCGATGCGTATGGGAAGTTTGCGCAAAGCCATGGTTTTCTCCGGAGGCAAAATATAGACGATGCGTTGGAGGTGATTGGCCATCGCCTTTCTGACGTCTTCAAGGAGTTTGCGGTTTTCGGGGGCTTTGAGCAAAGGGTCGAGTTCGATGGTCCACCCTTCGATTTTCTCGATGATTGGTTCCGGGAAGGACGGGGAAGCTTCGTTGGCTTCTTTTTGGGAGTAAGCGACGGAACTCAAGGCCAGGATAAAAAAGAACGGGATCGGTATGTTTTTCATGCGGTGGTCAATCGATTTTGGTTATGGGAAAAGTGCTGGCCAGAACGACTTGATCGTCAATCTCGATGAGAATCGAGTAGTTGCCCGGGTTTTCGAATTTCAGACGATGAATGTCGTTGATCAGGTTGATCCGGTGATGAGGGCCGGGCGAATCGAAATTGCGGTCGATGATGACCCTCGGATCTTCCTCGGACATGGGGATTCCGATTGAAATCTTGAGTTGGTGGGCTCCTTGCGTGAGATCACTAAAGGAAAGAAACCAAATCATCCGGGGATGGGTGACGGGAAAATCATTGGCCCGAAGGTTGGAGAAAATCCCCAGCAGTGTGTGTTTCCCGGTTGCCGGATCCACGTAAACCGAATCACAGGTTATCCAGGCAAGAACTTGGGGGTTGGTTGACATCGTGATGGTGTTTTCAGGCAAGACCGGAGCGGACAAGCAAGGCCTGAGGATCGGGGTCCCTGCCCATGAAGTCACGGAAGAGTTCTTCGGCGGGTTTGGAGTTTCCTTTACTCAAAATGCACTCCCGGAAGGAGAGTCCGGTTTCCGGGTTCATAATTCCTTCTTTTTTGAATCGAGTGAAAGCATCCGCATCCAGGACCTCCGACCACTTGTAAGAGTAGTAAGCGCAGGCATACCCAACCGGGTCACTGAAGAGATGCCCGAATTGCCGGGCGATGGTGGGTGGGATGGTCTTTAGTTTGGCCCGGTAGTCCTTGATAAGGGGTTCGAGGGCATCCTCGAGTTCATCGTAGCCTTCGACAATGAGCTTGCGGTGGAGCAGGAGGTCCATTTTGCCGAGGAACAATTGGCGCATCTGCATAAAGCCGGCATGGTAGTTGCGGGCCCGGATGAGTTTGTCGAAGAGTTCCCCGGGAATCGTCTCATCGGTTTCATGGTGTCGGGCGAACAAGTCCAGGCTTTCTCTTTCCCAAAGCCAATTCTCCATGATTTGAGACGGGAGTTCGACGTAATCCCAAGGGACCGTCCCCATACTGAGGCGCTTGAACTCGACCTCGGCGCAGAGGTGGTGAAGGAGGTGGCCGAATTCGTGAAAGACGGTGTTGGCTTCGTCGTGAGTGAGGAGGGCGGGTTTGCCATCCACGGGGGCGGTCATGTTTCCGCACATGAGTCCGAGGTGAGGTCCTCTGGGCGAGCCATCATCACCGGGCGTTCCCATTTTGAAGTAGTTCATCCATGCCCCGGATCGCTTGTCGGGTCGGGGGTGCCAATCGGCATAGAACGAGCCCATGTGTCGATGGTCCTTCGAATCGAAGACCTCGTAGAATTTGACTTCGGGATGCCAGACGTCGACCGGGTCGCGCTCATCTCCTTCGATTCGGTTGACGGTTTTTCCGTCGTGCGAAGTCGAGCGCTCTTCGATCCGGAGGCAGAAAATTTCGGTTACGAGCGAGAACATGCCCGAGAGCACGGAATCGATTGGAAGGTAGGGGCGCATGTCTTCTTGATCGAAGTCATACTTTTCCTTCATTTGCTTTTCCGACCAATAACTGAGTTCCCATGGTTCGAGTAGTTCGGCCCGTTGTCCCTCTTTCTCCGCTTTGAAGGCAATCAGTTGGTCGTTCTCTCGCCCGAACGCATCCGCGGTCTTGTCTCTGAGCTCGGATACGAATTCGTCGGCCCGGGATCCGGAACCAGCCATTCTGCGTTCGAGGACGACATCTGCGTAGTCTTTTTTACCAAGAATCAAAGCTTTTTCCTGCCTGAGCTCGAGGATTTTTCGAATCAAATCAGTATTGTCCCTGTCTCCCGTCCAACCGATCCTGGAGGATTCTTCCCAGAATTCCCGGCGGATGGATGAGTCATCCAGGTATTTCATAATGGGCATGATGGAAGGCGCATGGAGAGTGAAGAGCCAACCGTCCATCTCTTTTTGCTTGGCCGTTTCCCGCGCTGCAATTTTTGCGCTTTTGGGCAAGCCTTGGAGGAGGGATTCGTCCAGAATGCTTTTGCTCCAGGCATTTGTGGAATCCAACACGTTCTCGGAGAACTTCTGGGTGGCTTGGGCAAGTTCGGTGGAGAGCTCTTCGAGCCGGGTACGACTGTCTTCGGGGAGATCGGCTCCCGCTTCCACGAAATCGGCCACTAATTCGTCGAGCAATCTCCTCTTCTGTCCTTGGAGTGCTTGGGCTTCGGGTGTTTCGGTAAATCCCTTGACTTGGTTCCAAAGTTTTTGGTCGAGCAGCGCTTTGGTTCCGAAGGCGGTCACTTGGGGGAGCATTTCGTTGTAGGCCTCGCGCAGTTCTTCCGAATTACGGACCTGGTCGAGATGGGAAACCACGTTCCAAGCCTCGCCCAAATCCTCTTGGGCCTGACAGAACCGCAAGGGTACGCTCTTAAAATCAACTTCCTCAAGAGGCATGTTGCGAATGATTTCCATTTCGGACTCCGCTTTTTTCAGGGCAAGCGTCATATCGGGGACGACGTCCTCGGGTTTCAGCGTGGACCAGGGAATATGAAAGGATTCGTCTAGGAATGGATTCATGGCGTTTCGGTTTGGGCAATGGGTGATCTAGTTAATGCAGAATTCCAGAATGCGGACGGCGGTGCGTTTGCCGCTCTTGATCGAAAGTTCAATCTCGTGGGGTCCGGAAGGCAAGTCATGAGCGAACATCACGGTACGGGGGTAGTGCAATCCCTTGCTGTATCGATGATGTAAGTCGATGCTGCCTTTTCGTTTCCCGTCGATTGTGAATTGAAGGATTCCAGCATCCGGACCGGCGCTGACGAAAGCACCGATTGCTTGGCCTTCGAACTTGATGCGGATGGGGTTTTCCGGACTTTCGCAGTGAAGAAGAGGCCGGCCGAGGTACCTTCCGCGTTTTCCGCCGGGAAGACTTTTCCAATTGGGTTCGGAAAATTTCCATCCGTCGGTCAGCGAGACTTTTTCAGGTGATAGAAAGCGTCCCTTGAAGTAACTGTTGGGGTCCATGGGTTCGGGAGGAAGCGTTTTCTTTTCGGTGGCTTCTTTGAATTTACCACTCCATGCCTTTTTCAGCATCTCGATATGCATGTCGGCGCATAGCCGGTTGCCGGGTTCCTTCGGGTGAGTGCCTCCGAATTTTTGCCAGGAAAACGAGCCCTTCTTGATTTGATGAGCGAGTTCGCGGGCCAAGTGAACCCTCGAAACTCCATACTTTTCCAGGACCTGCTCGTGGGCCGCCATGGGTAATGGATCTTTTCCTTCCTGCAGCTGTTTGAGCATGCCTTGGTTGACGAAGTAAGTGACGACCAAATCAGTCTTCGGGCTTTTCATTCGCATTTGCCTGATGATTCCTTCCATGCCGCGAATACAGGCCTCTTTCGAATGACCGGCATCCTGATCATCGTTGACCGCGAATTCGATAAAGAACAAATCAATGGGACCGTGATCAAGAACGTCTTTTCGCAGGCGAAAAGCTCCCGTGGTCGAGCAGGTAGAGGATATGCCTGCATTGATGAACTCGAACTTGGTCTCCGGGAATTGTCCCTCCAACCATTCGGCGATCATCGGTCGATATCCGTTCATTTCGGTAATGGAACCTCCCATGAAGGCGACCTTGGCCATCTTTTTTTCAACGAAAGCCAAGCGGGCGTACGAGAAAGAGCCACGAAGGCTGGCGTTTTCATTCTCGATGCCAAGAAGTCCATGAAAGAACAAGGCGCATGCGGCCGAAGTGAGAAGGCTTTTGAGTTTCATGTCTTGCGATTACCTAGAGAAAGGGATGCGATGGCAAGCTCAGTAATGGCCGTAAACTCTTTCTTTTCGATTAAAGTCAGCGGAGTCAGCCACGAACCCCCGACGGTCAAAACTGCCTCGTCTTCGAGGTAAGAGGATACCTTTTCTTTCCCGATCCCACCCGTGGGGAGATAGTCGAGATTCAAAGAACGAAAGGGGGCAATGAGCGATTTCAAGTAGCCGACTCCACCTGCTGGTTCGATTGGGAAAACCTTGAGCGTCCGGCAGCCCGATTTACAAGCCCGGGTTAGTTCGGTTGGAGTTAGAACGCCCGGAATGAGTGGGAAATCAAGATCTTTGGAATGAGACCACAGGTCGTCGTCCCATCCCGGGCAAACACCGAAGTCGATACCCATATCCTTGACTTGGCTGATTTGTTCTTTCTCCAAAATCGTCCCGGCTCCGAGGGTCAAATCCGGGAATTCTTTGCGCACTGCTTGCAAGCAGATGAGAGCGTTTGCGTTTCGCAGGGTGATTTCGAAGGCTCCGATGCCTCCTTGGGTCAAGGCTTCGGCAACCCGCAGTGCGGATATTTGCTCGGCCAAGTTGAGAATGGGGAGAACGGGGAATGAACGAAGTCGATCAGGAATCGTCATTTTTGAGTCTTTCGAGGTTGCGCTTGTGGCGCATTTGCAGGAACTGGATGGCCATCGCAAACCCCATGGGTACGTAGATCAGTTCTTTGTCCACTTCCTTGCCCATTCCTTCCATGAAAATCGTTATCCCGATGACGATGAGAAAGGCGAGGGCAAGAATTTTAAGGGCGATGTGATTGAGGATGAAATCGCCGATCGGTTTGGCGAAAAACAGGATCACCACGAAGGAGCAAAGGACGGCGGTTATGATGATCCATTTCTCGTTCGTGAGACCGACCGCGGTGATGACCGAATCAAGGGAAAAAACGACGTCCAAAATCAGGATCTGCGAAACGACCGCGAAAAAGCTATCCTTTGCCGTCTGTTTACTCTCATGGTCCTCGAGTTCGACGGTCGCATGGATTTCCTTGACCGCCTTCCATATCAGAAACAAACCTCCCGCCATCAGGGCGATGGCTTTCCACGAGTAGTCGAACCATTCGGGGCCATCGGGCCAGGCCGGTTCGGTGAGTTCCAACAGCTTGAGTCCGGCGAAGACCATGACGATGCGGGCGACCATGGCAAGGATCAGTCCGAAGTTTCTGGTCACGTTTCTCTTTTCCTCGGGTAAGCGAGAAACCAAGATTGCAATGACGAGGATGTTGTCGACCCCGAGTATGAGTTCGAGTCCGACCAACAAAGCGAATAAACCAATGACGTCTGCTTCCATCCACCCATCATCGATACCTTGGAGCGATTGAAAAGGAAAAAGCGCATCGAATGGAGTTTGACCCCTCCTGTTTTTTATTTCACTTGTTCGCGATGGCATCATCCAATTTTGATATTTGCATTCTCTCCTCCGACTTGAATTTCGTTCCGGTCGAAACCAGAGTGCCTTTGAAATTCGGAACCGAAGTGCTGACCTCGGTCAGTTGCGCCAGAGTGAGCCTTCGCGTTCGAGATCGAAAGGGAAACGAATCGGTCGGTTGGGGAGAGACTCCTTTGAGCGTTCAATGGGTTTGGCCTTCAACCGTTCCCTATGCAGAGCGCCTCGACGCGTTGTTGGCTTTTTGCTCGAAACTCTCGCCCGAATGGGCGGACAACGGATCCTTTGGGCATGCTCTTGAGCTCGGGCACTCTCTTTTGTTCGAACGATTGCCCCGGGTTCTCGAATCATACAACCGGGAGGAAAGGGAAGGACTCGAACCCATTCCCTGGCTTGCCGCTTTGGTTTGCGCATCGGCTTACGACTTGGCTTTGCACGATGCTTACGGCATTGCCAATAAGTTGCCCACTTACGAGTGCTATGGTGAAGAACATTGCAACGTCGACCTTTCGGCCTTTCTTGACCCTGCCGAGAAGGCCGAAGTTGACTTCTCGGGGAAACATACCGCCGATTTTCTTGTTTTGCCCCGGCCTGAAAAAATTCCGGTTTGGCATCTCGTAGGAGGTCTCGATCCGCTTGACCAAAGCGAACTCAAAGGTGATGAACCCCAGGATGGTTACCCTGTGCACTTGGAGGAATGGATCGAAACCGATGGGCTCAACTGCCTGAAGATCAAGCTGCGGGGAAATGACTCCAGCTGGGATTACGAGCGACTTAAGTCGATTGGCCGGATTGCGGAATCCAAATCAGTCGATTATTTGACAACCGATTTCAACTGCACCGTGACCGACCCAGCTTACGTCAACGAGATCCTGGACCGTTTGCAACGAGAGGCTCCCGAAGCTCATCGAAAAATTCTCTACGTCGAGCAACCTTTCCCTTACGACCTGGAAGAGCATCGCATCGAGGTGCGTTCGGTTGCCCAAAGAAAGCCGATCTTCATGGATGAAAGCGCTCATGACTGGCAGCACGTCCGTCTCGGACGCGAACTCGGATGGACCGGAGTCGCTCTCAAGACATGCAAGACCCAAACAGGCGCTTTGCTCTCGCTCTGCTGGGCTAAGGCTCACGGCATGGAGTTGATGGTCCAGGATTTGACCAACCCGATGCTTGCCCAAGTTCCTCATGTCTTGCTGGGAGCCCATGCCGGAACGATCATGGGTGTCGAAAGCAACGGAATGCAATTTTACCCCGAAGCGTCATCCCTTGAAGCACGGGTGCATCCGGGGATCTACAGACGCCGGGAAGGCGAGCTTGACCTTTCGACTTTGTCTGGTCCGGGTTTTGGTTATCAGATGGACCGGATTCTAGAAGAGTCGGACGGGTAAGCCAAGACCGTCTTCCTTTCCCATCGGTTTTTGCCGTTATGACAATTCAAACAGAGAGACTTGGGGGATCTTCTTTTCTTGAAAGGTTGATTGATCGTTGGTCCCGACTCTCCGAGCATCGCGTTTTGCTTGAGTCCTACCTTGCATGCTCCCTGCTGCCCTTCCTTTTTTCAATCTTGCCTTCTTGGGTCGTTGTAAGTGGGGGACCGATCCATCGGGATGGAGTGGTTGATTACAGCAGGGGGCTCGATGCCATTCTCCTTGCCCCCATCTTGGAGACGATATTCATCTTCGCTCCGGTGCTCGAAATTTGCCGGTTTTTCAAAGTCAGACCGTTGTGGGTTGTCCTTTGTTTTGCTCTTTTTTTTGAGCTATTGCATACCCAAAGGGATTTTTTCGGGCACTTGATGTTGTACCCCACGATGGTTTCAATGACCTTGGTCTACCTTGCCATGCGAAGAAAATCTTTTGTTTACGCCCTTCTTTTCACGATCGTAGTGCATGAGCTTTATAATTTCACGGTAGTCATGGGCAATGCCTATACTTACGACCGGTTTTTTTACTAAAGCCGAAGACGAGTATTTATTTTTGGACCAAGTTCATTGAGTTCTCCAGTCTGGAATGGCGCGAAAAGGATCCGCCGGCTTTTCTCGTTCCTTTGAAATTGCCAAAAGCTTCGCTTGCCACGAGGCAGGTAAAAGTTCATAATTAGCCGTCTTCATGACTTCACCCACAATCCAATCGGACAACATTAGAAACTTGGCCATTGTCGCTCACGTCGATCACGGGAAAACCACTTTGGTTGACCAATTGTTGAGACACTCCGGTGCTTTTCGGGACAACCAAGTTCTCGAGGAGCGGGCCATGGATTCCATGGATCAGGAACGGGAGCGTGGAATAACGATCAAGGCCAAGAATACTTCGGTCCAATGGGGGGATTTTTTGATCAACATAGTCGACACGCCGGGTCATGCCGATTTCGGAGGCGAAGTGGAGCGGGTTATGAAGATGGTCGATGGCGTGATGCTCGTGGTGGATGCGTACGAGGGACCGCAGGCGCAGACCCGATTTGTATTGCAGAAGGCCTTGGCTGCCGGATTGAACCCCGTAGTGTTCGTAAACAAGATCGACCGCCCCAATGCTCGTCCCGAGGTAATGCAGGACTTGGTCCTCGAACTTTTTCTTGAACTGGAGGCGAGCGAGGAACAATTCAACGCCCCGTTTCTTTTCGGAAGCGCCAAGGATGGTTATGCAAAACGCTCTCTGGAAGATGAAGGCAAGAGCATGACGCCCTTGTTCGAAGCGATCACCGATTGCGTTCCCCCTCCCGCGGTGGAAGAAGGCCCGAATTTCAGGATGCTCGTCTCGAACGTGGATTGGTCTGATTACGTAGGGAGAATTGCGGTGGGCAAAATTTTGTCGGGGAGCGTTCGGATGGGGGATTCCATTTGGCGCTTGAGGAATGATCGACAGCCGGAGAGAGCCAAGGTCTCCAAGGTTTTTGAATATTCGGCCCTCGCCACCAACGATGCCAGCGAAGGAGTGGCTGGAAATATTATTGGAGTTTCGGGCTTTGAGGAGATCGATATCGGGGAAACCTTGGCTAGTGACGCCGAAGCCGAAACCCTGCCTTTCGTTGAAATTGATCCTCCCACCGTGATGATGTCCTTTTCCGTAAACGACGGTCCGATGGCTGGACGGGAAGGGGACCGTGTGACCTCGAGGGAGATTCGAGACCGCTTGATCAAGGAAGCCCGGACCAATATTTCGATCAAGTTCGAGGAAACCGGTGAGTCGACTGAATTCAAGGTCAACGCACGCGGGGCCATGCAGGTCGCTGTCGTAGTGGAGGAAATGCGCAGGGAAGGTTTTGAAGTTCTCGTCAGCCGCCCCACGGTGATCAAAAAGGAAATCGACGGACGGTCCCATGAACCTTTCGAAACACTCTACTTGGAAGTTCCCGACGATGCGGTCGGGGGATGCATGCAGTCTTTGGCCAACAGAAAAGGACAAGTCGAGTCCATGAACGCCAACCGGGGCAGAACCTCTTTGCAGGCCACGATTCCAACCCGCGGTCTGATCGGTTTCGAGTTTGAACTGCTCAACCTGACGAGCGGGGAGGGCATCATGTCCCACTTATTCAAGGAGTACCGGCCGGATTCGGGCGATATCAGAACAAGGCGGACAGGTACTTTGGTCTCCATGGAGAAAGGCGAATCCATGACCTACGCTCTGCGTAATATTGAAACGCGCGGGAAATTGTTCATCGGAGCGGGAGACGAAGTGTACGAAGGTATGATCGTTGGTGAAAACCCGAGGACCGAGGATCTTCCGGTCAACCCCACGAAGGCCAAGCACGTGACCAACCACAGGGCTGCGGGCAGTGACAAAAGCGAAGCCCTTACCCCGGCGTTGCGCTTTTCTTTGGAGCGAGCCATTGAATACATTGCGCCCGACGAGTTGGTTGAAGTTACTCCCAAGAACATCAGGCTGCGTAAACGCATTCTTGATTTTAACGCTCGCAAGAGAGAGACGAAGAAAGTCTCTTCCTAGGTTGGCGAGTATTGAGTTTTACCATCCTTTCTTTTACAATTGGATCATGACTGATTTTATTCGAATTTTGTTTTCGGCGCTGCTGATTTTACTTGCTTCTTGCGGCGCCCGCAGTCTCTACAATTCTTCGCACTACTCGGAAACGAAACTTGGGGAAAACTTAATGAGGGTCACCTTCCGGGGAGGGGCGCACCCTTTGTCCGGTGAACTTTGTCTTCTTCGTTGCGCCGAGCTCTGCCGCCAGTCCGGGTTCACCCACTTCGAAGTCGTCGACTCGGAGACCGGAAGTTCCCTGCGTAACAACCCGTCACCCTATCCGTTCCATCGTCATTATTACCAAGACGACCCTTTTCTTACGGACATACCTTTCGTCGCCAAAACGATTCGGTTGCGAAACTCCGATCCGGAGGGAGGCTTCGCCTACGAGGCCAGTGAAATCGAGGCTTCCCTAAAAAGAAAGTATGAGATTACTGAATAAACGTTTTTTCTCTTTTTCGCTCCTTCGTTGACGAATAGATGGATTACGGTTTTAATGGTGGGTTATGAGCCAACAACCTTTTGAAATTAAAATACCCGATTTGATACGCAACGGCGTCATCTTTTGGGTTTTGATCGTCGTAGTAGTGATCTTTGGACTGATCACGTCGATTTACACGGTGGAAGCCGAGTCCGAGGGAGTTATCTTGCGTTTTGGCAAGGCCCAACCGGACAAAGTCAAGCCGGGACTTCATTTCAAATTGCCTTTTGGAATCGACGAAGTGTACGTCTTGCCTGTGGAGAGACAATTGAAGCAAGAGTACGGGTTTGCCACCGAAGGCGGAACCAACTCGAATCAATTCTCGGAGCGTCGGGGCAGAGATAGGGAAAAAAGCATGGTGACGGGAGATTTGAACGCCGCCGAAGTTGAATGGATCGTCCAATACCGGATCGATGATCCCAAACAGTATTTGTTTCAAGTCCTTGATCCGGAAGGAACTTTGAGGTATATTTCCGAATCCGTCATGCGTACAATCGTGGGAGACCGAACGGTGGACGAGGTCATTACGGTGGGTCGTCAAAAAATCGAAGAGGATGCCATGAAAATGATGAAGGATTTGGTCGCAAAATACGAATTGGGGATTGGTGTCGATCAAATCCAACTTAAGAACGTCAACCCTCCCTTGCCGGTGCAGGCCTCATTCAACGAAGTGAATCAGGCCGAGCAGGAAAAGGCTCGCATGATCAACGAGGCCCAGGGGCAATACAATAAGGAAGTGTACGTCGCGGAGGGTGTGAAAGACCAGAATATCGAGGCCGCGGAGGGTTACGCTCTTAAGCGGGTGAATGAGGCGGAGGGAGACGTCGCCCGATTCAAGGCGGTCTTGAAGGAGTTCGAAAAGGCCCCGGAAATCACCAAAACCCGACTTTATCTTGAGGCCATGAGCGAGGTCGTCCCTCAAATGGGAAAAAAGATAATTCTCGATGAGGACGCTTCTCAAGTTCTGCCTCTGCTACAAATGCAAACGGACAAAGGAGGCGTTGGAAGATGAAGCTCAAATACCAACTTTTCATCCTTCCCGTCTTTGTGCTCTTGTTCGTCGCTTATCTTTCTACTTACGTCGTCAAGGAAACGGATCAGGTCATCATTACGCGGTTCGGCGAAGTCAGAGGTGAACCAGTCGAAGCTGCCGGTTTGCATTGGAAAATGCCTTTTATCGACGAGATCAACCGTATCGAAAAGCGCTACCTACCTTGGGATGGTCCTGCCAGCGAGATGTCCACCAAGGACAAGACCTACCTGATCATCGATACTTACGCCCGTTGGCGCATTAGTGATCCGAAGAAGTATTTTCTTCGCTTGAGGGATGAACGTAGAGCTCTTTCCCGATTGGATGATATTCTTGGCAGTGAAACTCGCAATGCGGTTGCCAAGTACGAGCTGATCGAAATCGTCCGTTCGGACAAAGACCGTGAAATCAAGTCCAACCAGTCTTTGGCTCAGGCAAGCGAAAGCTCCGGTCAATCCTATGCGATCGTTACCGGTCGTACGAAAATTCAGTCTGAGATTCTGACAAAGGCAGCGGGGAAACTCGGCGATTTCGGTATCGAATTGTTGGACCTTCGTTTCAAGCGGATCAATTACAACGAGACTGTTCGGAGACGGATCTACGAGCGCATGATCAGTGAACGTCAGCAAATTGCATCCAAGTTCAGATCACAAGGCGCTGGCGAGGCGGCCAAGATCACTGGTAAAAAACAAAAAGATTTGCTGAAACTTTCATCCGAGGCCTATCGAAAGGTCGAAGAAATCCAGGGAGAGGCGGATGCGAATGCCTCCGCTATCTACGCCGAAGCTTACACCCAAAGTGAAAGTGCCTCCTCTTTCTACGAATTTACCAAAACCTTGGAAACCTACAAGAAGGTTCTCAATTCCGACATTTCTCTTATCCTGACAACGGATTCTCCACTCTTCAATCTGCTTAAATCTTTCGAGTCCGTTGGAGAGTCAGTGGAAGAACAGAAGTAGCCCCGTTTAATCAGGGACGGGTAAGTCGCCCGAGCAACTCGTCGAACCATGGCACCATCTTGTACTTCGGGATTTCCTCGGGCTTTACCCATGCGAACTGATTGTGCTCCCAATCGATCTCCACTTTGGATTGGGCGGAATCGAATAGGAACCAATACGACTCGAAAACGAGGTCTTCCGTTTCGGAGAAATTCGGCCCGTATTGAGACCTTAGGGCGAGGGAAACCGCCTCGATCCGAGTTTCTTCGGTCACTTCGCGAAGAGCTGTTTTCAGTGGGTCCTCCCCCTCCTCGACGTAACCGGAGATGCAGGACCAATACCCCTGAAAACTTCCAACCAGGGATGACCGTTCGAGGATCAGGAAACGATCTTCATTGTGCAAAAGGGTGCTTACGACTCGTTTTCGAGGCTTGTCCATTCGTTAGACGGGTGGCTGTTTTCCATATCAAAAAAATTCATAAGCATGCCTTCCTAAGCACGATGAGTTGGAGAGTCCACTCTGAAGCCTTCTTTTTTTCATAACTTTGAGGGAACGTAAAATCAAGGATCGACAAGCTTCGATGATGACTTTTGATTCTGCGCCATGAAGGTTAAGTCAATATGATTTGGTATTTGATTAAGCTAGTCCTTACGGCGGTCACAATCGTGCTCGTTTCCGAGGTTGCAAAAAAGTTGCCCTTGCTTGGCAGTTTGATTGCTTCTTTGCCTCTTATATCCGTCTTGGGTATTATTTGGCTATACGGAGAAACGAAGGATATGGAAAAGATAGCTTCCCACTCAGTGGGAACGTTTTGGTACGTGTTGCCTTCCCTTCCTATGTTTTTGGTCATGCCATGGATGATGAGAAAGGGAATCTCCTTTCCTCTTTCCATGTCGACTGGTATCGCGATGACAGGTGTTCTTTATTTTCTCATGACTCGGGTTCTGGCCAAGTTCGGGATGAATTTATAGCCCCTTGGTTAGTCTGCGAACCATTCGTCCGTCGAGTCGAAAGCAGGAATGGGAACATTGATGATTTTCAGTTCACCTACCGCCCGGTGCAAAGTGTTTGGGGGAATGAGAACGGAAACCCCGGGCTTCAACGGGATCTTGTCGCCGTCGATTTCAAGGTGGCCTACTCCTTCCAATACATAGTAAATTTCAGTCATATTCTTATGGTAGTGGGGGCGACTCTCCTTGGAGATTTCCACAAGGTGCATGGAGGCGACTCCGTTGCCGTCCTGGACGAAAGCTCGTTTGGATTGCCCGCAAGGGCAGGGCGTTTGCTTGATTTCATCAAAATCCGCAACTAGGTAGGCTTTCCGCTTGTTCATAATATTTATAATAAGAAGAGAAGAGGTTAGTTTGCCAATGTATTTCGTTTAATGGAAAAAAGTTTTGCGACGGATTTGAGTCGGTGATTTCATTCGTCGTCATACGAGTTGCTCCTTCTGGGGAAATTGTTTTGGTTCCTTCTTGGCTCTTGCTAGAATTGCGATTCAGTGCAATTAATAGAATATGTACTTGTGTAATCGAGGGGAGTTTTTGCAAGGGATGATAAACAAAATATGAATAGAGTAAGGTATGAATAAAGCAGTCTTGGTTTTCATTTGGGTTTTAACGGGCCTTTCCGCATATTGGCTTGGTTTGCGCAACGGATCCTCAAAGTCGGATTCTACCAGCGGACTAACCCGTAAGGTTCCAGGGCAAAAAGCGCCCGTTCAAGAAAAAGTTCGAGCGAACGGAGTTTCTTTTGCTACGAACCGCCTTTCCGATCGACTGCCCGAACCGGGAGAAGTCGATCAAGGTTTCGTTCCTTTTACCGAAACGCCCCGTGAAGTGGCGGTCGGGGGTGACCTCTACTTGAGGATTCAATCGAGCAATCCAGTCATCCGCATGCAGGCTTTCGCCGAACTTTTGGCGAACCCAGACCAGGAAAGTATCGAAGCCGCCATTGAGGCATATGGTAAGTTACCCGAAGGACCCAGCCGATTCAGTGAATTACGGATGCTTGCCTTCAGTTGGGCTCAATCGGATCCTGCCGCCGCTATGGCGTGGACGCGCGAGCTCGGTCGTTTTGAGCAAAGAATTGGTTCGGGAGCAGTTATGGATTCTTGGTCCAGGAGTGACCCTCAAGCTGCGATTGCCTGGGCGAAAGAGAATTTCGAGGGGGAGGACAACCCTTACTTTATCGGGATTGTCAGTGGAATGTCCGAGACCGATATGGTGGGCGCGACGGAATTGATGACCTCCATGCCTTATGGGAGGTCGCGAGGCCGGGCTGCTTCCATTCTTTTGGAAAGATCTTGGACTGAAGGTGAAGACGTCGCCATGAGTTGGGCGGAAAATTTGGCCGACGGATCACTCAAAAAATATGCTTATGGCGAAATTGGCAAGAAGATCGCCCGCGATGATCTGGGTAGAGCCGTGGAATGGGTCGATGGAATGGACGAGTCGGAAGTCAAAACCCAAGTGGGCGAAGACGTAGCCGAGCGCTGGGCCAGGGAAAACCCCGCCGATGCCGCGGAATGGGTTGGGCGTATGCCGGAAGGAGAAACTCGTTCCGAGAGCATGGAGGAAGTGGTCAGTCAATGGGCCCGCAAAGACCCGACCGCTACCGCCGAATGGCTCAACCAATTTCCTGCTGGTGAACTTATGGACGAGCCGATCCAACGTTTTGTCAGAGAGGTAGTCAGGGATGATCCCGAGACCGCTTTGACTTGGGCCGAGGCTATTGTGGACGAGGAACGCAAGGAGCGTGCGGTTTCTGAAGTCAAGCGGGTTGCCGAACGCATTGCCAAGCAAGCTGAAGCGGCGGAGTCCGGTGAAGCTCCTCCCGAGCAGGAAGGCCAAGGGAGAGGCCCCGGAGGTCGAGGTGGACGCGGAGGTCCCCCCTTTGGGCAGCCAAGATAAATTCAGTTGTTAATTGTTAATCCGTGAGAGAATATATCCCTCTCGAGTTTTCCCCTTAAGGTAGTTCCCGTTACGATGAAGATCGATTTTTCGAAAGAGGAGTACAGGGCATTGGTCGAGGTTTTTTCGTTAAGCGGAATGGTTCTCGATGCTTACGGGCGGGGCCAAGTTCCCGAAAAGAAACCATTTTACGAATTGGAGCAGAAAATCTATGCCGGGTGTGATGATTTTGGCTCCGGAGATATGATCCGGCGCGATCCGCAAAGCAATGAGTTGGCAAGGAAGTGGAAAGAGAAAACCCCGGAAAGGATGGTCCGGATTTACGACCAGTTTGTGGACGATGCGTTTTGGGAGGAATTGATCATCCGGATGGCCGGACGCGATTTGCAAGCTGAGATGACTTGGGCAGGTGTAGGAGAAGAAGCTCTTGCCGAAGAAAAATGGCAAAAGCGAAAAAACGAACTTGAACACAAGTATGAGAACGAATTTCGGACTTCCGGGTTAGGTGGACTTGGCCTCCTGCAAGGAGAGGAGGGTAGCAACTGAGCCTTCCCTTCTTCAATCGATCTGTATTCACTCCTCTCTTTTTCTTTGCTTTCGAAAAAATCTCTTATGATGATGTATTTACTCTCCCTTCTTAAATGAAGAACGCATTTAGATTTTTTCTCCCTTTAGGCATCCTTCCTTGGATGAGTAGTCTCGTGGCTGGAGAAATTGACTTCAACCGGCAAATTCGTCCGATTCTTTCCCAAAATTGTTTTGCTTGCCATGGCTTGGACGAACCGAAGAGCGATCTGCGGTTGGACTTCGCCGAATTTGCCTACGAGTCAGGAAAATCCGGTCTGCCGGCCATCGTTCCCGGTAAACCCGAGGAGAGCGAGATCATCGCCCGAATTATTTCCCATGGGGATGATCGAATGCCCGCGAAGGGGAACGCTCTTTCAGCAGAACAGGTTTCTCTTCTCAAACAGTGGATTGGAGAGGGTGGTCGCTATGCCGATCATTGGGCTTACGAAAAGCCTTCCCGCCCCCAATTACCTCCTGTTACGACCAAGGCTTTTGTCCGCAATCCCATTGATTCCTTTGTGGTGAAACGGCTCGCCGAACGGGGTTGGAAACCGAGTGGACCGGCAGGCAAGGCTCTCTGGTTGAGACGGGTGAGCCTCGGATTAATCGGGCTGCCTCCGACCACTGGCGAGCTCGATGCTTTTCTTTCCGATCAATCTTCGCAGGCCAAGGAAAAGGTGGTCGATCGTCTGTTGGCTTCACCCCGTTACGGTGAGCATTGGGCGAGACAATGGTTGGACCTGGCCCGCTACGCCGACTCCAATGGCTTTCAGGCCGATCAATTGCGCGATAGTTGGGCGTTTCGAGACTGGGTGATCGAGGCGATGAACAAGGATATGCCTTTTGATCAATTTACCATCGAACAACTTGCGGGCGATCTTCTGCCCGAGCCGACCGTTTCTCAAAAAATCGCCACCGGCTTTCACCGGACCCCTACCTGTAACGTAGAGGCCGGTGTCCACCCCGAGGAAAACCGGGTCAATCAAGTGTTCGATCGGGTGAACGCAACCGGTCTCACTTGGCTGGGTACGACCTTGGAGTGCGCCCAGTGCCACAGCCATAAGTATGATCCTTTTTCTCACGAGGAATATTTTCAGTTCTTCGCCTTTTTCAACAACACGCCATTGGAAGTTCAAAACAAAAGTGGCAAGGGTGTGTCTTACGATTTCTGGGGGCCGAAAATGGAGCTTCCGCTTGATCCCGCTAGTGAAGAGAAGAGGGCGGAGGTTGCGAGAGAATTGGCTCAAATCAAAAAGGAATTGAAAGAAGCCGAGGCGAAGGCGGCCAAGGGATTTCCCGAATGGATTGCCAGCCAAATTCAGAGGCTCTCTCCCAAGAAGACAAAGGTTCCGGCTTGGCAAGTGCTTACCCCTCTGAAAGCAGATTCCGATGGCGGTGAGAGCTTCGAAATAATGAAAGATGGAAGCCTGCTTGCCCGAGGCGCTTCAGGAGATAAGTCGACTTACTCAATTACCCTGCAAGCGGATTCGGGAACCTGGAAAACCTTTCGCTTGGAAACCCTTCTGCACAAAAGCATGAAGCGGCAAGGTCCGGGTCGAAATACCGTGAATGGCAATCCGAATTTCGTCCTTACCGAACTAAAGCTTTTTCTCGAAGGACGAGAAGTTCCGCTTGAATTTTCCCGGGCGAGGGCTGACTTTAGCCAGAGTAGCTTTAGCGCTGGTCAATTGATCGATGGGGATTTGACTTCGAGAAACGGCTGGGCTGTCTCCCCCGAATTTGGGAAGGAGCATTGGGTTGAACTCGAGTTTGCCGAGCCATTGTCATTGAACAAACCTTCCATCCTGCGCGTCGAGATGCAACACCTCTACGGGGGTGGTCGAAACGTCGGGAGACCGCGCTTCTCTTTATCCTCGGATGTCATCGTAGAGGAGGCTAAGCCAACCAGGCGTCTTTTGGAATTAGTGCAGAAGAAAAAAAGAACCGGCAAGGAAGAGAACGAATTGAAAGCCCTCTTTGAACAAGACCGCCCAACCTTGCTTGCCCTGCGCAAGCGATCCAAAGTAAAGGAAGCTGACCTCAAGAAAATTTCTCCAGCCACCACCTTGGTGATGGTGGAGATGAATGAGACCCGAGAGACACACGTCATGGGGCGTGGGAACTACCTGAACCCCAAGCAAAAAGTGGAAGCGGGAGTACCCGAAAGCCTTCATGCATGGAAGGAGGAGTGGCCCCGGAATCGTTTGGGCTTGGCCAAGTGGTTGGTCGATCGCAACAATCCTCTTACTGCAAGAGTCGCCGTGAACCGATGGTGGGGCCAATTCTTTGGAACGGGTATCGTTTCCACGGAGGCTGATTTCGGTTCCCAAAGCGAACCGGCCACGCATCCCGAACTCTTGGACTGGTTGGCCGTGGAGTTCATGGAAACCGGATGGTCGATGAAGCATATTCACAAGCTGATCGTCCTCAGCTCAACCTATGGGCAAAGCTCAAAGGTTACACCTTCCATGCTCGATCTCGATCCGAACAATTTGTTTTTCATGCGTGGACCACGCCTTCGCATGTCCGCTGAAATGATCCGGGATAACGGGTTGCGGATTTCCGGTTTGCTGTCTGAGAAAATGGGCGGGCCACCCGTTTATCCTCCTCAACCGGATGGGCTATGGCGTCAAACCGGACGGAATGAACCAAAATATATCGCGGCCAAAAACGAGGACCGTTTCCGGCGCGGTGTGTACGTCATTTGGCGGAGGGCGGCGCCCTATGCCAGTTTCGTGAATTTCGACGGACCCGATCGTTCTTCCTGCTTTCCCAAGCGCAGCCGGACCAATACCCCCTTGCAAGCCCTGACCCTCCTGAACGACGAGGCCTATGTGGAGATGGCATTGGGCTTCGCCGCCGAAATTTTGGAGTCATCGGTAGGCAAAGGGGATGGGCATGCCTTGCGGTTCGCTTTCCGTCGAACCCTTGCCCGGGAGCCCAATGAAAAGGAAATGCAGATTCTCACGGACTTGTTCCAAGCGGAACGGAAACGATTGAAGGCCAACCCAAAGGAAGCGACTGACTTAGTCGGGCAGGGGAGCGTTCTGAAGGTCTCGCCTGGTTTGTCTCGCATTGACTGGGCGGCCTGGTTTTTCGTGGCCAATGCCTTGCTTAATTTGGACGAGACGATTACGAAGGGTTAGTCGAATTTATCTCAAATGAATCCGCTCGAAACTTACCAAAAGAATCTTACCCGCCGACAACTCTTTCAACGGGTAGGCATGGGTGTTGGTGCATTCGCCTTGGCCGACATGCTCGGACAAGATCTTCGTGGCGGAGTCGCTTCTCCGATCGCTCACTTTGCTCCCAAGGCCAAGAGCGTGATCTATTTTCATTTGGTCGGAGCCCCTTCGCATCTCGACCTCTTCGATTACAAGCCCGAGCTACAGAGGCGAGACGGTGAGCTTTGTCCAAAGGAAATGTTCGAAGGCAAGCAACTCGCCTTTATCCGTTCCCGCCCGAAGTTGTTGGGAACCTCGAAAGACCCGAAGTTCAACTTCCGTCGCTGCGGACAATCCGGAATTCAAATCTCTAATCTTTTGCCCAACTTGCAAACCTGTGCCGATGAAATGTGTTTCATCCGCACCCTGCACACCGATCAGTTCAATCATGCCCCGGCCCAGATGTTCATGCAGACCGGTTTCGAGCGCTTCGGTCGCCCGAGTCTCGGGGCATGGACCAATTACGGCCTTGGTTCGATGAACAAGGATCTGCCTGGTTTCGTAGTCATGGTTACCGGACAATACCCCGGGGCGGGAAACAGTATATTTGGGAGCGGGTTTCTGCCTTCCGTTTATCAGGGGATCGAGTTTCGGGGAAAGGGAGATCCCGTTCTTTTTCTCTCCAATCCCAAAGGGGTTGATCCGGCGGCCCGCAAGCGCGTCGTCGATGCCGTGAACAAATTAAACCAGGAACAGTTGCATGGGGTGGGGGATCCCGAGATCGCGACCCGCATCAGTCAGTACGAAATGGCTTACCGCATGCAGTCAAGCGTGCCCGAGCTCAAGGACTTGACCACCGAATCAACGAAGACCTTGGAAGCATACGGAGCGAAGGTGGGAGGTTCGGGTTTTTCCAATAACTGCCTTCTTGCCCGCCGGATGGTCGAGCGGGGCGTGCGTTTCGTCCAGTTGTTCGATCAGGGTTGGGATCACCATAGCGGTCTACACGGCAGTTTGCCCAACAAATGCAAGCAGGTTGATCAACCGATCGGCGCCTTGATCAAGGACCTCAAGGAAAGAGGGTTGCTTGACGAGACACTGGTTGTCTGGAGCGCTGAATTCGGTCGTACCCCCATGGCTCAGGGAAGCGGTCGCGACCATCACAAGGAAGCTTTCACGGTTTGGATGGCAGGAGGTGGAGTCAAAGCAGGTCACGTTCATGGCCGTACTGATGATTTGGGTTACGGAATTACCGACCGGCCAGTCCATGTGAATGATTTTAACGCCACCCTTCTTCACCTCCTCGGTCTGGATCACGAAAAATTGACTTACCGTTCGCTTGGGCTTGATCAACGACTGACCGGAGTCGAGGAACACCACGTCGTCCATGAAGTGGTCGCCTGATCTCGCTTGGCGGAACAGGACCGATCCAAGCTTTTATTTCTTTTTCTTTGGCTTGGAAGCCAAGGCAGGTCCATTGTCCGGAGGCATGGACTGGTGCCAGGCGATGACGGCCTTGGTCAGTCGGGAAACTACCTCAGGATGCTTCTTGGACAAGTCGTTGGTCTCTCCACGGTCTGTGTCCATGTCGTAGAGAAGGGCATCGGCCCCGTCGTATTCGCAGAGAAGTTTCCATTTGCCGGAGCGAACCGCCAGGTCGGGCAGGTCCTTTACTCCGTAGAACGAGTCGCGGTCGGGCGGGCGGCGGAAAAAAATATCCTTCTTGCGTGAGCTCTTTGATTGACCAAGAAGGATTTCCGGCACGGATTCCCCGTCGTATGAAATTCCCTCGGGATGAGGAATCTGGGCTAGATCGAGCAAGGTCGGGACCAAGTCGACTGCGGAAAAGACCGACTTCTTGTTGACCGAGCCTATTGCCTTCTTCGCAAGCAGTCCGGGTCCCCACGCCACTAGCGATGAGCGAACTCCTCCTTCAAACAGATGGGTTTTGAAGCCTCGGAACGGACCTGAAACGCCAGCCCCTTTTTCCGCCCCGTTGTCCGAGCAAGCCAAAATGAGGGTGTTGTCTGCGAGCCTCGGATCATTTCGTACATAGTCGAACAATTTACCAAGTTGCTCGTCCAT
>PBMI01000076.1 GCA_002722545.1 Opitutia bacterium | reverse complement strand
TTTTCATGGATGACGATGACGTAAAAGGATTCATCATGATTGACAAGAAAAACGCACCAAGTGGCGCACCTGCACGATTGCTTCCGACAAACCCCGATGCCTATTTGCAAACCATCGTAGGAGAAAATGCGTTGGCATTTAGTGAAAAGGTGGACATTGAGTCGAAGGAAGCCCTTGAATTTATGGGTGAAATCAAGACCCGTCCTGAAAGCGAAGAGCCTTCGTTGCGAGACATTTTTGAAGAGCAAATTGGATTGTTTGAGCAAGCCCTTGAATTTATGGATGAGGGCGAAGACGACGATGAAATTGCCGCACTTCGTGATGCGATTGAAGGGGCACGTCTTATGATTGACGATGACACCGAAGAGCAAGCCGAGGAAGAAATCATTGAAAGCATTGATGCGATTCCTGACGAAAAGGATGAATTAGGACAAGTTTCAGTTGCGAATGACCAAGAAATCCTGCCTACACCTTCAGCGGATGACCTTGAAATAGAAGAGGTGATTGCAGAGGAAAAAGAAGATGTCTTGGAAGCGGATGACGACGATTTCGATTTGGATTTAGATGACGACGCTGACATCGAGATAAATGAGATTGACCTTGACTTCGCCAAAGGAGGTGCAGTACCTTCTCGTAAAACATCTATCAAAAAGATTATGGATGGGGTGCGTGGCAGTAACGGAGGGCCATTTACGATAATGGCATTTGATGGGAAGTTGCTTGAACAACGCTCACGGCCATATCCTCAAGAGATTCCCCTTGAAGTTGAAGCTATGCGTAAGGAGTTTCCAAATGCAAAAATAGCAGTTGAAGATAGGGGTGGGCATATTATTTATCAAGCTACACCAACACGAGAGCGTTCCTTCGCTAAAGGAGGAAGGCCAAACCCTACCAAACACATTAAGGTTTACTACTCCGAAGACAATGGATATGGACATTTTTCAAGCGAAGAGGTAATCGAATCTTCCAAAGATGTCGAAGAGGTGCGAGAAAAGTGGAAGTCCATCTTTATTGACAATCCTGACATAAAAAGCTATCAAATCGTAGCGGTTAAGGCGGACGGGTCAGAAAGAAAGGTTCCGAGCAAATTTCATGGGTTTGCCAAGGGAGGCAAGACGAATGATGTTCGTGCTCTAAGTGATGGGCAAGAAATACTCGCTGAAGACCTGAAAAAGAGAGCACCACAATTTCGACGGATTAGCAAAGAGTTAGGAAAATTCAATACCAAAAATCCAAAAGCGTCTGTTGAAGAAATATTGGAATTTTTACAAGAGAAAATGTCTTCAATGGAAGGCGATTTTCAAACCAATCTCATGAGGTTATACGTCATACGCGAATTAGATAGAATGATTCAGGAAGAGAAAGAGTCGTCAAACTTGGCTCGTGGAGGCAAGACGATGGACGAAAAAGTTTCTGATAAGATTCGTCTATTGCGTAAAGAAGGCAAGCCTCAAGACCAAGCCATAGCGATTGCGTTGTCAATGCGTGATAAGGGAAAACTTGAGCATGGTGGGAAAGTAAAAGGCTTGGACAAGTATGGCTCTTGGTACTATATGGACGACGACGGAAAGTTGTTTTATCAACCTCAAATGGAAGGCCAAAACCGCGCTCCGAAATGGAGTCGAGATGATGAGGAGTGGATAGAGGTATCGGAAGAGGCATTCAACTCAAAAGAGCGTAAGCAATTTGAAGGCGATATTCAAAGATTGTTTGGACAAAAGCCAAATTTTAGGCACGGAGGGACGACGCACGTTTCTTACGAAATTGTAAAGTCGGAAGACATTGGTTTAGACGCAAAAGGTGGGCTTTTGGACAAAGAGTTCAAATTCGATAAGAATTTTGTTATCTATGTTCCTTCGACATCTAATGTTGGTGATGTCATTTCTGTTCAAGAAATGGAACAACGAGTCCGTGAGGTGGAAGAATTGGTGGCAAACGAATTTGGCGGGTTCACAAAAACGGAAACTGATGGAGGCTACAAAGCATCGTCAGGAGATATTATCGAAGAGGACATTGTGAAGGTTTCGGTCTTCAGCACTAACGAGGCTTGGGAAGAAAACGAAAAGCGTTTGATAAGAGCAATCAAAATTTGGGCAAAGGAATGGGGCCAAGAAGCCATTGGATTTGAATATGAGGGCGACCTGTACTACATCGATGCCAAAGGAAAGATGGAAAAAGGAGGCAAGACGATGACACCATCTGATATTGTTGCTCTTTTGACTGACCGCGAAGTGGCGCAAAAACTTGCAGAGAAGATGATGCAGTCGCTTGAATCACTTGAATATGGAGAAATGTCTGAGCAGGACATGGCAAGAGAGGCGATGCAAGACATTATGCACTCTCGTAAGATGCTCACCGAAATCTTAACCTACGAGGCATGAATTACAAAGTAAAGTCACGCTATCAAACCTTCTACGAGGGCGCAGACCCCGAAGAGGCTTATCAAATGTTTGCGACCCTAAAGAAAGGGGGAATGACAAACATCAAAATGACTCCTGACCTTTCTGCTAAAGGGTTCTTGGGGGACTTTGTGGTCTTGAAAAACAGGCTCATTTTCAACAACGACTATGCCGCAACTCTTGTGAACGAGTACCTTGGAAGGTATGAAACCCCTATTGAGTTGGTAGGCAAAGAAATCATTGTTTTGAACGACAAATTTGTTGCAAAAATTGTATATTTGACGAAGGAATTGTTCAAAAAACCTGCTGAAATAACTAAACTTGCGAAAAATAAACTTGGTATTACAAATGATGTAAAAAAATATCAAGTTTCCTTGCAGGGGGGTGAAAAAAAGCACATATTTGCCTTCTCCAAAGCCGAAGCGATAGCACAAGCGAAGAAAACAACTGACAATAAAATTCTAAACGTCAAACAACTACAAGATGGCTGACAAAAAACTTGCCCAACTCCGCACCCTCTTTGCGAAAATGCCTGAAGGCGCGGGAAAAGATGCCGTAGCAAAGAAGATTGCAAAATTGGAAGCATCCCAACCGAAGGAGGTTGTGGAAGTCAAAGAAGAGGTGAAGGTAGAAACAAAAAAGGCCAAAGCACCACGCAAGCCAAAAGCGACAAAATCTGCAAGCGGAAAAGAAAAGCGTCACGTCTTTGAAAAAGAAGTCGAAGGCGGAAAAGAGGTAAAGGTTGTGATGGCAACGTCTCCTGAATTAGCGAAGGAAGCTATGCAAGAGTCGGGTTTTGAGTTTGTGAAGACAATTACTCGCGGTCGTAGCCCGAAAGAAGGATTTATTGCCACAGGCAAGGCAAAAAAAACGAAAGCCAAAACACCTGCGAGGGCATCTAAAGCCACGAGAGAGTCGATGGCAAAGGATGCGGGTATGACCGCTGAAAAAGCCGAGAAAGTGGCCTCAAAGGTCGCCTCTTCAAAAAAGAGGGGGCGTAAGCCAATGGACAAAAAAGCCTTCCTTTTTGAAATGCCCTTGAAAACCCAAGCGGGTAAGGTGAAAAGAAAGGTTGTCACCGCCACAAGCGAGGCATCAGCCATCAAAGCGGCGGGGAAGAACTACACGTTGGTCAAGGAACTTGAGAAAGGTGAAAACCCGAAAGTAGGCGTTCAACCAATCGAAGGCTTTGTTGCCCCTGCGCCGAAAAAGCGCGGTCGTAAGCCAAAGGCAAAAACCTTGGAAGAGGTAACGGAAAAGTCAGAGGCTATCGGTGAAGGCATTGCGATTGGGGATAGATACTTTCCCGACGCTGACCTTGATGAAATCTTGAGCGATTTGCTTACGTCTACAAAAAAATTCAAGGACGCGATGGGTACGGCGGCACTTGCCATTTCAAAATTGCAGGAATTTATCAAGTTTGATGGAAAAGGCAACAAGATGGCTCACGGAGGTCAAACACCTGCCGACGTTATGAAGGGATTGAACGATTTTGCAATGTTCGCGTTGAACTTTCCGCCCAACTTTGTGAGTGACGCATTTGATGGCAACCAACACTTGATTCAAAAGTTCAATGACTTGTACGATAGAGTCGGGTCTGATGCAGTTGTGGTCAAGTTTTATGCTCAATTAGATGGTGGGAACAAAAGAATATTGCAAGAGTATATCGCAGACGTTTACGCCGATAAGATGGCAGATGGTGGTCGTGTAGGAGATAAAGATTTTGTGTTAGACCACTATAACGTTTTTGTTGACAAAGACGATTATGAAGAAGGTATGACAGACCAAGTTGCGAATTGGTATAGTTCGGATTACGGAGAGAGCAATAAAAATTTTTCATCAAAATCTGCTTTGATGGATTTCATAAAAGAAGTCATAGACAGAGATACTAGTGAGGATGATACAAAGGAGAGCAATTTCGATATTGAAAGTGATGAAGATGGCACTACTATTAACTATGGCGTATTGTGCAAATACGATAATTTAGGTAGGGGGAGATATGGCAATTATGAGAAAGCGACTCGTGAAGAAATAGAGCAATGGAAAAAAGGAGATTTAGAGCTATTTAACGTTGGTTTTACATTTAAGGTCAAAGTATTCGAGCCTCGGAAGAGGGCAGAATTTGCTCACGGGGGTAAAACACATCGCCAAGGCTACGACGACAAGTTGGATGAAAGTCTCGCAATAAGGAGAGGTGCAGGACGCTCAAAGCAACAAAGCCGTAAAGACCGACGCGATGAGAGTGCGGCAATGGAGCGTTCTATGGGACGTAGGAAGTATTCATCCGTAGGCACTATGGACATTGATGACCGAATGATTTAATGGCACGAAGTAAAAAACAAAGAGGTGCGTTAGCATCCGCAATCACGTTTGGCTTTTTCATGGGTGAAGCAATCATTCACTACAACATGGGTCAAAAGGCAGACAACCCTGACCATTCATTTGAATTGCCTCCATTGCCTGAACTTGGTAAGATGGCGTTGGTCGTAGGTGGATTCAGTATTTTAAGCGGAGCAGTTATTGGGTTGGTGGATTGATGTGAATAATTAAATTTGTAATCGATTGTATTATCGATAAATTTACATTCACAATAATTCACCTATGGCAAAATTTCCCCATGAGTTTACGATGAAGAAATACAATCTCATCGAGACTGACCTTAATGAAGATTCATACGACGCACTCCAAGATTTTGAAAAATATCTTTCGCACCTTCAGGATTTGAAAGGCAAAGCGGGGGATGCTTGGACGATGAATCAAGAGCAACAAAAGAAAATCAACCGACTCTCCCGTGCAATTTGTTTGGAAATTGAGTACATGGTCGAGGAAGCCCCTGAAGAAGAAAAGGCCAATACAAAGCCCGAAGAAGTAGAAGTTTTAAAAGAAGCCCCTCAACCCGAAGCACGAGAACACGATGCTTCCGACTCTCCATTCAATATCTTTGGATTCTGATGAATGGTTTTATCTCATTAAATCAACTTGCGTATGGTCAACCGACCATTGAAGAGCGGATGGCAATCGACCACGGGACGCAATTCGAGAAGTATGTAAAGGTTTTTGAAAACGACCCATATCCTGAAAATGTTTCAGCCGAGGCCAAGGAAGAGGTATATGAGGTGGTCTCAAAAATTGAAAAATTGGTAAATGAAGAGTGGCGAAAAAGATGTTTTTTTATTGACAAGCAGTTGGGTAAATACTTGAGTGGATATGCTCAAAAAGCAGGAATGAGGCAGTTTAAATCTATTTTTGAACAGGTCAACGATTTGTATTTAAACTCTTTGATTTATCGCATCAAATACCACTACAATCGAATCCGACCGAATCCACTTGCTTACTATTTGAATATGTCACTTACTTCAGCAAACACGCGGACAGGACATTCCCCCTCCTATCCATCAGGACATACGCTTCAAGCACATTTTTTTTCCAAACTAATTAGTGATGTTATGGATGTCCCTTGGAGTGATGACGCAACTCGTGAAGTAGCGGCGTCCCGAATGTCTTTGGGTATTCACTTTAAGTCAGACAATGATTTTGCAGTAAAAATTTCAGAGTATCTTACCCAAACGGAAGAATATCAAATTTTAGTAGAAAATATTAGAAACGAACTTAATGTTTGAAAGCTACAAGTCACAACCTGATTTGTCCCCTCAACAGAGAATGAGCATTTGCAAAAAATGCCCACTATATGATGCAATGTTTGGCAGATGCAGAGAGTGCGGTTGCTTTTTAAGGGCTAAAGTTCAACTTGCCGCAGAGGAATGTCCTAAAGGAAAATGGTAATGAGCGCAAAGGCACAAAATATTTTTTACAATTCGCTGATAATTTTTGGTTCTGTATTAGTTGTAGGTGCGCTTCTGATTCAATTCAGAAAGAAGGACTCGCTTTTGGTGCAAGAAGTTTCTCGTGCGGAACAAATGGTTTGACGTGGAGTTTATTTTAGATATTCAAGGTCGTCCCACCCCACGACCTCGATTCAATGGCAAAATGGCTTATATGCCTAAAGCCTACACGGATTATCAAAAAGCCCTTGTCAATTTAATCAAGGCTAAAAATTTATCCAACGGGGATTTTTGTCGAATCCACATGGTTTTCCACTTTGCTTATCCTAAGTCTACACCGAAATACAGGAGAATCGATGGATTGCCTTTGAGACAAAAATTCGATGGAGATAACCTTGCGAAAGGTGTAATGGATGCTTTAGAAAAATCAGGAATGGTAGAGGATGATAGGCAGTTTTATCAAGTTAGGGTGGACAAGTATCGTACAACCGAAACAAGCAAAATTCATGTAAAGCTATGGGAGTGTTAGACCCACACGACATCAAATCTTTTATCAATAGGCATATTGAAGAAATTTGTGAATACTATGGTGTGCATAGAGAACTTGTGTTTACATCACGCAGTAAAGACGAGCGTCGTATGAATGCAATTTTGACGATTGTATTCTTTTTGAAAAAGCATACTATTCTTTCGCATCGAGAAATTGCAAACATTGTTCAAAAAGATGTGTCATCTATTTCCAAATACTACAAATTCTGCATAGATTTGGATGATAAAATCCCTCAACATTCGCGGATTTTAGAAGCGATAGACACACTAAAAATATGAGCGAAGCACAAAGCATTGAAGATATTGAGGTTGAAGAGAAGGAAATACCAAACTTTTCTGAGGTCGTCAATTACAACCCTCTCGCCGACAATGTAGAGGAAAAAGAATATCAAAAAGTTTCCATTGAGGGCGCGGGGCGTTTGCCCGACATTGAAGAGCCTATCTTTTCTCCTCCAACGATTGAGGATATTCGACCCGAAATGTTTGAGGGTGGGGCAGATGATGAAGATGAAATTTTTGGCAAAGAGCGTCTGAATGACTTGCCAAAAGGCGACAAAAAGAAAGCCGCGAAGCAGATGACGGAAATGGTCTTGGAAGGCTATTCAAGCATTTGTTCGTTTGCGGGGGGCTTTGCAAATATGAATGAGGGCCAACTTCTGCAAATGCAGACTGAAGGCAAAATCGACCTTCGTATGGCAGTTCCCGTAAGTCCACAGGAGGCGGTAGGTGTGGTGGACTTTGTTCAATCCTTCAACACACAGATTGATGAGGCTATGGAAGTCTCTGATGAATTTAAGGAAAGTGTAAAAGAGCCTATGACCCGCGTCTTTGAAAAGAAAGGCTTGGGCATGACCGATGAGCAATTTTTGCTTGTCATGTTTGGAAAAGACATCATTACCAAAACCGCAACAACTCTTGCCTTAAAGAAGCAACTTTCACGGACATTGGAATTGGTGCATGAGCAGTATAAAGACGCAGGTTCTCCATCACCACCACCACCCGTTGAAACACCACCTCCACCTCCACCAAGAGCAGAAAACTCTGCACCTGAAAATCGACGAGAGCGGAGAAAAAAGGTCAAAAAAAGCAATAAGGCAAAAATTGTAGCACCCAATGATTAAGGCAGTTGTAAACTTTGACATTGGATGCTACGAACAAGTCCTTGAGCCTTCCTATCCAAATCCAACGTGGGATTTTTATACTTTTACCGACTTGTCAAGCAGAGAGCATCGCAAATGCTCAAATGAATACTTTTTCGAGCCTCTTTTGATTGAAAATGACGAATTGGAAGGTCTTTCTTCAAAAAGGAAGGCAAGTTATTACAAAGCCCATGCGCTAACACTTCTTGAAAAAATTACGGGAATAGACTATGACTTGGTTGTAACCATTGATTCAAATGTTGAAATTGTTGGTGATTTAGATGAATTTGTAGATGCTCACCACTCTAATTATGATATTTCTATGCCACCGCATCCCGATTGTGAAAACTATTTGCAAGAGGTGGAGAAAATCAGGCGTATTCACGAATCAAGCGGAAAGTGGATAGAAACAGATGACAATATGGAAGAGTCCATAGATTTCATGTCATTGAGGGGCCACAAATTTAACAACGGCTATCATGAATCTACGATGAGCGTAAGGACAAACAACAAGAGGGTAAAGTCATTTGAGAAGGCATGGGCAAAGAATTACTTGGAAATGGCAACAAGGAGAGACCAACCTTCGCTTGCTTTTACTCGTCAGGAAAAAAAGTCGCTTTTATTTAACACTTTGCCTCAACCCTTGAATCATACGTGGCAATCCCCATTTTTCCGTAAACCCCACATTTACAATGAAAAAGGCAGTAATAAGCTATAATTTTGGCAATTATGATGTTGTCGCTCCGATTGAATGGAAAACAAGTGGTTGGGAGTACGTTCTTTTCTGCGACAAAGATTTAGAAAATGTTCCTGACGGATGGAAAATTGTCGTTTTACCTGATGACTTTTTTTTCAGCGAAGACCCCAAGCGGAGAGCGAACCAAATTAAATATTCGCCCTTCACAACATTCTTGGAGCAGTTAGACCAAGAATTAGACCTTGTTGTCGTCTTGGATGCAAACATGACAATATGTGGGGATATGGATGGCTTTGTGGACACTTACTGCATGAGTACAATGGATGGGGTGTTCTTAACTCACCCGACTCTGCAAAATGCTTATGAAGACCTCGATTTGTGCGCCAAGTTGCAAAAAGACGACCCTAATGAGTTGGTTAAAACACACACACATCTTGAGTCTCAAGGTTATTCGTCACAAGGGCAATACTTTCAAACGGGGGTAAGTATTCGTCGAAACACCTCTGCGTGGAAAATCATTGAATATTTCTTCTACAAGGAGTATGTGAAATTGACAAAGCGAGACCAACCCGTTATGAATTTTCTTCGTTGGAAGTATGATGTTTTGGATTTGAATTTGATTGATGTCACTCATATCGAAGAATATTTGAGATACGAGAAACACCACTTTGAAGATGTCGTGGAAGCCACCTAAAATTTTAGTTGGTGCGCCGACTGCGGATGTCAAAAACTATTGTGCAGAGGATTGGGTTGAAAATGTAAAACGTTTTCTTTACCCAACTGAAGTCGATGTGTTTCTTGCTGACAATAGTGAATCCAAGGGCAATGAAAAATATCTAAAAAGTTTGGGCGCACAATCCCAAAGGGTAAATTTCGCTCCTGATGACCCTATAATCAGTCGGATTACAAAGGGGCACAATCTTGTTAGGCAAAAGGCATTAGAGGGCGGTTACGATTTTCTTTTGCACCTTGAAACAGACATATTTCCCCCTGATGATGTTTTGATTCGATTGCTTGCCCATCGCAAAGCAGTTGTCGGTGCGAGTTATGACGTTTTCGATTGGCATGATAGAGAGCCTGTTATGATTCAAATCAAAGAAGAACATGATAAGGAACCAAGTGGCGCACACGTCAAAGGCAAGCATAATTTACTTGCGTATGATGGGAACCTCACGCAAGCGTGGGCAAATGGCATTGGTTGCGTTCTAATTCATAAAAGCATCCTTGAACTCATTGAATTTAGGTACGACAAAGACCGCGATGGATTTTGCGATAGTTGGTTTGCTTATGACCTTCGGGCAAAAGGGATTCCAATGTATGTTGACACGAGCATTTACGCTTACCATCAAAACAAGGATTGGAGAAAATTTGGTAATGAATTTGTAAGTAAAGTACACACCTATTGAAATGGCAAAAACAAAAGAACTTTTGATGAAAGAGGTTTCTCCGAACAAAGAAACAAACACTCAAAAATTTGCGGTATTTCAAAACAGGATTTTTAAGCAACAGGGATACATTGATGCCCTGCAAACCCTGTTAGATAAGTCAAAAGAGAACGCCTCATCAAAAAACACCTCTGACCTTGAAAAAGCAAGGCTATGGGTTGACGTATTTGAAGTAGAACAAAAATTGATGGCTCAAAAATCAATTCTTGCTCAACACATTCGGTATTTGCACGAATTGAAAAAAGCTGAAGATGAGCAGGATTTGTAAGTTAGGCGTTGCGGTAGGTAAAAAGGGTATCGGTAAGACATATCAAACTACCGAAATGATGAAGCAGTACGTCCGAGGCGGTAACGGGGTAAAGCCTCGGCGCGTTTTGATATTGGATGTGAATGATGAGTTTGAGGAGTTCAAGGCAATGAGCGTGAAGGATGTTGAAATTTTTAGCGTCCATCCGCGAATCGAAATACGGCGCATTCGTCCGTTTAAGGATGATGGCAAACGAATGACTCTACGGGACATTGCGGACACTCTCTACACAATTTTAGACAAGTATCGAGGGGGTATGTTGCTGATTGAAGACATTAACAAATACATTTCTGACCATTTGCCTAATGACCTTGTAGGTGCGATTTGCACAAATCGTCACACGAACACAGATATAATCATGCACTTCCAAAGTATTGGAAGAATCACCTCGAAGATTTGGCAGAATTTGAATTGGTTACGATTCCATAAGAATAGTGATTCAGTTGAGCGTCATAAAAACAAATTTCCTGACAAAATCGACCTTTTCAGCATTGTTGAAAGCATGGTCAATAAAAGATATTATGACGGGGATTCGAGATTTTTTCTTTATATCGATGTCGATGAGGAGAAGATTCACGGAGCGTATGATGAGGAGTTGTTTAATTACGCGGTGGACGAGTATTGCAGTATGAATCACCGCCAAGTGGTCAAGCCCTACATCAATAAAAGAAATGAAAAGGGGAAGAAGATGTACACGCCACAACAAGCAATTCAAGCCGCAAAGGAGGTGTTCAAGAAAAATTTCTTTCGATAATTCACAATAGTTCACCTCACCATGTGGGCAAAAAGGCAACACAAAGGAGAAGTGTCAAGACTCAAAAAAAAAATTTATATTTAACTGCTATATTTGCAACGAAAATCTTTGGATAGATGGACAAAAAAGAAATAAGTAAAGTGGCGTTGACCATTGTGTTTACGGCACTTGGTGTTGCAGGAGGTATGCTCCTGTATGACCGCGTTTTGCGTAAGTAAGCCCTAATCGGAGCATTATGGTTTCCCCTCCGTTGGTACGGAGATAGAGAATCCGCGAAGAAATAAAGCTACTAAATTCAGTTTTTCAGTAATCTATTAAAAATACGAACATGGACTACAATAAGTATTTCGCCCAAGCAGAGGAGGAAGCTAATGAAAGCTACCTCAACTATGGTGGATACCCTTCAGTCGATGCCGAATTTGACGATTATGTAGAAGCCACAGGTGGTTCACAAATGTTGAACCAAACAGGTGGCGGTGCAATGGGAGGCGCACCAACGTCTCAACCATACATCATTACTCTTTCAAATACCACGACTAACGCTATTAGTTCGAACATCATTGGTAAGGCATTTGCCAACATCACGGCTTCGGGCAATGGTATTAAGACAGGTATGACGTACACGATGGGGGTAAGCGGAACGACGTATGTCGAGTTCCTTTACCAACAACTCAACAAGCCATTTATTGTTGGTTTGACCTATGTGGATGCAACTTCACAAGGACAAGCCCTCAAGACTTTGCAGTTGAAGGTTCGTGATACGAATGGTAATGTTCAGGAAAGAACCATTGTCCCAACCGTTGACCCGTATCAGCAACAAAATACAATTTTGGCGGTTCGCCAATCTTGGAGATGGGATGGATTTACGTCCATTGCCGTCGATGTTGATGCGTCGTCTTCTGTGACCTTCTACTTCTACCCATCCGAAAACGTAAACCTTACTCGCGGACTCGCAGGTCAGTCAGTAGCCCGAGGCTACGGCAACCCGAACGTTGTCCGTCAAGACAAGGTGGTTCTTGGACAGGGTGTCGCACAGGCACTTCAGCAGGGATAATTTTATCACCGATTGACACGGAGAAGGTGAGGGAAATTTTTTCCTCACCTTTTCTTATTTTTATAGAAAAATTTTCGTGAAATGAATCTTTACGCATATATAGCCTCAAACAACCCAAGAAAAGCCAATATGCTTTTGAGAGACAACGGGTTTGGAGAGGGGAAAAGCACAACAGAAATTGAACGGAGGCTCAAGCAATACGTCAGAGAAGAAAAAGACGATGCGCTGAAAGAAATGGCGAAAATCCACCCCGATAAGGACTTACTCATGGGGGATGGAGTAAATCGTCAGCTTTTGAATTACGCAGGAGGGGGACAGGCACAGAACGCAGGGCGTTCAGGATACTTTGGAGAAGAGTTTTTGCAGAACTTGGATACAACAACGTATTACGGCCCAAATGCCGCTCAAAACAGATTTAGACCGATTGCCCCTGACTTTTTCAACAATGCGATTGGAGCCTCGCAAGAGCAATTTCCACAAAACAAATCTATGACCTCTTCTGAAGTCATGGAAATGATTAAACAATCAAACGGGGCAGATAAAAAGAAGGCGGGAGTTCTTGAGTTGTCGCAACAAGACATCATCATGGTCATTGGCTTTGCTTTCGTTGGTTACATGATTGCTAAAAAAGGATTATGAAGAACAAAAGAGAAGCGGCCAAGGTATTAGCACAGGTAATTGACGAGCGCACAACGGATGTGCGTGACGCTTTGTTTGATAGTGGAGTCAACATCAGTCCCAACGCAGACAAAGAAGACATTGTAGATGCCGTAATTCCAAGTCTCGGTTCAAACAAGCGGTTACAACGTAAAATTGGAACGTTGGCTTTAGAAGTAAGTCCTCAATCCTTCCCTGACATTACAGGGAGTCAAATGAAAAGTCAAAGCGGGGGCGACACTCCATTTTTCCAAACTCCCGCAGGACAACAGACATTGCAGACGGGTGGACAGATTGCAGGGGTTGTTTTAGGTAACTTTCTTGCTCAAAAACAAGCCGAAAAAGACGCAGAATTACAACAACAACTTTTGCGTGATAAAGCCATCGCTGACCAAGCAAATTCTGACTTGGTGAAGTCCCAACTTACATTGGAGAATATTCGATTACAAGCCAAAACTGCGCTTACTCCCCAAGCTAAACTATTGATGGGCATTTTGCTTGTCGGCGCACTAGGTGCGGGTTTTTACTTTTATCAGAAGAGCAAAAAGTAATCGATGGATTCCGTTGAAGACGTTGCCTTTGAGGAGGTAGAAGAGGTCAACGAAACATCTGACCATTATGATTCTTTGCCAAAAGAGGCAAAGGAGAATATTGACAAAATACAAGGCAAAAGAAGCGTCTTTGACAATAGCGACACCAACACCTACTTATTAGGAGCCGCTTTGGGTGGTGGTTATGCCGTTTACAAAGGCAAAAAGGTATTGTTAGGCGTGGCTTTTGGTTTGATTAGTGCATATTTTTATATTGAATATTTAGACAAACCCACAAAAGAAAAACCCAATAATGCTGACGGCTAATCAATTTCATAAACAAAGTGGCATCCAAATTGAGTTTGGAGACTTTCTACAACGCATGAAAAATTCGTTTGGAGAAAACTTTATGGAGCAAGTGAATGAAGGAAAAGTAAAACTTCAAGAGGTTCAAAAAGCCTTGGGAATAGAAGTAACGACGAGCAGAGAAGAAAAGATTGCTGACCGCAAAAATGTTCGAGTCCGAAAGGTTGCTCCGAAAACAAAACCCTCTATCCCTAAAGCGAAATCGGCGACGGGCATGAAATGCTCAAGTTGTGAGGCAAGCAAAAAGAATGCAAGTGGCAACAAGAAAAACAACGTTGTAAGAAACATTGTGCTTCTCGCTACCATTGGCGGAGTAGTTTTTTGGGCCATGAAAAATAGAAAATAATGGAGGTAGAGGTCTACATCGGGAGTCAGCCTACAACTCTTGTCATTCCTATTCAAACGGCACAAGAGCATCGAATTGGTATAAAGGTAAAATCTACCGAACATCCAAATACCCTTTTCGTAGACCGATATAAGACCATCTTTGGAAGTATTGAGATTGAGGTAGGGATGCCCATCGCTCCCGAAAAGGTAATTGTAGAAGTATTTAATCAAGGTGAGGGATTAGTGCCAATGAGGGGAGGATTTAAAGTAGGACAAATCCTTCAAAAGCCCTTACAAGCATTACCTCAATGTATTAACTACAACAATCAGAAGATTGCCTCTGCGATTCCTTTTTTTTCTCAATTCAGCGCAATAGCGGGGTACTCCGATGCAGGGGGCAAGGTCTACTATGACCAATCATTTGAGTATGTTATCAAATATCTCGATAGCATTCCTGAAGCACCCGAAACCCCTGCAAGGATTCATGCTGAAAAAGGATTTATTGAAGTGAGCGCAGAATACTTTAGAAGCTATACCATTCCGATGCGTATGGCAGTTTTGCTTCATGAATTTGCTCACTATTGGCTCAACCGAGATATTGATAGTGAAATTGAGGCCGACCTCAATGGCCTTGCTTTGTACCTTTCTTTGGGATACCCGCGTATAAGTGCATTTAATTCATTTACACGGGTATTTATGAACGCGCCAACCAAGGCGAACAAAGAAAGAATGGAAATAATAAAAACTTTTATCAGTAACTTTGATGAAGGGAATCCCCCTTCATTTGGGGAGCCTTTAGCGGCTTTAAGCCCACAATGTCAAAAGAGATTACAATGAGTTTTAAGACCAACAAATCAAGCCCATTTATGGCGTCGATAGACCCTTTCAGGGGTCGCGGAACGCAAGGAGGGTTGAATCATGGAGGCCAATATAGCGTAGATTTTATACTCAACAAAGATTCAAAGGCACAAATTTCAAGGCCGAGTCAGACAGGAACAACATCATATTTGAATGATGCGCCCCCTGTCCCCGCTCCGCGACCAACTCGAAGCAAAAGTGCGCGTGGTCAAATGAAGTCTGCATCGGGTATTGATGATGTTAGCGTGGATAATGAAAACTTTGTCAATTTATCGGGCAACAAAAAGCGTGAAATTGAAAAGGGCTTGGCCCGCTACACTTGCGTAAAAACGGCTCATGGGTCAGGAAATGAAGACTCATGCAACGGCTTTCATGCGATTTGGCAAGCAAGCAAAGTAAAAAATTGTGGTGCTCCCGTCATCGCATCAGCAAGATTGAAATTAGACCAATGTGCAGGTGCTCAAGGCGGGGATGTAGCGCAATGCACGGATGGACTTGTAAATTATGCAGGTTTGGACAAGCGGCAGACGCGCCTCTATGTTCAAGAAGTGGCAAATAGGTGGAGAAATGAACTTGACAACGCGGTAAATGTCTGTCTTTTGAGTGAAGGCACGAGCGGAGACCGAGATGACAATACAATTTACGGATGCACCAACCGAAATGCGCTCAATTACAACCCATCCGCGAACTACGATGATGGCTCTTGCGAATTTGGAACGGATGACACTCCCCCTGACGGCGATTTCGACCAAATTGACGATTTAATAAATCAAAAGTTGGCCTCTTTCTTGGATGGCTTGCAAGGCAATCAATCTCCGACAGGGGGCGAAGAGAGTTTTCAAGACCAAATCGATTATGGCGCACCCCTTGATATGCAAACTCCACCTATGCCCGTGACTAAACAAGCAGGATTGGGTAATATGAACCCCCTTCTTTTGATTGGTGTAATTGCGTTTGCGGGATTGGTTGTTTTCATGGCTAATAAGAAGCCTCCAATGGGTGCGACAAAAACTATGGGATAATGAATACATTTTCACCAACCATAAATGAAGCGGTTTGGAGTCAACTGATGAATCAAACATCATCAGCACCCGCTTCTGACCAATCCTTCAACAATGCAGATGGAAATTTGGTACGGGCAAAGTTCAAAGCCCCCCTCCGTGATGCAGTAAAGAATCTTATTTCTTTTCAGCAACACAAAGAGGGTGAAGTAAAGTGCGCCGCTCTTGACGCAAGTATTACTGAAGGCAATCGATTGTTGGGGTTAGAAAAAAATGATTTGGAAAGTGAGGTAGAAACTCAAGTCGATTTCAAAGTCACAAACCAACGACGCAAGTATGCCGCTCAAATGCTTCAGCAGTACACCGATTCATTAGAGCGCAAGCGCGATGCAAACTGCCGTGTGAGCGGAGAAAAAGCGGTCGATTACGCCGAACGAGACGTTCAAGCCCAATATGATGCTTTGGGCTACACCCCACCACCGCAGTTCACGCCTCAAACTCAACGAGCAGGAATGGGTGGTAATATGATGGTTTACTTGACGATTGGTGCTATCGCATTTGCAGGATTCTTTTTTATCAAAAGCATGACAGGGAAGAAGGGCGCATCAGCGTCGGCACAACCTGCACCTACACCGAGCAAATAAAAAAATGAGGAATAACTCAGGATTTTTACCCAATTTCAGCACAGGCTTCAAATCAGCTTCGGGACGAAGATTTCGTCGTCAGACGGGAGGCACGGACGAACCGATTGGCGGTTGTACCGACATGATGGCGTTTAACTATAATCCAAACGCGACCTTCGACGATGGCACTTGTTCTTATTTGGAAGGTTGTACCGATTACAATGCCAATAACTTTGACGCGCAGGCACAGGTTGATGATGGTTCGTGTGAATACAATATGGGATGTACTAACCCCCTCGCAAATAACTATAATCCGCAAGCCGCATTAGATGATGGTTCGTGTATCTTTCCCGAAGTAGATTATGGCATAGGTGGGTCAAGTGGGGGAGCCTCTTCTTCGGGCGGCAATTACATTGGCGGTTGCATGAACTACAATGCCCAAAACTTCAACCCCAACGCTGACTATGATGACGGCTCGTGCCAATTCCAAGGTGGTTGCACGGATGTAAACGCAAACAACTACGACCCAACTGCGGCATTTGATAATGGCTCCTGTGATTATTCGGGAGGATTGGGTGGTGGTGCGCCTCAAGGAGGATGTACTGACCCCCTCGCAGTTAACTACGACCCTTCGGCTCAATTCGATGATGGCTCGTGTGCAATTATTCAAGACGAAAGCGGATATAATCCTCCAAGCACAGGAACAAATGTGGGCGACCTTCTTGACGAATTAGCAGATGCGGCAGGTGGGCCAACAGGAGGCGCGTCAGGCGGTTCTTCGGGAGGCATGGTAACTGATTCAGAGGGATTTTTTGAAAAAGACCCAAAGAGTAGGCAAAGAAAGAAGCCTCAAAACAGGTTCAGCGGATTTGCAGGACGTGATGAGTGCGGATTTGTTGCTTCAGGTTTAGAAGGAGATGTCTTCACCGAAGGCGCACCCCCCTCTCAACCTTACATTGCATCGGTTGCAAGTGTATGAGTAAACCTCCCAAAATTACCTATGGGCAAAAAGCAAGGGTAAATTTGATAGACAAGAGGAAAATTCGGGAAATACAGGTCAGCAAGTTGAAATGGAACTTGCAGAAAATTTTTGACCAAGACAAAGAGCGTTGACACAGGTTGACGCTTTTTGTTTGGCAAAAAAAAGAAAATTGTATTCCGTATTTTTATTGCGAATTTCAAAACAACAATTATGAAGCACAAAAAATTCAGAGGTATGCACCATGGCATCCACGGGATGAAGAATATGGCGCACATGAAAGGCATTCACGGAATGAAGAACATGGCTCACATGAAAGGCATTCACGGATTCAAAGCGCAGTCAGGATTTGATGGTGGGGCGGTGGATTATTATCAGGCAGGAACACAAATGGCCGTTGCAGTCTTCAATGAAGGTGGCGTAAACGCTTTGTTGGCATTCCTTGCAGGGTACAATTCAGCAGGATAAAATAAATCGATATGCAAGCAGATAACAGACTTTTTGGTTTTCGCAATCAAGTAGGGGGCTTGTTAGATGAGTTGTCTGATACGCAAGACTACTACGAATCAGGTGTTGCTCAAGCCGTAGCCATTCACCAACAAGGAGGAATTAACGCACTATTGGCCTTCCTTGCCAACTATCAGGCTCCATCTGACCAATTCGGTGGTGGAGAACCTGCGGCGGCTTTTGAGGCGGCGTAACGTAAATGGGGCTTTTCGGGCAAAATACCGCGAGTCCAAATTTTAGCACCCAACAAAGACTTTGTTTAGCCTCCGTCCCTACGACCAATACAACGGCAGGGGGATGGCAACAATGGCATCAAAGTTTGGTCAAATGTTTTGGTCGAGCGGGTGCGAATGATATTTGGATGATAGCATGGGAAAGGTATGGGAGAAGAAATCCCAATGCCTTTTCCACGTCTTTGGCTCAATATATGCAAGGTCAAGGAGTTACCCTTACTACTACGGGAGGGGAATCCTTGGCTTTAGCAGGAGCCAATTTCATGTCAAGCGTGGGAGGCTACTTCAACTTCATGAAAATCCTCAATATCGTCGTAGTTGGCGGTATTGCAGTTGGTTTTTTGATGTTGTTGTACAACCTTATCATGAATCCTGAAAAAGCCAAAAAGACGTTAGGCGTAGTAACCGAAGGCGCGATGCTTGCAACCCCTGCGGGAAGAGTGGCATCCGTCGGAACGAAATCCTTACCACAATGACAGGCAAACAAGTAAGAGGCATTATGATTGGCTCCGTCTTGCTTGTCGGAGGCGTGGTCTATTTTGGAAACAATAGACGCAAAAAGCTATTGTTCGGAAAAATCCAAGAAAAAATCACGGAAATCGGAGGAGACTTTTCAGGAGGCGGTGCGTTTGAAATAGGCGCAGACATCTCGAATTGTCCGCTTTCAGACACCAAAATTAGAAGAACGGCTGAAAGAATTTACTCGTCCTTGTATGACGTAGGCTTGTTTGGATTAGGAACTAAAGAAGAGGAATTGTTTTCGACTTTACGAAGCATTCCAAGCCAAGAATGTTTGGCGGCAGTAAGTCAAAGATATGACTCCCTGTATGACCGAAATATGGATGCGAACATTAGACGCGACCTCTACTCTTTGTTTTCAGATAAATATTTGACCGAGTACGAAAAGATTGTAACACAAGAGATTTTTTAATGAAAAAAGATAGCATTTTCTTAATCGGTGGTTTGGCCTTGGGAGCCGTGGTTTTCTTTGTTTTCAAGGATGACATCGTGGGCAACAAAAAGAAGTCAGCACCACCGCAAACGTCACCTCCTTCGGGTGGGTCTATGAGCGGAGGTAGTATGAATACAGGCATTGGCGCACCTAACGAAGTGATGCAAGGTCAGTCCCAAACGACTGAAGCGGGACAACAACAACCTGCCCCTCCTCTTCCTTATGCTCTAAATGCTATTGACCCTGCGCTTGCTTCCACGCAAGTACACCAAGACTTATTTGGAGATTGCGGGTTCCCAATTTTGCCCGACGACTCAAGCATTTGTGTGCGTCGCTTGCAAGATGCTTTTGGTGTAGAGCAATCGGGTTCTTTTGATTTGCCTACCCAAGAGGCATACGACGATTACATTGAGAAAATGCCTAATCGTGGGGATGGCTTCTTCAAGGGATACGGAAGAGAAGGGTGCATTGTTGAAGACCCTATTGGCGGTGAGACCAACCTTTGCGGATTGAATCACGACCAATATCTCGACGTTTTGTTCAAAATGGGGATTCCCTTAACACGCACTTACGATGAATAAACAATACAAAAATTTTGATGGTGAATTAGCGGATGATTTAGACATCGACCGCGTAGATGATTTTGTCAATCAAGTATCATACAACCCAAGCGGATTGTTCGATTTTTTGGAAGACGAGGACATGGCTATTTCCCCCTTGCAAGGCAGTAGTCGAAATCCAATCGATTTCGATGGGGATGGTATTCCCGACACGTTCGACATTGACGCAGGTAGCGGTACGGGACTGCCGACAACATCTACAACACAAGATAAACTCAACAAGCGTCGTCGGTCAGGGGCAGGTCTTGGAGCATTTGCCCAAGGTTTAGGTCAAGGTTTGGGCTTATTACAAAATCAGCAACAACCCTTACCGCAACAATCAAATGTCGATTACAACGCTCCCGCACGAGCGGGATTCACGAAAGAAAGACAAAACCCACTTATTCCGATTTTGATTGGTCTAATCGGAGTGGGGGTCATTTTCATTGCAATTAAATCTACTAAAAAAGGAGGGCAAGACATTGCCGTTCCCGCACCAACCCCTGCAAAATGAATAGACAACAAGTCTTTGCGCTCGTAGCCGTTGTTGGCCTCTCGTTTGGTTTGTATGCGTATATGCAGAAGCAGACGAGACTCATTGACACAATGGATTATGAATTTGAGAATGTGAGACTTACAGGTATTGGCTCACAAGCCATTACTTTGAGTTTTGACCTCATTCTTGAAAACAAGAGTGATTTAGATTTGAAAATCAATAACATTGATTTTGATGTTTTTTACAATAATTCATTCGTAGGAAAGGTCAATTCGGTTCAATCTTATTTGGTTCAACGCCGTAGCACTCAAGTTGTGCCCTTGACTTTGACCTTGATTCGCTCTGAAATGAGACCTGCGATTCAGCAAGCCTTCTCCAACGTTCAAAACCTTTTGTCAGGCCGCATTAAAATTTCAGGGACTATGGACGTGGGGGCAGACTTATTCACAACCAAGGATTTTCCCTTTGAATATGAGGACACCACCGCTAATTTAGTGGGGTATTCAATTTCATCAGTTACCAATATTTTAGGATAAATGAATGACCTCATCAAAGACCTCGCAATGAGCGAAACCAAATCAGTTTTTAAAAAGGCATTAGTAAAATTTGCAAAAAAAAATGAGATTGGTTGTAAAGAAAATCAACTTCTCATCCGTGCAAATGAAGAAGGTGTGCCTTTTTACACCTATTGCATTGACTTTAAAGAAAAAACTCGTGTTTCTTTCAAGGAAGTTCTTGGTGTGAAGATTGACTTTAAAAACAGAGAGGCCGTTGCAGAGCCTTTTATTTCTAAAACCATCACGCGCTTGAAAGACAAGCATTCTTGCGAGATGGACGATGTAAAAATCTATGCTTGCACATTCGATGAAAAGGCCAAGGATGTGTATCTATTTGGATATATTAAAAATCAGAAAATCGGACAAATTAGCTTCGATTGGTTATTCAACTAAATCATGCCAATAGAAATTTTAGGAAACGAAATCTTCACACAAACGCTCACAGGAACCGAGTCTTTAAGCATCACGGAAGCCGATGGTGTCGGTACTATTTCGGTCTTGTGTACCTCAAGCACCGCAGGAAGCATTTTAGGTGCGGCTACCATTGATGGAAAAGCAAGTGAAGCAATCAGCGTAGCTGAAAATAATTCCGTTACGATTTCTGCGTCAAACGGCAAGACGCTCGGCACACTCACTATAACCGCTCCAAGCGGATGCACACTTTTGGTAATCGCAAATCAAGGATAATGAAAGGCGCACAATTCAGAAAAAACTTACTCGGAGTAGTAACAATTAGCTTATCATTTGCTCTTGGTATGACCCTTTACAATGCTTTTTTAATTGCAGATATGGAGGACTTAGAAAAGTCCGAACCTGTCAATGCAAAAAGGTCAGCACCCCCCAAGCCCCTCCCCGTCAAAAAGCCTATGAAAGAATTTTCAGGGCATGGGGAGGCAGTAAGCGACAAAGCAAACGACTCTCAACGACAAGTTCAAAATAAACAAATGGTCGAGTCTGCGCCCGCTTCACAAATGCTTGGATAAAATGAAAAAAAAGAAACTTTTTATTTCAGCTATTGCCGCCCTCGCGGGAGGTGGCCTTCTTTATGTTGTCTACAAAAGAAAACGACGAAAAGAAGAAGAAGAGGAGTCCTCGAAAATCACTTCAGTTCAACCACCAAGCGAGACGGATGTAATCGGTGACACCACGGATGGAGGTGACGTAGAAAATGACGTATTTGGGGGTGGTGGCGGTGGCGGTGGTGGCGGCGGTGGTGCAGGAGCCAATCAAATCCTTTGCCGTGGTTTGGACGAAGAGGGCAATGTAGTAACTGCCTTGGTTCCAAATGGGGAAGAATGTCCTGAATATGCACCCTTTTCGGATGACACGGAATGGGATGAGTTTTCTACCGATGCGTTTCGTTGTTACGCTTTAGATGAAAACGACGAGGTTATTGAAATGGAAAAGGAGTTCACCGAGGTTTGCGGTGAAGACTATCCTGATTATCCATTTGAAACATACAATGAGGCGGTGCTTTACGCATCCGACCCTGAAATGTATGAGGGATGTACTGACCCTACGGCATTCAACTTCAATGAGGAAGCAATTTTAGACGATGGTTCGTGTGAACCTGTGGTTGAAGGTTGTAAAATTATTGGAGCAGAAAATTATGATGAAGAGGCTAACACCGAAAATAATGATTTATGTGAATTTCCTCCCGAAGCGATTTTGGGATGCACGAATGAAGACGCAATAAACTTTAACGCAGATGCGGAAACCGACGATGGTTCTTGCATTATGAGCGTCGAATGTTTTTACATTACCGATGCCCCTTACTCCGTTGCTTCTCAAACCTTTGAATTGCCTGAAACTGAAACTTGCGAATCGGGACTTGAACCTACCTATCTCGATTTGGAATATGAGCAGGGCGGGGAGAGTGCCATCATATCTAATTTCCTGCAATCGGGATATTTCAATTCTTATGAAAATGCCGCCGCCGTACTTACGGGTATGGGCGACCAAGCAACTAATCTTGGGGGCGAGTCTACTGAGATAATTCAATGTTATCTTATAGACGCTGATGGCACAGGCGTATTCGCAAATGATTTTAACGTAGAACAAGGAGGCTCATGTGAGGATGTAGAATTTGCTCTGCCTCTTTACGATACCGAGGAAGAAGCGCAAGAAGCCCTCGATGAAGTGAACGCGCTCGACACTCAAGAATGCTACTCCTATGACTCGCAAGGGGTGTTTATTTTACAAGATTTACCTTTACTCGATGAGGATAACAATGTTATCCCATGTGAGGATTTAGGCTATTTCTCTTTGAGTAGTCAAGGGGAGAATGAAGCACAAGAGGCTTATGACGCAGAATTTCCCATCGCTGATTTTGAAATAGATGGTGACGTAGATACGTCTGCAATTATTACCGCTGAATGTGGAAGTGTAGATTATTGTTCTCAAGGCGGTGCAGTCCCTACAGATTTTCTTCTAGATTTTGCCACGTATTACGGCACAATTACTGCCAATGAGGTAAACGAAATGCTTGGTTTTGAGTGTTACGACCCCACCACTTGCATGAATATTTATGCCCCACCACCCTTGCAAGAGGGAGAAATTGCTTCAATGGCGGATGGTCAGGGATTGGTTTTTTCATGCCTACCTCAAAACGACCCTAATTTCTATACGTTAGTTAGCGAAGTATCGAATTTGAGTTACCCATTGTGGTGGGAGGATTTCAACGATTTCATTGGATTTGAGTGTTTAGATTCATCCGCAAATCCCGTCAATCCATCAACTGCATCCAACGAATCCGAAATGGAACCTGTATCTGATGGCACAATCATAGATGACGCAGGTTCTAATGAAGAACCCTTGACTGATTTAGATTTTGACGAGGGAGAAGAAGAGGAAACTACGATAGAAACTGAAGAGGAAACGGCCGAAGAAATTTTTTCCAATTTTGTAAATTCGCGTAATAAGTTGTCACAAAAAGGTTGTACTGACCCAATCGCCCTGAATTATGATGAGGGAGCGGTAGTAGACAACGGCTCTTGCCAATATTGATATGGATAAAAAAACGCGAAATATTCTCATTGGAAGTGCAGTTGTTGCTACGGGTGCAGTTGTTTATGCCGTAGTAAAATCGCGTAAAGAACAAGAAAAAGCAAAAGACCAAATGCCACCCGCCTTTCAACCACCACCTCCACCGCCTCCCGAAGACCCATCATCAGGTTTTGATTCAGGCGGTTCCTCTATTGTGTACGGGTGTACTGACCCTGACGCTAATAATTACAACGAATCTGCCACCAATTCAGACAATTCTTGCACCTACGATGTTGGTTGCACAAATGAGAATGCGACGAACTATGATTCAAGCGCATTTTTGGATGACGGGTCGTGCCTTTTTCCCAACCAAGTTGTACCTATCGACCAAACGTACACTTTTGGATGTACTGACGAACTTGCGGAGAACTACAACCCTGATGCAGTAGCCTCTGATGGCTCTTGCCTGTATGCTGAAGGGTGTAAGAATGAAAGCGCACTTAACTTTGACCCTGAAGCGGTGGTGGATGACGGGTCATGTATTTTCGACTCTGTTAGTAGCGGGCCAACCGATGTGCTTTACACTTTGGATTGCCTTGACCCTGCCGCCTCAAACTACAATCCTGACGCGGATTATGACGATGGAAATCAATGCGTTTACATTGGTGGATGCACCAATTCTTTAGCCGATAACTACAACGCTTCGGCTCAATATGACGATGGTA
>PBMI01000029.1 GCA_002722545.1 Opitutia bacterium | reverse complement strand
GCTATCATCACTTCTTCCAGTCTTTCCCTTAGTTGCGTTCTGGCATCCTTGACGTTGCAGTCGGGCTTGACCTTGATGTGAATGTCCAAACGAAGTTCTTTTGCATCTTTTCTTATGCGGGTCGAAGGAGAGTTGACTTCAGGAAAAGCTTCGCAAGTTTTTCTTACTAATTCGTGCAAAGCATGAGGCGTAATTTGAACGAGCCCCTCTTCGTCGGAGAAAACTGGAATGAGTTCTCTTTTGAAGCTTCTGATAACCAACATTGAAGCGACTAAAAAAACGAGAAGACCGAAGGCGTACAAATAAAGCGGTTCTTCGATCGCCTCCTCAAAGGTCATGTAGTATATGTCCTTGATATTGGAAAATGACATGCTCACTCAAGAATGGCTAGCTCGTCGAATCACTTGCCCAATCTTCGTCGTCTTTTGCAATTAAGTCCATTTTTATATCATCTATAACGACATCTATATTTTTTGCATGATCACCGGTCATTGCAAATATCTGATCTCGAATGGACTCTTGGATGGACAGGCCGGTTTTGGCCAAGTCCACGCCAAATTGCAGGACGACCCTAACTTCGATGTCGTATCCGCCACTCTCGACCTCAGAGACTTTTACGCCTCTTTCAGACTCTTTTTTGGAGAAGAAATCAGTGAGTCCTTCAACGACACCGCCTCCTCCGACGTTTACAACACCTTCGACCGATTGAGTGGCCAATCGAACGATCCCTGCAATTACGCTGTGATTGATACGAATTGTGCCCAATCCGCTGGTTTCTTCGGAAATCGTAGGTACTGATTCGACTACTTGTTCTTCGGCTTCTTTTTTCTTTCTGGTCATTACGTTAATCCTTGCTTTGTTTATCGAGGAAATCTTTGGGCATGCGGGCAAGAAATTCCTCAATGTAAGAGGTAGTGGCTTCACCTTGCCTGAAAGCTGGATCCATAAGCACCGCTTTGAGGAAATCAACGTTGGTATCTATACCTCGAATCAAATACTCGCTTAGCGCCCGATACATACGGTCCAAAGCAATCTTGCGGGTTCTTCCGAAGGTGATGACTTTACTGATCATGCTGTCGTAGTACGGAGACACCGTGTAACCTCCGTAGGCATGAGAATCAACACGCACTCCATGTCCGCCGGGGGCAGAATACAGCTCTATTTCTCCAGGTGAAGGAATGAAGCCTTTGGATGGGTTTTCAGCGCATATTCTGCATTCTATGGCATGCTTGGTCAGGGAAATTTCCTTTTGGGTGAAGCCAAGTCGGTTGCCACTTGCAATTTGAATTTGTTCTTTGATCAGGTCAATCCCCGTAGCTTCCTCGGTGACAGCATGTTCCACCTGAATACGAGTGTTCATTTCGATGAAGTAGAAGTTACCTTTGGCATCTACGAGAAATTCAATCGTTCCGGCATTGACGTAGTCGGCGGACTGTGTGGCTTTGAGGGCTGCTTTGCCCATTCTGTTTCTCAAGTTTTTGTCGAGAAAGGGGGAGGGGGACTCTTCGATCACTTTTTGATGTCTTCTCTGCACAGAGCAGTCTCGTTCCCCAAGGTGTACCATATTACCGTGCATGTCGGCCAATACTTGAAACTCAATGTGACGCGGGCTTTCCAAGTATTTTTCGATGTAAAGCTCGCCGTTGCCGAAAGCTTTTAGGGCCTCGAGGCGAGCGGATTGAAATTCCTTCGCGAAGGTGACGGCATTATGGGCAATCCGCATCCCTCTTCCTCCTCCTCCGGCAACTGCCTTGATGATTACTGGAAAACCAATTTTCTGAGCAACTTTCGTTGCGGCATGTTCGTTTTCAAGAGGTCCGTCGCTGCCGGGGATGATTGGAACTCCGGCTTTGGAAACGGTCTCCCTTGCTTTTGCCTTGTCTCCCATCTTCATGATGGTTTCGGAACGGGGACCGATAAAAATAATATTACAAGATTCGCATTGCTCGGCAAATTCAGAGTTCTCTGATAAAAAACCGTATCCAGGATGAATCGCATCGACGTCACCGATTTCTGCGGCACTGAGGATTCGGTCCGCTCGCAGATAACTCTCTGCCCCGGAAGCTGGTCCTATGCAAATCGCTTCGTCGGCCAATTGAACGTGAAGAGATTGTTCGTCGGCCTCCGAGTAAACTGCAATCGTTTGGATTCCGAGTTCCCGGCAAGCTCTTACGATTCGCAAAGCGATCTCGCCTCGATTGGCAATAAGGATCTTTCGGATCATCGCGGGAGCCTAGCTTTTTCGGATTTTGAAAAGAGTTTGTCCGTATTCGATGCTCGTGCTGTCTTCCACCAAAATATCAACGACTTCACCTGCGACGTCACTTTGAATTTCGTTCATCACTTTCATCGCCTCGACTATACAGAGGACATCGCCTTTCTTGACGATGTCTCCAACTTCGACAAAAGCCGCATCATCGGGCGAAGGCTTTCGGTAAAAAGTACCTACCATCGGAGACGTGAACTTGTCGGTTCCATCATCCTTTTCGGCTTCAGGCACTGGCGTTGCAATTTGATCTTGTGACGGGACTGGTTGTTGTGGCAACAAGGGTCTCGCATGGTTCACCTGCGGTGGTGCGCCAGAGCTTGGCCTGGCCAACCTCAGTTTTAGATCCTGAAGCTCAATTTCGAGCTCCGTCAGATCAGATTTTTGCATTAAGGAAATTATTCCCTTTAATTCGCTTAAGTCCAAAATTCGTTCCTCCTATAAAATCATGATGTTTATACCTATCAAATCCAATTTGACGGATCATGCAATGCTTGATTTCTCCAATTCAGTTGCCGGCGCTGCCTAGGGCAAAATTTTATCCAAGGAAGAAATGAATTCGGTCTTTGGTTTTTTCCAATCTCCGGAGATTCTGATTTTCGTGATTTTCGGCAATGGGTCGGCCAAGTTTATGATGTTCTTCAAAATCGGTATCTTCAAGTTACCAATCAGTTTAAGTCGAGCGGTAACGTCTACTTCCCCTGAAACGAGGTTAAGCCTCCCTGCTGCTTCAAGTCTCGAGAGGGGACCAGACAGGACAATGTTGGTCGAGTGAACTTGATCATTTTCCAACCGGAATGGAATTTCCATCATTTCAAAGGTGAAAGAACCCGATGGAATCGGTAGCTTTATGGCGTCTAGTTTTTCGGATATCACTCCTAATAGGTTTACTTTTTGCAAACTTTTTTCGATCAGGCGAATATGACCGGTTCCGTTAAATTGTAAAAATTTCCCGAACGGGCCTTTTGCCTGAATACGCAGATCGATTTTACCGGGGGATTCATTCGTGGAATGAATATTCTCAGTGATGTGCTTTTGGGTCTCTGGGCTCAAGAGATTAGCTTTGGAAAGTGCGGAAACCAAAGCCGTTCGATCTGCTCCCCTTAGATTAAAAGTGAAGTCGAGTGCTTGATTGTCTGCCTGTTTCTCTGAAATGAAGTCCAGAGTCGCCATGCCTTTGCCAAGACCGATCGATCGGAATTTGCCAGAAGTTACCAAGTTGCGATAAGTGATCTCTCCCCCATGAATATACTGCGTCGGAATAGTCCAAAAGGATGCGTTCTGATCCGTTGATATCTTAATCTTGTAATTTGTTTGATTGTTTGCTCCCGGGGTGTCCTTGGGTGACTCGAAAATAGAGCCTGAAGCTTCACAAAGTAGGTTGGTGGCATTGATGTCATTGAGGTATCTTTCGACCTCAGGTCCGAAGGTCTTTCTCCCTTTATTCAAAGGATAGTCCCCGTTGAAATCAAAACTGAGCAGTTTTCCTCCGAGGACTCTGTCTCTTGGGAAAATCAAGTTTCCGCGCAGTTGACCAGTTGGGTGCCAGATGGACGCGCGAACCGTAGTTTGATTGAAATCGGTTTCAACGAGGGCGGACGACTTTGAGATTGCGAAATCGTTGTAGGAAAGCTTTTGGGTCCTTACCATGCCGTACGTTGTAGTGTTGGAACCGGAAGAACCCCACTCTCCAGAGATTGAAAAATCCCCCCAAGGAATCTCTCCATCGAAACCAAAGTCAGTCCAAATGGATTTCCACCAAGAACCAAACCAGTTGTTGATATCAGTGGGCAAAAATGTTCCGTTGAGTAAAAACCTGAAGTTGTGTGGAAACCAGGATTGGAAATAGGTTCCCGTGACTTCGCTTTGCCCAAGCTTTGCCTGAGCCGAATCTACGGATATCGAATAGTCGGGAGCAATGATACCTTTGAGCAAAAACATTCCGGCGGGAGTTTCCATGACTGAAAGCCTTGGGGTGGTAAACCGAAAGTGCATGGGCGAGAGGACTTTATCGTGGTCATTGTTTCTGAATAGGGCAAGAGTGCACTCGTCGCCGTCGACAACTCGCAATCTTCCTTTCTTTGTATGACAGTAAAGGTCGAATAATTTGGGGACAAGGAGGGCTTCGCCGTGGAGTGAGAGGATTGATTCGTATTGATATCCCAATGCAATTTGAGTTCGATTCGATTCAGAAAAGAACATTCCTGCCTCCACCCCATCCGTACTATTTGAAACTATGCCGCATGAGGGGAGCGTTCCTTCAATCATCCCCCTGAACTCGGTTTCTCCAATACTTACTCTCGATTCACCAAAATTGCCCTTCAGGGTGTTGAGGTGTTGGAATGGAATGGATTGATTGGAGATGGATAGGTTTTTGAATTGTGTAGAAAATGGTCCCCGTTTGATTGAGAAATCCTTTAGATCGGCTTGGACGCTGGCGAAATGATTTTGGGCGTCCTTCTTCGATATTTGCACGGTGGCCCGAAGACCTCGCAACGAAACGGTTGGTTGAGGTCCGTCTTCGTCTAATTGGGATAGATGAACTTCTCCTTTGTCCAGGGAACAAGTAATGAAAGATTGCAAGTGAAGACTCCCGGTTTCTTTTAAAGCAGTTCTTGCTTCTTTGGTATAACTTAGTGCGAGATCCAATGATTCACTCAAGTCGAATCGTTGTTTCTTTTTTGGCGGTGCTTTGAAAAGCGAATTGATATAATCGCTGCCCAAAGTACCTGTGACCTCGAGGTAAGAATGATCTGCTCGGATGAATGCATTCATGAAATGTAAGCCGTTGCCCAATCGTTTGACTTCAAGGTCTCCCACTTGCAGGCGCGGTCGATTCTCACCCATCGCATGAAGGGAAAAACTCTTGGCTTTCACTTCATTCAAATCCTTCCAGTCCCCCCAAGGCAACTGTAGGACGGGATATTGAATTTTCAGGTCATTGGCTACCGCAGTCTTGTGTCCGTTCGTTAGTAGAACGAACTTTTTTACGGTGATCTCGTCGGGGAAAGTAAAGGTAGCTTGCTCAACCTCAAACGAGATGTTTTGTGTTTTGTATTTCCCCAAAAGTTCTTCGGTGAGTGCAAGAGGGACCGGAATCGATATCCGAAAAAGAATCAAAAGGCAGCTTTGAGTGACCAACAGCAGCAGCAGCAACTTGTTTGTTCTGCCTTTTCCCTTGTGAAGGGAAAGATAGCTTTTGTCTGGTTTCACTCTGAGATGATGCCTTGGGGCCCGTTAGGGCGAAGGCAGGGGGTCGGGGGCTACGACAAGGCTCAGTTGATCAATGACTCCAATGGGTAAATTAAAGGTTACGCCTTGATCCCCTGATCCACCATACCAGGAGGTAGCCCCTTTGCGTTCACTAAGATGGAATTCACAGTTTTCAACTGAATCGGAATTGGTTTTGAAAGAAATCTTGTATTTCCACGGGAACCAATTCCCTTCGACCCAGGTACCCTCCTTGTCGAATTTATTGGAAAGGTATTTTTCCGCCTTGAACGAATCAAAAAAAATATTTTCGGTTCCGGATGAATTTTGATCGCTCGAATACAAGACTTCTTTGCTAACCAAATCGATCAAGTCATAAGAATGGACGGAGAGGTTTTCCGGAATGAGAGTTTTGATCCGGAATGATAAGTTTTCGGTGGATAGGATTTCGGCTAGATTTTCATCCACCACGCAAATCAAAGCTTGCTCTGAATTATAAATTTTCGAGAGTGACGCATCCTCAATCGATTCGCTCACCAGGATGGTCTGCTTTGTCGTGTCTGATTTCAGAATGCCCAGGGTGTAACCGGGAGATGAAAAACCATTTTCGTCCATGTATTCCTTGTCCGGATTAAAGGCAAGGAATTCTTTGATTCTAATTTGATTAAGTGATCGCACGAAACGTTGGATGGATTCTTTTTCGGATTCGACTTTGCTGAGTGCGGTGACGTTTCCTTCGGTGGCAAACCAAACACCGTCTTCTTTGCTTAACTTGAGAAAGTTTTCCTTTTTTTGAATTTCAATGGATTGAAGACTTTCGGAATCGAGGTCGAAAATGGTTCTTTCTCTGAGCTGGGTGCTTAAGTCCGAAAGTTTCTTTGTGACAAAATCCTCGTTGATTAGAAAAACGGTCGAAGACAGGGAAGACTGTGCCGCACGATAGGTTTTCTCATTGCCCGAAGGTCCGAGAATAAAAACTTCTTCTCGTTTCCCCATACTTTTTAAAGAGATTTTCACCCTCCAATCATCCTTGAGTTTTTTTTCCAAGGTTTTGTCCGGGTATCGGACAAAACCTTCGACTTTTTCCGAAATCAAACTGTTGAGGAAAAACAAAACCTTTTCCTTGTTTGCCTGAGCCTGAAAGGGTTCGGAAAAGTTCCATACGGAATTTATCTTTTGCAAACTCGTTTCACTCGTGTTGTTTGTTTCCGCTCGGAAGGTTATGGAAAATTCATCTATGGAGTAGAGCGGTCTGTTGACAAAGGCGGAAATCCCCCAATGCGAAGGCTCGGAATTTGTTATTTCGACGAGGTCTTTGGATACTTTCCATATGCTTTTGGCTTCGTTCGAGGAACGTTCGATTTGAGCGTAAACGGATTGTTCGTCTTTGGTTTCTTTTCCAATGGTTAACTTCAAAGCCGAATCCACTGCTTTGATTTCCAAAACCGTTGAATTCTCGTCCAGTCCATAATCCTCGACGATTTCGCCACGTTTTTCGATTTCGTCCATGCTGTATAGTTCCTTGAAATTCAAGTGAGCGAACTTCGTCTTGAAATTGGATAAGACGAGCTTTTCAGCCTCCCATGAAAACGGTTCTTCAAGAAGCCATTTTTCATCCTTCTTGATTATCTTTACGGTTTCATTCTTCCCTGGTTCGACAATAGAGATGAAGTGAAGGTTGGACAGAATTTCAACGACTTCCATTTCTATTTCCATTTTGGGTTCGCCGTCATCATAGATGCTGAAGAAAATGAGAAACGCGATGACGGCGTTTGCCAAAAGAAGGAGTATCTTGATCTTTTTCATAGCTTACAGTTCCTTGCGTAACCATCCGACGAAGATGCCCATCAAGGCAATCAAGCCGGGCACGATGGAAAGAGAGTAAAGGAGTTCGTCAAAACTTTCGCTCGTCATGGAGACGGTGTAGGTCTCGAGTGGTTTGGGTGGTATTTCAAGCATCCCGTAGGAATTCTTCATCCAGTAGATAATGTTTTGGGCAAGAAATTGGTTCCCTATGTTTGATTTCAATCGCTTGTTGGAAAATATCTTCGAGCAACCGACCACTGCAATTCTTCCTTTGGACATTAAGTTTCCGGGTTTTCCGTCTTCGCCTTGATAGGAGGAGACCGAGGCGATGGGTATGGGACCCTGGACGTCGAGAAGCGGATTTTGATCCGGAGGACTCTTTCGGTTCGCCCAACCCGAAACAGCCCACGATTTGCTTGATGAATAAATCAAAGAGACGGGGTTTAGCCCGACGGGATGGTCAGGATCCACTTCGACCGGTCGGCATCTGCCTGCCTGAACCGAATATCCCTGTTCGGCAAGCATGCTTACGGTGGGGTGGAGGTTTTTGCTGGAGTAGGTTCTCAGGGAATAATCACCGGAGAAAAAATCAAAATTTTCCTTAGTCGGATCGTAAACGAGCATGTCATGGCATCTCAACCCCCATTCCTTAAGCAAGGGTCGTAAACCGAAGGCAGGACGGTCAACGACCGAAAGGCTTTCGGTCGGATCCAACGCAATGAGAAGGTTTCCGTCGTTTTGGTTTATGAAATTGCGTATGAGCGCGATCTCTTTATCGAGGAAAGTGGCTTTGGGCCCGGCAATGATAAGCATCTTGGCATCTTTCGGGATACTTTCCTGAACACTGAGGTCGATGTCCGAAACCTTGAGGTTTCGATCTTCCAAAAGTCTTCTGAGCTCCGAATACCCCTTCTCGGCATTTACGTCCGCCGGACTACTCTCTCCGTGCCCACGGGTGAAATAGGCAACTCTTTTAACTTGAGGTTTTCCGGCAACTTCGAGAATCGCTCTTGTTATGACTTCTTCTCCTCTGAATACCTTCGGTTCAAGGACGCCGTTAGTCGATTCAGCCCATTCTCCATAGAAGCCCGATTCCCATAAGGATTCCCGAGCCAAGGAATCTTCGGACCGAAAGGTGTCGGTCGGATCATAAGGGTTGACTCCTTTCAGATCTTCGTGCCTGAAAACAACCTTCTTGTCTCCTCTTGGCGAAGCAACCATGACCAAATTAGCTTCCGTTATCTTGTATCTGTTGATTACCTCCGATGACATTTTGGCTGAATTAACGTCCACTCTGTGCACCCTGATTTTACCTGCAGACGCGGATTTCTCGAAACTTTCAAGAAGAAGGCCAAGGTCGTGCAGGAGCTTTTGTATGACTTTGGGTAATTCGTTGTTGTCTTGAATGGTTATGACGACGTCGACCGGGCTCTCCATTTGATTGAGCAAAGCCAATGTCTCACGGGAAAGAGTATACTTCGAACCGGGCGTAAGGTCCAATTGATTATCGATTCGAGAAACCAAGAAATTAAGTCCCACCGCCAGCGAAAGGAGCAAAAGCACCAGTAACCAGGTATCATATTTACGATTCCTTTTTGCCTGCTTGAAATCCATCAGTGATTCAGCCTCTCTACTTGAAGGGTTGCCAGACTCAAAAAGAAAAAACCCAAGATCAATTGGTGGAAGATCGTACCGACGTCGATTAAGCCAACGGCAAAATGCTGTAGTTTGTGGAGCCCGTTTGCAAAGGAACCCAAGCTCGCGTTCCAAAAGTCGGAAAAATGATTGATTGACTCGGTCGGAGGAGTATCTCCGAGAGAAAAGGCCATAATTGACAGGTAAAGCGTAAGTAGAGTGAAGGACAGCATACCTGCAACCATTTGATTCCTGGTGACGGAACTTGCAAAAATACCCACTGCGGAAAAGCTGGCGCCGAAAGCCATTAAAAAGAGCCAACCCCCAATCCATTGCTCGAAGTTAGTGAAACCAAGAGTCTCTCCTTGATTCGGAAACAGGAGGAGAAGCAACAGTGGAAAGCAAAAGGCGCATCCGCAAATGAGAAGAAAGAACAGGTAGCTTGCGCTCCATTTTCCAAAAACCAGCGAAAGGCTGCCCACTGGGGTCGACATCAGAGTTTCCAAAGTACCAAGCCTCCTTTCTTCGGCAAAAGACCTCATGGTCAGAAAGGGTATGAGCGCGGGGGCTCCGAATACCAAACCGGTTACGAGGGATGCTAGGGGGGGCAGAATCCAATCGGTGGTGGCGAAGCTTTCGATGAAAAATCTGAATCCGATTGCCAACAAGGAAAGAAAGTAAAAACTTGCTACATAGGTGGCGGGAGAAATGAAGAGGCCGAAAAGTTCCGCTCTAAGGATTACAAGGTATTCACGCATGGCATGGATTCATTTGTTTTTTTCACTTGTAATCTTAGGCCTTTTTTTGTTTCTGCCCAGAAAGTCTTGATCTTCCCAGTTCTTCTTTGTGGCTCTAAGGAAAATTGTTTCCAAGTCAGGTCTTGTAATTTGGAATTCGGATACTCTGAACTGATCGACTTCAAGGAGTCGCTTGAGAATACTTTCCGCTACTTCGCTGCCTTTTTCAGTGGCGAAAGTGAACCGCCGCTTGCCTGTAACTTCAACCGGGTCGTCTTGAATCAATTCGCAGGTGTCGTCTATTTTTCTGATTACTCTTTGGAGTTCTATCCGATTTCCCAAAGATACGATTTCAAAGACCGTGCTGTTTATGAATTCTTTCTGAAGATCCAGCAAAGTCCCTTCCGCTACAATTTGGCCATGGCTCAAGATAATCATTCGGTCGCAACAGGCTTCCACCTCGGACAAAATATGACTGGAAAGGAGAAAGGAGACTTCACCACGTAATCTTTCCATCATTTTTCTAGTGATGGCCGATTGCCTGGGATCCAATCCAATCGTAGGTTCGTCGAGGATGACGAGACGCGGTTCGGCGAGAAGCGAGTCGGCAATTCCAACCCGTTGCCTGAAGCCCTTGGACAGGTTCCCGATTTTTCGTTCGGAATCTTTCCTCTCCAAATCACAAATATCCAATACGATCTTGATTCTTTCGCGCTTCCTGCTGCCCGCCAATCCTTTGAGTTTGGCTCTGAAATTGAGGTACTCGACAACCCGTAAGTCTTCGGGGAGTGGATTATTCTCAGCCAAGTATCCGATATGCCTCCTGACTTCTCCCTCTTCTTCGGCCAAGTCTACTCCGCATACCTTGGCTTCACCGGAGTCTGCCGGTATCAATCCGGAAAGAATACGCAAGGTAGTGCTTTTCCCTGCTCCGTTTGGTCCCAGGAAACCAACGATTTCACCTTTCCCGATGGAGAAACTGATTCCTTTCAATGCCTGAATCGCACCATACTTCTTTTTTAAGTTGAGGACTTCGACAATGGGTAAAGGTTTTGCTTCGGAGGTCATGGGAGGCTCCTCAAATAACGACGTTGTTTTGCGCAAAAGCCAAGGCAACGCCTTCCAGAGTAAGAAACGGTCTGTTCTCGCCACCGGGAATTTCCAAGTGGTGGGATGCTCCTCCGGCAAGAATTATTTTGGGTTCCTTTCCATGAGTCCTCGTCATTTCTGTTTCCAAATGATTCAAAATGCCTATGACCATTGGGCTAAAGCCAAGGTGAGCCCCCAAAAGCATTGCATCAGTGGTGTTCGTTCCAATAGCGCAGTCCGGTTTTTTTTCGTTCATGGTCACTTGCGGCAAGAGAGCCGTGTTTTGATGTAGGAAGTCAAGGAACCCTTGAGGGCCAGGGGCGATTACTCCCCCGGCGTATCCCTCCTTTTCGCCAACGACGTCAAATGTGGTCGCCGTTCCGATGTCTATGACAAGGGCCGGAAGTTCACTGGTTCTGTGGGCAGCCAGTGAATTGGCAATTCGGTCTTGTCCGATTTCATCGGGGTGCGGATAGGTGATCGGAAAATCACCGCAAGTTCGGGCATTGAGATTGAAGAGTTCGGTCCCCGACGCTCTCGCCCAATCTTTCAATGCAGCTTCGGCTCGAGGAGAAACCGAGCAGTATGCAATCGTGGGGGGGAGTGCGGAATACTCGCCGATAAGGCTGTTTGGTTCTGCAATGAAAGTTTCGGTGTCAACAAGCCGTTCTTGCGTGATTTGCCCATTACCGTACAGGCCCATTCTACATGTCGAATTTCCCAAATCCAAGGAAGCGATCTCGTACCCTGAAAAAGTCATTTGCGCAAGGTGACTTCTCCAGCCTGTACGACTCGTATTCGACCGTTTCGCAACTTGACCCTCAACCCTCCGGACAAATCTATGCCCATGGCTTTACCAGTCATTTTTTCTTTGCCCATGGAAATTTGGACTTTTTGATCGGCCAAGGCATCCCAGTCTCTCCAATTTTCCATCAAGGTGCTTTCGACCCCCCCCTCGAGGCAATCTTTATAGGCTTCCATCGTTGCCTTGATGATTTTTGCCGCAATCTCATGAATACGGAAGGTTTGCCCCGTTACGCTCTCAATGGAGGTAGCGATTTTCTTCAAAGAGGGGGGGAACCTTGATTTCGGACAGTTGACGTTGAGCCCTATTCCAAAAATCAGTGATCTTACTCGTTCGCAATCGATGGAAGCCTCGGTCAGCATTCCACCAATCTTCTTTTTTTGATAAACGAGGTCATTTGGCCATTTGACGGAAATCCCATCGATCTCGGTCAAAGAGCTTAGAAACATGGCGATTTTCAAGCCTTGCCACAGGGTAAAGGATCGAAGCTTGATCAGGTCGACGTCCGGTCTGAAGCCCATTGAAAGGTAGAGGTTTCCCCCTTTCGGACTGTTCCAACTTCGGCCCATCCTCCCTCTCCCTTTTGTTTGAGTATTGGCCAGAACGGCAAAAGGAGCTTTTTCCCCATTGGCCAAGCGTCTTTCCGCCTCCGAGTTCGTGCTGTCCACCTCGTCGAGGACGAAAACTTTGCAGTTCTTTCGGCATTCCTTTAACCAAGCTTCGAGCAGGGGCTGGTTGAGGAGGTTTGGTTCCGCTACCAAACGATAGCCACGGTTTTGTGACGCATCGATCGATAATCCCGCTTTGCGAAGCCTGTCCACTCTGGACCAAACACCAACCCGAGACATCTTGAGTTTTTGAGCCATCATGCTTCCGGAAACGTAATGGGGAGATGCCGCAAGCAGCATTCTCAAAACGTAACTACTCGGATTTTCAGTCTTTTTCACACCGACTTTTCCCTTCTTTGGAGAAACCCTTTTTCTTTTTCCCTGAGGATACTTAGCCACGATTCCGATTACTTACTCGATTCGACCCAATCCAAGCCCAAGTCAAGCCATCGACTGGCGTGAACGGGGGCACCGGTTGAAATGAAATGGGGTTTGGCTTGGGCGTATAGTGAAATATTTTTTTCATTAATGCCTCCGCTTGCTTCCAAAACGGCTCGATCAAAGTTCAGTTCCACTGCCTTTACAATGTCATCCGGAGAGAAATTATCGAGCAAAACCGCATCTGCTCCCCCCTGTAGAACAGCCTCCACCTGATCCAAGTTATCCACTTCTATCTCAACGAGAAATCCGGATTGGCTCTTCTTCAAGCCCGTCACGAACGCTTCCAGTTTTTTCGGACTGTCCACGGAAGATGCGGCCAAATGATTGTCCTTGGCTAAAATCCGATCATAAAGACCCATTCGGTGATTGAACCCTCCTCCGCATCCAGTTGCGTATTTTTCAAGAGATCTCAAGCCAGGGGTGGTTTTTCGAGTATCCAGAAGCCCGACTCCATGCTTTTCGATCAGGCGCACAAAACGTTTTGTTCCGGTTGCAATGCCGGATAGTTTTTGCAGGAAATTAAGAACCGTTCTTTCGATGAGCAGAATCTCCGCTTGCGGACCAGTCAATGTGCCTATTGCTTGACCTGGTTGTACTTCAGTCCCATCTGCCAGCTCTTCATGGAGGGCGACATCCTTGGCCCCGAAAGCTTTGGCTATGAGGGGTATGAGCTGGACTCCGCAGACCGTCATGGGTTCGCGAATCACAATCCTTGCTTTTCCCTCACCCGATATTTTACAGGCACTCGAGGTGACGTCCTTCCATTGATTAGAAGGCTCGTCTTGCCCGAGTTCCTCAACAACGCAAAGACGAAGCTGAGAAGAAATGAAGTCCTTATCGAGCTCTTTCCACGGAATTCTCTTCTTGAATTGGCTGAGGGAGGGCGGGGAGGTACTCACGTTGTTCAGGAAACGGCAGGGGTGAAGCTTTCTTCGGCAATGAGCTTTTCAGTGGGAGGAACGTCCGAGATGATTTGACCCGGATCCGGACCGACTCCGATAAAACGGATTTGCGGAAGTTTTAAATTCGCATGACCGTCCGGATAAGCTACCTCGAGCAAACTACCGACCATTCTGCACACATAAGTCCGAGCCTCTTCGGGGAGTTGGTGATATGACGTGATGGAACCAATGTCTACCTTCCATCCGTTCAAGGTTTCGTAAACGGGTTCAAGAGTTTGCCGGATTTCTTCGCTTCGTGGTACGCTTGTGGTCAGCGTTCCGTCTGGATAACGGTAAGCCGTGCAAATTCTTAACTTCTCCTCCCAACCCTGATCCATCGAGAGAGCGTCGAGTTTGTTAATCACCAATTCGTCAAAGCCCCCGTATCGCAAGGCATTTCCTTTCTCCACGGCATCGAACCACCCGACCATTCGCTGGCGACCAGTCGAGGTGCCGAACTCTAGTTTGGATAGCTTTTTTCCCAAACGGTCTACTTCGTGATCGATCTGAGTGAGAAAGTGATGAGTCCCGACTTTAGTATCATATGCTTTGCAGCATCCGATCTCCTTGACTTGCTGAAGAGGAATTCCCCCGGAATGAAATAACTCCGCTCCTGTGGTATGGGAAGCCGTTACGTTCGGCGTGAATCCGTGTCTCTTGTCGAGCCAATAGGCTTGGCCGAATTCTGCCACCACTGGTCGTTTTGACTTTTTGCTTTCCAGCAAGACCGTTCGAATATCGCCAATACATGACGCAAGAGTACTACCTGCTTGCCAATAGACTTCCTCGAGTAGGTCAAAATCCAAACTAAAGGTGTCTTTGCCCTGAAATCGGTTGAAATCAAATTCATCGGAAGAAAAAATGCCTTCATCTACTGAGGCTTTGTTTGCACGTAGTTCTGACTCGCTAAGCGTCTCAAAGAACGAACTCCAATCTTCTTCCGTAACCTTGCACACGTGCCGGATGGTGTCCATTGCTCTTTGAACGCGACCTTGCAATGCCGATGCAAAGAGCTTTCGGTCTTGCTTGAAGGCAAGATAGAATATTTGCCACTGCCCCGTTTCATCCGAATAGGCAGGGCTTATGCCTCGTCCAGTAGAGCCTCTACTCTCCATTCCGAGCTGTTGGACCCGATAGTTTTCCCATGCCAGGTCAAGTAGTCTGTGTGTAAGGTCGCTGACTTGGGCTTTTTCGTCTATGAGCAGGCGAGGCAAAACGGATATGCTTCTTGCTTCCAATGGCTTGGCTTCCCAAATGAACTTTCTGGGGTCTGCAACGACGCCGGCCCCGATTAGAAGCTTTGGGACGCGGGGATTCCCAACTCCCGATGGGAGTAAATTGAGTTTGAGCCCCGCTGCGGTGTGACCCGCATTGGCTCCACCATTCACCTTCATTACCCCAGCGGCAGGTTCTCCGGAATCGCTTTCGATTTGCTCTAGGATCTCATGGACGACTCGTCCTTTCCCTTCGTCTCCCATGCTGATTCCAGAGACGGAAAAAAGATTTGTTTCCATACTATTTCGCATCTTCATGATTCGATTAATTCAGTGGTGACGGAATTAGGATCGAGCGAAGTCGCTTCTTTTCACCTCAATGACGTCATGGGGTGAGGATTCCTTTTGTCCTGCGGGGGTGACCTGTACAAATCGTGCTTGCTTGCGAAGTGAGGATACGTCTTGTGCTCCCAAATATCCCAATCCTGCTCTCAATCCTCCGGCAAGGCTTTCGACTGTCTCGCTAACCGAACCCGCTACTTCCTTGAGAGCTTCGATTCCCTCGGGGGTGCTTTTCGCTCTCAAGTCTTCCTTCTGGTGACCATAACGAGCGGCGGAGCCATCCTTCATTGCTTCCATACTTCCCATGCCCCGATATTGTTTGTAATATTTACCTTCGATTTCGACGATTCTGCCAGGCGCTTCCTTGCAACCCGCCAAAAGTCCTCCGCAAATAACTCCTTGAGCCAAGGTGAGCGCTTTGACGATGTCTCCGGATTTGGTGATTCCTCCATCGGCCAGAATCGCCACTTCTTTTTTGCGGGCCCCCAAAGATGCGGCGTACAAGGCGCTCATCTGCGGAACGCCTACTCCGGCGACCACCCTGGTCGTACAGATGGATCCTGGCCCTTGTCCAATTTTGATCGCATGGGCACCTGCATCGGCGAGGAACTCTACTCCTTCTCCTGAAGTCACGTTTCCTGCCATAATCGTCAAATCCGGAAAGGATTCTCTGATGAATTTTGTGGCTTCACCCACTCCTTTGGTATGACCATGGGCTGTCGAGACTGCAACGACGTCGAGACCTTGTTCAACCATCTCAGCGATATGTTCGTGTAAATTGTCTTGATCCATTCCGCCGTCCGTTTTTCGAGGAACCGAAACCGCGGCTCCACAAAGAAGTCGAAATTTGGAATCACGGGCTGGCTTAACGTGCTCGCGGCTCTCTTCCATAATGCGTTCAATATCACTCAGCGTGTAGAGTCCCCGTAATCGATCCTCCTTGTCCACGACCAAAAGTTTGTGGATCCCCATATGCTGGCTGAAAAACCGATCCGCAGTTGTGATCGGGTCGTTGCCTATTTCGTCCTCGCAAATCGTGTAGACCTCGTTTCTGGCTAGCATACCATCGGTCACCTTGCGTTCGCGGTACCTTTGCTTGACTACTCTGCCTGGTAGTAATCCAAGCAATTTTCCTTTTTCGTCTACGATTGGAAAGGTTCTGAACTGGAAATGCTTCTCGTCGATCAGTTCGATGATATCCCCGATGTGCTTGTCCGCTGTTATGGTAATGGGGTTTTGAATAAGACCGTGAACGTGGTATTTGACGCGAGCAACTTCTTTGACCTGTTGGCGATTGCTCATGTTATAGTGGATTAAGCCGATTCCCCCGCAAAGAGCCATTGCGATTGCCATTTCGGATTCGGTCACCGTATCCATATCCGAAGACAAGATAGGAATGCTGAGTTTAATCGCCTCGGATAGCGAAGTTTCAAGACGAACCTCTCTAGGCACGACTTCCGAATAGCGAGTCGCCAAGGAGACATCGTCAAATGTCAGACCAGTTGGTAGGCATTGTTTGAAGAATTCATCAGCCTTAAGGTAAAAGTCATCATCCATAATTCGTCCTTACGTCATCGTATGAGTATATTATATATGATAGAAAGCATTTATTCTCTCAAGATTATTCCATGAAAGCATCACGTCAGTTCCGTCTCTACGATGAAAAATTCGCTTATCCACTGCGTACTGCGCACGGTGTATGGGAAGGTCGCCGGAGCATGATACTCAGAGAAGAACAGTCCGACGGTTTGGTCTCCTACGGCGAAGTCGCTCCGACACCTGGATTTACGAATTGCGATATCGACGATCTTCTACCCGAGGTTGAAGCTTGGGCTCGAGGAGGGAGTACGAGCTTCACCCCCATTTTTCTGTCTGCTCTATCCTGCCTGTCCTCGGAGGTTTGGCGATTTGCCGGTGATTTTAAAGGAACCCCGATTATGTGCTCCGGGCTTGATGTTTTGGAGGAGAATCCTGTCAACCTCACTCGGAAAAGAAAGATAGGCTTGGGCTCTCCCAAATCAGAAATCGATGAGATTCTCGAGTGGATGTCTCGTTTGCCTGAACAGGCAAAGGTACGCCTTGATGCAAATGGTTCTCTGAGCATCGAGTCTTTGCAGTTGTGGATCGATGCGTTGGAAGGTGAAACCAAGTTGGAGTTTGTCGAACAACCTCTCGCGGTCGGTCAATTGGAAGAACTTAAATCTCTATCAAGGGGTACTTCCGTCCCGTTTGCTTTGGATGAATCGATTGTTGAGGGAGGAGGGCCTGAACCTTTGAGGATTAACGGATGGGAGGGGTACTATGTGATCAAACCATCTCTTTTCCCCGATTGGGAAGAAATGATCCGGTTCATCAAGTCGGAACCGGAAAAATCAATCGTATCCACTGTTTTCGAAAGCCCTTTCGGTTATGAGGCGGTTTGTCGGTGTGCATCCCATTCCAGGGCGGTCGCCGGTCTCGACCGGTCTTTGTTCAAGGGCAATCCGAAGGAATTCGCCGAACACCACTCCAACCCGTTGATCCCCCATGCGGTTGGCGTTCTTCAGTTGGATCAACTCTGGGAATCCTTATGAGTGGTAGGTATGGAGTCCGATCCAAGCTTTGGCTTGATCCCGACAATGACCCCAAAGACCCCAAGCTCCTTTTCGCAAAAAAGGTGTTTGATCTTTTTGAAGATTTGCCCGCAGTTCATTTTACCAAAGACAACCCAAGGCCTTTATCCACAATCGATTTTTCTACGACTTCGGGGGCTGAAATTTTCGCTTTTCAGACGGGAGGCACATCTGGGAGAACCACTCGAGTCGTCCACTCTACCGATACCCTTGACCAAGCGGTGGAAGGATTGCAGGCCAAGATTGGCCTTCAGCCGATTTCGTCGGTTTGTTGCCTGCCTTTGCATCACTTGGGGGGATGGATGCAAGTGCACCGTGCCATTCGTACTTCGGGTTCGGTTTTCTTTTGTTCATACCGCGACCTAGGGGAAGATCGATTGGGTGCAAAGCTTGAGGGGCGCTGGTTGTCCTTGGTGCCCACTCAACTTTTTCATCTCATCAAATCACCTAAGGCCGTCTCAAACCTCAGGAAAGCCAAAGGTGTTTTCGTCGGAGGAGCGGCGATGAGCCCAAAGTTGACTGCTCTTTGCCGCAAAGAAGTTCTGCCCATTTGGCCAACTTACGGGATGAGTGAGACGGCGGGAATGATTACTTTGCTTTCCGCGGATGAATTTCTAAACGGGCGGGAAGGGGTAGGGAAAGCTCTCCCTCACGCCGAATTGCGGGTGTTATCCGACTTGGGTAAGGTAGCGGTGAAGTCCAAAAGTTTATGTTTGGCGAAACCTCCCATTCATTTTGGATCCGATTATTCCTATCGAACCGAGGACTACGGTGAAGTCGATCGTTTAGGTTATTGGAAAGTCCTGGGAAGGGGAGACCGGGTTATCGTAACTGGCGGCGAAAAAGTTGACCCAGGCGTAGTGGAGAAAACAATCTTGGATTCAGGCTTGGTCGAGCAATGCTTGGTCGTCGGAATCAAGGATGAGCAGTGGGGGCAAAAGGTGACCGCTTACTTGTCTCCAATGGGTGCCGATCTGAACCGCATCAAAGGTATTGTTGGGCAAACCCTTTCAGGTGAAAAATACCCAAGGGAATGGGTCCTCGTCGACGAGCTTCCCGTGTCGGAAATGGGTAAGCCTTTGCTTTGAATCAAATCTTTTCAACGATTTGGTCGGCCAATCCATATTCGATGGCCTCATTCGCGTTCAAATAGAAATCCCGATCCGTATCAAGTTGGATTTTTTCCAAATCCTGTCCAGAGGTCTTGGCGAGAATTCCGTTGAGCTCTTCTCTGAGTTTCTCCATTTCCTCGGCTTGAATATTAATGTCGACGGCGGCCGCAACCATGCGTCCGGTTATGAGAGGTTGGTGAATGAGAACTCTTGAATGAGGATACAAGAAACGCCTTCCTTTGGTTGCGCCACAAAGGAGGATCGACCCCATGCTCGCAGCCATACCCGTAACAACGACCTTGATCGGGGAGCTGATCAGTTGCATTGTGTCGAAAATAGCCATCCCCGCGGTAATTGATCCACCCGGTGAATTGATGTAGAAGGTAATTTCTTTGCCTGGGTCGGATGTTTCCAAAAAGAGAAGCTTTTCCGTCAGATCTCTTGCAGATCGATCGCTTACCTCGCCCCAAAGAAATATCTTTCTTTCCTCAAGAAACTTGCTTTGAATCATTTCGGTGACTGAATCCCGCTTTTTGTCTTTTTCTTCGCTCATAAAAATTTTTGCTTTAGTTGTAGTGAAATTAAATCGATGGGTCGATCATTTGAATGCGCCTTGCGTGCCTTCCTCCTTCAAAGGTCGATTGTAACCAGGTATGCACGATCTCAAGGGCTAATTCTTCAGTTATTTGTCTTTCGCCAAGAGAGAGCATGTTGGCATCATTGTGCTCCTTGGCTAACTTGGCAGTCTCAACGGACCAACAAAGAGCGCATCGGATCCCACGCACCTTGTTTGCCGCCATTGCCTCTCCATTTCCACTCCCTCCAAGAACAACCCCCAAATCACATAAACCTTCGGAAACCGCCTCTGCAGCTGGACGAATAAAATCTGGATAATCAACAGATTCTTCAGAGAAAGTTCCAAAATCCTTAGTTTGGTAGCCCTTTTCCAAAAGGAAAAAATTAATTGCCTCTTTGTAGGCGAAACCAGCATGGTCGGTTCCCAAGGCAATTCGAATCGTTTTGCTATCGATAGTCATCTTTCAGCCTAGGTTGAATAGGGTGACGACGGGAAAGGACAAGAAGAAAACCCGCTTTGGGTTAAATAAGACCCAATTCCATCTTTCCTTCTTCTGAGATCAGGTCTTGTGTCCAGGGTGGGTCCCACACAATCTCTACCTCCGCTTCATCAATGCCTGGCAGTTCCAATACCTTGCCTTTCACGTCTTCGGCGATGACGGGTCCCATTCCGCAACCGGGGGCCGTCAGTGTTAAGTCGACGAAAGCGACTCTCCCTTTCTCTTGAATCTCTTCGATCTCAACGCGATAAATTAGACCCAAATCAACAATGTTGACGGGGATTTCCGGATCAAAAACGGACTTGAGGTTTTCCCTGATTTTTTCAGCGTTTGCCGGCTCTTGATTCCCATCTTGATTCTTGTGCGAAGAGGCGGAAGCTTCTTCGCCGAGGGCATCGGCGTCTTTGGCCGCTATACGGTACATGCCCTGAAGCGTCATGACGGTAAAGTTTCCACCAAGACGATGAGTGACAGTAACCTTTTCACCTTGGGGTAGATTGAACTCCTCGCCATGAGGGATCAAGGTAGCCGATACGTCTCTGGTCAGTTCTATTTCTTCTTGGTTATTGGACATGACTTGAAAAATGGGGTTACTCGGTAAACGAGTTGGCGATTCTCTCTCTGACGTCTGCGAGCTGGTCTTGCATTCCTATTTTTTCTATTACTTCCTCGAAAAAGCCGAGGATAATCAGACGCTCGGCTACGGCTCGGGAAATTCCCCGACTGAGAAGATAAAACAGTTCTTGGTCGTCTATCTTGCTCGTGGTTGCACCGTGGCTGCACTTCACCTCGTTGGCAAGTATTTCCAGTCCGGGCATTGAGTCCGCCTTGGCTTCGTTGCTCAAGAGCAGATTTCGATTTGTTTGATAGGAGTTGGTTTGCTGAGCTTCATTTTCGACCTTGATGAGTCCCGAGAAAATCGTTTTCGCCTGGTCGGCCAGAGCATTTTTGAAAGTCAGTGTACTTTTGCCATTCGCAGCCAAGTGATGCTGCATGGTTCTTTGGTCGAACAATTGTTTTTTGGTTGCCAAGGTAACGGATAGATTCTCAAATTCAGCTCCTGCTTCAGTAAGTGAGCCTTTGGACTCCACACGAGTTTGGGCAGATCCCAAGTGTATGGCGAGGTTACACATAATTGCATTCTTCTGAACCTCAATGTTTTCCAGGTTATGGAAAGAACTGTGTTGATTCATTTCCTGAATGATTATCCTGGTGAGTTTCGATCCTTCTCCAGCCTTCACATGCGTAAGGTTGGTTAAAAGTCCTCCACTATCCGAATTGGTGGAACTAATTCTTTCGACGAGAGTCACCTCGGAAAAGGGCTCGAGTTCTATTACGTTGAGATGAAACCTTGCCAGGCCCTCGCAGTTCGTGCTGTGGTCCACAAAAAGAGGGGAGTCTGGTTTCTGGTTTTTGCCAACACGCAGATAGAAACCTGCTTCGGCAAACGCCCGGGCAAGATGGAAACTTTGATCAGCTCCTAAATTCGGGCCTGCGAGATTCGGCAGATCAATCAGGAGATTTGGTTCTTGTAGTAATATCCTGTCCAATTGTTCGAGGGTAGCCGTTTTTCCGTTTGCCTCAGGAGCATCGAAAACAATGCTGTCCTCGGATTGAGCAAGCCCGGAGACTGCTTTGTATCCAAAGCGAGCTTTGGGAGAGAAACGCCAACGATCGTCTTTTAAGTTGGTGGTCAGTTGCTTGGTCTTTTCCCAGTTTTCCCTCCGGAAATCGGCAAGCCAACCTGGTTCCCAGGATCTTTTGTCTGCAAACTCATCAAAAAAGGATTCTGATGAAAGCAGGGAAGGTTCCGGCTCGGGTGGGGTTGAAGATAGGCTCATGATGGGAGTTCGGGTATTAACCGACGGAATCTTCCATTTCCAAGTCGATGAGCCTTTTGAGCTCGACGCTGTATTCCATGGGGAACTCTCGTATCAGATCATTTACGAATCCATTTACGCACAAACTCATTGCCTCCCCTTCGTTCATTCCTCTTTGTTGCATGTAGAAAATTTGTTCGGCACTGACTTTCGAAACGCTTGCTTCATGTTGAACGGAATTTTCACTACCTTGAACAGTGATCGCGGGATAAGTGTCCGTCTCGCTCTCACTGTTGATGAGAAGGGCATCGCATTCGGTGTTGTTACGGCAATGCTTGAAATGTCCGGGGATTTGAACCAAACCACGGTAAGATGAGCGCCCTTTACCTATCGAAATGGATTTGGCGATCACGTTGCTCGTCGTCTCATCGGCGGCATGCACCATTTTGGCTCCTGTGTCTTGGTGCTGTCCTTCGTTGGCCAAAGCTATCGACAAAACCTCGCCCCGAGCTTTTCTGCCTTTGAGGATTACGCCCGGATACTTCATTGTCAGTCGGGATCCGATATTGCAGTCAATCCATCTGACTTCCGCCTCCTCGTGAGCCAGTGCTCTTTTGGTTACCAAATTAAAGACGTTATTGGACCAGTTTTGAACGGTAATGTATTGGATCTTCGCTCCTGGAAGGGCGACCAGTTCTACCACTGCGCTGTGAAGAGTCGAAGTTTCGAATTTTGGAGCGGTACAGCCTTCCATGTAAGTGACTTCGGAACCTTCGTCCGCGATAATCAAAGTACGTTCAAACTGTCCGAAGTTTTCTGCATTGATGCGGAAATAAGCTTGAAGAGGTTGCTCCAATTTCACTCCCGGCGGAATATAAATGAAGCTTCCACCACTGAATACCGCACTGTTGAGGGCGGAAAACTTGTTGTCGGAAGTAGGGATAACCTTGCCAAACCATTTCTTGAAGATCTCAGGGTGATCCTTGAGTCCTTCCGTCGAGCCAACGAAAATGACGCCCTTTTCCTCTAAGTCGTCTTTCATCCGGGAATAAGCCGCTTCGCTGTCGAATTGAGCTTCAACACCAGCCAGGAATTTCCTCTCCTGCTCCGGAATGCCCAATCTTTCGAAGGTATTCTTAATGTCGTCCGGAACTTCATCCCATGTCCTGCTGGGCTTTTGACCTTTGGCAAGATAGTAACGGATCACGTCGAAGTTGATGTTTTCCAAGTCTTTGGTGGCCCAATGAGTCGGCATGGGCTTTTTCTCGAAGATAGACAATCCTTTCATTCTGAAACCAAGCATCCAAGGCTCTTCTTCCTTTACTTCGGATATATACCTAACTGCGTCCTCGGAAAGGCCCGTTCCCGCGTCATAGGCATAGTTGGTGTTGAAATGAAAGTTTCCTTTCTCCCGATCGATATTTACATTGGCTTCCGTGGTCATTGTGAAAAAAGTAAAGTAAGATTCATTGGCAATACCTTTGCGGTTAGGCGGCAACTTCTGGACGAATCCAATCGTAGCCCTTGTTTTCAAGCTCGATGGCTAGGTCTTTGTCCCCGGACATAACAATTTTACCGTCGCACATGACATGAACTTTGTCGGGTACGATGTAATCGAGAAGTCTCTGGTAATGAGTTATGACCAGAAATCCACGATCGGGGCTTCTCATTTGGTTAACACCCAATGAAACTTCCTTGAGGGCATCTATGTCCAGGCCACTGTCGGTCTCGTCCAAAATACAATATTTTGGATTAAGAAGAGACATTTGCAAGATTTCGCACCTTTTCTTTTCCCCGCCGGAAAACCCTTCGTTGAGAGAACGGGAGGTGAATTTTCTATCCATACACAAAGCATCCATTTTCTCGTACAAAGTTTTGTAATAATCAACAGCTTTGATGCTTTCTCCTTCAGGAAGGCGCGCTTGCAGCGCTGAGCGAATAAAGTTCGCTATGCTGACGCCGGGAACTTCTATTGGGTATTGGAAGGCCAAAAAGAGTCCAAGCCTGGAAATCTCATCAGGGGCCAAACCCAAGAGTTCGTGCTCGTCTAGTTTTGCGGTGCCAGCCAAAACCTGGTAGTCGGGATGCCCGGCAAGAACTTTGGAAAGAGTGCTTTTGCCACTCCCGTTTGGTCCCATGATTGCGTGAACTTCGCCGGCTGGAAGTTCAAGGTGCAAGTCCTGGAGAATGTTTTTACCGTCAATGGAGGCGGTCAGGTTTTCAATTTTAAGAGAGCTCACTTTGGTGATTATAAGTTGGGAAGATGATTAGCTGAGAGGTTTTTTGGTGGAACCGATGAAAGAAAGATCAAAATTTTCAGCCAAAAAACCTTCCGGAAGAATGGACTTGAGGTTGGAAATTGTCGTTGAATCCATCGCTAGATCAAATATTTCCCCGGTTCTGCTGCACTTAAAGTGGGCATGAGGAGTCAAGTTGGGACAAAAACGGGTGGGTGCGCGGTCGATGTTTACCTGCCTAACCAACCCGCAGTCGACGAGGGTTTCCACACAATTGTACACAGTAGCAAGGGAGATAGTGGGAAGAACTCGACGGACCCGAAGGAGGATTTCATCTGCACTGGGATGATCTTTTTTCCCCAAGATGACTTCGTAGACGGAAGATCTCTGCTTAGTCGGGCGCAAGCCCTTCCTTTTTAAAGCAGTGAGCAAATCTTCTTTGTCCTGATCATTGAGTGTGTATGACATTTGAAGAACAGGATATCGACTTTGACCATGTTTTCAATCCCAAAATGGAATTATTCTAATTATAAAAAAGGAAATTAGGTACTACGTTTAAGAGTTCTAATCGCCGATAGCCAAAAGCTAGTAAATCTAATAGTCCGTGAAGGTAAACAACCCCCAGAGAAAAGTAGTTTTATTCCCGCTGAAATCGCGTCGGTACCACAATTCTTCCGACTGAAGCCGAATGGTTCCTGTTTCTATGGGAGCGAACGAGTTGGGTGAATGTGTCAGAGCACCTGCTACGTTAACGTTCTTGGAAAAATATTTCTGCGTCCCTGGGAAAATTTTGCAACCAGAACCGAAAAGGCAGGCGCATGAAAGACCAACTAGAATCAGGGGTTTTGAGATGGATCGCAAAAAAGCTTTCATGGTTAAATTCAAATGGCATTACATTGCAGAGTCAATTCGCAATTCGGGTGGTTCCGGTGGAGTTCTTGGTTGAATGCGAGGCAATAGTCCGCTAGTAAGAGGAACTATATTTTATGGCCAAGGAAACTAGCTTACTTGACGAAATCGTCTCACTTGCAAAGCGGAGGGGGTTTGTTTTTCAATCATCCGAGATTTATGGAGGTCTCAACGGCTTTTTTGACTATGGCCCTTTGGGCGTCGAGTTGAGAAAAAACATCAAGGATGCTTGGTGGGAAGACATGGTCAGGCGCCGCGACGATATGGTGGGCCTTGATTCGGGTATCATCATGAACCCCAAAGTGTGGGAGGCATCAGGGCATGTTGATGGTTTCACTGATCCGATGGTCGATTGCAAGGAATCAAAAATGCGATACAGGGCCGATCAACTTTTTGCTGCCGAAGTACGGGTGGATGGCACTAGTTTGGGCTGGGTCTCTCTTATTGAATCTGAAAAGATGGAAGATGAAGCCACAGAAAAGGCGGAGCGCATGAAAAGAAAGGCCGCCATGCAAGGTTCTCTGGAATCCTTGGATCTCAGGCCCTACGACGAACTGGATGCGGAGGAGCAGGGGCAGGTCCCATCACCAGCTACCGGTACAGTGGGTTCGCTTACGCCACCGCGGGAATTCAACATGATGTTCGAGACTCACGTCGGGGCTTTGCGGGATGGATCTTCTCTTTGCTATCTTCGTCCGGAAACTGCGCAGGGAATCTTTGCGAATTTCAAAAACGTGGTGGATACCGGTCGGGTCAAGGTCCCATTTGGTATTGCTCAGATCGGAAAAGCGTTTCGAAACGAGATTACGCCGAGGAATTTTATTTTCCGTTCACGTGAGTTCGAGCAAATGGAAATCGAGTATTTCATTCCGCCTGGTGAAGAGGAGTGGAGGCGCTATCACCGCGAATGGATAGACACAAGAAAAGGTTGGTTTAGCTCGATAGGTTTGACGGATGAGTTTTTGGGGGAAGAGGTACATCCTAATGAAAAGCTAGCCCATTACGCTCAAGCGTGCACGGATATTACATTCAAGTTTCCCTTTGGGGAACATGAATTGGAGGGAATAGCTGCACGTGGAAACTTTGATTTGACTCAACACCAAGAGCATTCCGGTAAGAATCTCGAATATTTTGACGAAAGCCTCAAATCGAAATATTTACCCAACGTCATCGAACCGAGCCTGGGTGTTGATCGAACTTTTCTTGCGGTGCTTTGTTCGGCTTACCAAATTGACGAAGTCGAGGGTGAAAAAAGGACTCTTCTTCGTTTTCATCCACGGGTAGCACCTGTAAAGGCTGGAGTATTTCCTTTGGTCAAGAACAAGCCCGAGTTGGTGGCGAAGGCTAAAAGTTTTTATCACCGCCTGCAAAAGAAGTGGAACGTACTTTACGATCAGGGTGGGGCAATTGGCAGGAGATACCGGAGGATTGACGAAATTGGCGTTCCATTTGGTTTGACCGTCGATTTCGAAACCCTGGAGGGAGACGGAACCTTAACCCTTAGAGATCGGGATACGACCAAACAGGAAAGAATGTCGGAGGATGAAATCATTTCCTTTCTTGAGGGAAAAATCGACCCTTAATCGCTCTCGCTTAGTTTCCAGTCCTGCAATTCCATTTGCAGGTTCTTTTGACCGTTCCAATTGTTCCATTTCAGCCGGAAGGCCAAGTCAATATTTTGATCTCCGGGGGGCATTCGATCAGCCATTTTCCAGGCGATTCCAGAAACAATGTCAGTTCCGTTGCGCACTGAGAATTGAAAATGGGATCCATCTCCGACAGTCCGGGGGTTTTGAGCTAAACGGATATTTTTCAAGGCAAGAACAGGTTCTGGGTTTTCTTGCCCGAATGGAGCCATTTTTTTGAGTTCGTTGAGCAGTTCAGGTCTCAGATCACTTTCTTCGACAGTGGAGGTAATTCTTAAGCTTGGGGGAGTTGTTTTTCCTCCGGTCAGTGTGTCGACCGCCGTTACAAAGGCATCGGTGAAAGGTTCCAAGTTTGCTTTTTCCACAGTCAAACCCACGGCTACCGGATGCCCCCCCCAATGAGTGAGAAAGTTTTGGCATTGGGACAAAGCGTCTACCAAGTTCAGTCCTTGTATGCCTCGCCCGGATCCTCTGTATGCACCATCTTCGGCTTCGGCTAATACGAGACAGGGTTTACCTAATGCGTTGGACATTTTCCCTGCGACAATACCAACCACACCTGGATTCCAAGCATCTCCCTTGCCGCAAACAACGACCGCCGTTTTGTCGGAAAAATTCTCTTCGGCTAATTTTAGTGCATGCTCGGTGAGTCGAGCTTCGATCGCCTTTCGTTCTTCATTGTACTTGTTCATTTGTCTTGCCAACTTTCTGCAAGTAACCAAATCGCTTTCGAGCATGAGAGAGGATGCTACTTCGGGGTCATCCAATCTTCCACACGCGTTGATGCGAGGAGCAAGCTTGAAGGTGATGTCCTCAATTTCGGGCGGAGAGCCAAGTTTTAGACCGGATTCTTCCAATAAAGCCTGAAGCCCGATACTTGGTTTGTTACCTAAATGTTTGAGGCCAAAACGAGCCAAGATTCTATTTTCACCCTTCAAGGGCACTAGGTCGGCTATGGTTCCCAATGCCGCAAGAGGTAGGCTTTCGGCCGGATTCACTTCAAATGCCCGACTCATTTTTTCTTCCCTTAAGTATTTGAGCAAGCCGTGAATGAGCTTGAAGGCCAAGCCCGCCGTGCACAGGTTTCTCCACGGTTCTCCCTGATTCGGGTGAAGGTGAGGGTTTAGCATGATGGGCCCCTCGGCTAGATCACCTTTAGCCTGATGGTGATCCACAATCACCAAGTCGATTCCCTTTTCTTTGAGCTCATTCGCTTGCTTGTAGGAATTGGTTCCGCAATCCAGGGCAATGACCAATTTAAAATCCGCGAGTCCAAGACCTCGAGCCAATACTTCGGAGGTCAGGCCATAGCCCTCGTCTTTTCTCCTTGGTATTACGTAATGCGGATCAATACCCAAGTTCATGAGGTTTTGTTTGACTATTACAGTGGAAGTAATCCCGTCGACGTCATAGTCTCCGATCAAAAGTACCGGCTCTTTCTTTGTGATTGCCTGACTGATTCTCAACACCGCATCCTTTAAGCCAGGAAGGTCAAAAGGATCCGAAAGATGAGCGAGCTTTGGTTCTAGAAAAAGGCTGGCTTGCTCGCTTTCCTCTATGCCGCTGATGAGGAGAAGCCGAGCTAATAAGTTCGAAATTGAAAGCGACTTGGAGAAGTCGACGACTTTATCGTCGTCTACTACCTCTTCAATCCAAAGCATAAGTCGGGAAAGTGCAATACCAACGATAACTTTCTCTGTTCAGTCTCGGTTTATTCCTTGGTCGTGGAAGTTTGCCAATCGTAATTAGGTAACATCTCTCCTTCCTCGACGTGTCTTCTATCCTCCTTGTGCCAAAAGAAGAAGATCGGGCTTGCGATGAAAACAGAGGAAAAGGTACCTGTGAGAATTCCGATAACGAAGATGAAGGCAAAGTCGTTGATTACCCCGGCACCGAAGATCCAAAGAGAAACCGCTGCAAGCAGAGTCGTCACACTGGTTATGATGGATCGTGACAGAACGCGATTGATGGCGATCGTGATGATCTTTCTCAAGTTTATAACGGGGTTCATTTCCAGTTCCTCGCGTATCCTGTCAAAAACCACTATGGTATCGTTAATCGAGTAACCAACGATCATGAGAACGGATGCCAGCATTGGGGCGGTGAATTGACCAGAGCATATCGTTCCGCCAGATAGATGCCCCAGCAGAACAAAGAGTCCGATTGTCATCAATACGTCATGGATCGTCGCAACGACGGCACCGATCGCATAGCCCATCTCAAAACGTACCGCTACATAGAAAAGAATACCCAATAGCGCGACCAAGACCGAAAGCAATGCGTCATACTTGATCTGTTCACTGACGGATCCGCTTATGGCTGTTTCTCCCCCTCCGTCTCCTACTGAAAAACCGCTTGTCGGAAATTCTTCCTGCAGCAGAGCCAAAGCCAACGCGGATTTTTCCGGTTCGGTTTGCAGGACCAACCGTGAGGCTCCTTCGCCGGTCCCGACTTCCGAGCGATAGACATGTTGCACTTCGCCGATATCTTTGTTTTGGCTAAAGAGATTGCCGATCTCGGATGGTTCGACCATTTCGTCGAAAGAAACAATCAACTCTTCTCCGCCACGAAAATCAATGCCCAAGATTTTGTCTTGGTTTTGATAAACAGAAAAGAGTCCGATGCCGACGATCAACCAAGAGATGAGCAAAGCCGGATTACGGTATTTCAAGAAGTCGATTTCGTTAATTGTTCTCTTCTTTTCTATCGGCTTGAGACTGATAAGGGTTTTGAGGCCAAGTTGAAGCAAAAGCCTCAAGAGAGTTTTGCTGATAAAAAGAGCGCAAAAGACGGATGTGACGATACCGATCGCCAGAGTGATCCCAAAGCCTTTGATTGGTCCGGTCCCCAGCCAAATTAGGATGGATGCAGTAATCAAGGTCGTAAGGTTTGCGTCGATGATTGTTGAAAATGCCTTGGCATAACCTCCTTCGAGAGCGTTTTCAGGCCCTTTGTTTGCCCGGAGTTCTTCCCTGATTCGTTCGAAAATCAAGATATTGGCATCCACTGCCATCCCTATGGTGAGGACAAGTGCAGCCATGCCAGGCAGTGTGAAGGTGGCTTGAAAAATACCAGCTAACAAGGCAACGACCAACAACACGTTTGTTCCTACGGAAAAAACAGCAACGAATCCCCCGGCCTTGTACCACAATATCATGAAGGCTATAACGAGGGCAGCACCCAAATAGCATGCGGACAGGCTACTGTCCAACGCACTGGTTGCAAGGGTCGGAGAAACCTCGTACTTCTCTCCTATTTCAAGAGAAACCTTAAGGGGGTTGTTCAGAATGTCGGAAAGAAGTTTGGCTTCCCTGTAGCTGAAGTTTCCGCTTATTACAGCACTACCTCCGTCGATTTTCTGTTTTACGGTTGGAGCGCTTTCCAATTGTCCGTCCAAAATGATAGCCAGTCTTCCGGGCGCTCCGGTAATTGAATCCGAAGTTTGAGCGATTTCTTCGGTGAGGGTCGCAAACTTCTCACCGCCTTCTTTGGTGAAATCCAACCCGACTTCCCATCCTCCCATTTGGTCTTGCCGAGGGAAAGCTTCCTGTACGATATCACCTTCCGCAGAAGATAACTGCTGGACCCATATGGGGTTTTCGTTCGGTTCGGCGTCGCTCCTGGTCATGGAACGATAGAGAATTCCCTCGTCGTTTGTCCAATCCTCGTTGTCTTCGTTGGGTTGCCTGACGGTTGAATCGACGTTTACGATTCGGAATTCCAATTTGGCCGGCCTTTGTAAATCTTCGATCATACCGGGATTCTGTTTGGTCGTCCTATCCGGAATCTTGATCTCGATAGCCCGATCTCCCTTCTTTTGTACGACGGTTTCGGCAACTCCAAAGGCGTTAAGCCTCTCATTCATGATTTCCACGACTTTATCCATTGCCGTAGCACCGGAAGCATCACCGTCATCCGAAGTGACGTTTAAATCACGAGCTTCCATGGTGAACGCTATACCACCCCTCAGGTCCAAGCCAAGTTTGATGGCGGCTTGTGAATTTGTGAGCAGGGTTCTTAGAACAACATCGTTGCGCTTGTCGCGATCCTTGACGTGAGAGGCCCGAATGCCAGGGTTTATCCAAAATGGCAACAGTCGTGAAAAGATAGTGTTGAAGACTCCTTCCGGGGGCTGGAAATAGGCCGAGTAATCCAACTTGTTTTCTTTCCCGTAATTGCGAAGTTTTTCGAAATCAAGAGCCTCTTCTTCCTCCAAACCTGCACGAATGTTATTCGTTACGGATGAGAAAGTGACGTGATCCGGATATTTTGTCGAATCGGCATTCGTGCTCGCTTGAGATTCGGCATATTCACCTAGTTCCCTGTCTTCGAAAGGCGAAACCAACGAAAAGCTAACCAAGAGGATAAGGAATATGAAAATAAGTTTCCAGATGGTGGACTTTTTCATGGCTGGATGGGGTAGGGAAAGAATGACTGATTTAGTCTAACTTCTCGGCGACTGAATCCTTGGCGACTTCGATTTTCACGTTTTCGGCGATTCGCAGTACGAAGCGATCCTCTTTCACGCCGGTAATGGTTCCGAACAGTCCTCCTGCTGTTTTGACTTTGGCTCCTTTTTCAAGTGCTTGAAGCATCTTGGC